>NZ_JBHVZR010000020.1:0-83643 GCF_042879835.1 Pseudarthrobacter sp. NPDC058329
TACCTCACCTGGTTTTAGGGTTGGGGGGATTTCGGAGAGTGTCTCGCTGGTCTGCGGAATGCCCTTGATCTGCTTGAGTTCCTTGCGGCCGATCGAGGCCAGGACCGCGGCGATGATGCCCCAGATTACGGCGACGATCACGGCGGCCCAGCCCAGCGGAATCAGCGCGCCGAGGGCGAACATGAGGGCCAGGGACAGGAAGACCAGGACAAAGTGCCCGGCCACGCCGGCGCCGGCGAGCATGCCGGAGCCTTTGCCTGCCTTGGTGGCGGATTCCTTCAGTTCGGCCTTGGCCAGCTCGACCTCCTGGCGCATCAGGGTGGACAGGTCCCGGGTGACATCACCCAGCAACTCACCCAACGACGCGTTATCCGCCTTCACATGCGCCGCACTCGGCGGCGGTTCGGGAATGGAACTACTCATCAGAACCTGCCTGACTGGCCGTCCGCGCGGCGGTCCCGGGTGAGGGGATCGTCGGCCAGGGGATCATCGGCAAGCCTGCGGTCGCCAAGGGGGTCATCGGCAATCTGGTTGCCGGACCATGGTTCTTCGACCAGCTGGGGGCTGTCCAGCGGGCTGGCGGGTCGCGCAGCGTCCGGGTACGCGGTGCCGGGAGCGCCGCCGTCGTAACCAGCAGTAGTAGTGGCCGGGCCGGGGAGCTGGACCGGGGGAGGCGGGACGGTTCCGCCGGCGGGGCTGTATCCCTCGGTGTACTGGTCGCCGTATGGGCTGCCGGAGTACTGGCCGGCGAGACCTGCCGTGCCGGCATTGCCGGAGGTGGATGAGGTTGCGGTGGTACCTGCGGTGAGGCCACGGGTCAGGCGGCCCGCGAGGACGCCGGCGCCGGCGGCGAGCAGGAGGAAGGTGCCTGGCTTGTTGCGGGCGAACCGCTGGACTTCGCCGAGGAGGTCGCCTGGCTGTTTGTTCTCGAGCCAGGAAGCCACGGATTCGCTGCGCTGGGCAGCCTGCCGGATCAGGTCGCTGGCGACACCCTGCTGGTCCGGGGCGCTGGCCATGCTCTGAAGCTGGCTGGAGATGGTCCGAATGCCTTCAGCGGCCTTCTGCTGCTGCGTACCTGCCTGGCTGGAGAGCCCGGACTTCGCCTGGGACAGCAGGTCCTTCGCGCTGGACTTAGCCTCCGAGGCGACGTGTGCTGCTTCTTCCTTTGCCGTCTGGGCCACGTTCTGCGCGGAGCCCTTCGCGGTGCGTGCTACATCTGCTGCTTCTTCCTTCGCTGCGTCCTTGCGGGATGACCCGGAGGCATCACCGATGGGGGCGTCACCGTAGGGTGGAGTGGCGGCGGACGGGAAAGTGGTGGCGCTTCGCTCGCCCGGAATTCCTGTAGAGGCCGGGGGAGCCGTGTAAGCGGGATCCTCGGGCCATTGGTTCTCTGTCATCTTCGCTCTCTCTTTCCAAGAAGGCCGGTTGTTGATCAAGAACCAGCGATACTGGCCCTAAAATAATAAGCATGATTACTAATAAAAGGTAAGTACGCTTGCTAAGCGAGTTATAAACAGTTCCGAAATGTCAGCCGGAATGGCCTCCGCCGGACCGGTCACATCGAAGTGGAAGTGGTGGGTAATTTGGAAATAGCTCCGTGGGTTTGGGTGTTGATCGCCGTGATTGTGGTGGTGCTGATTGTGCTGCTGCTGCTCGCAACGGGACGGCGACGCAAGGCGATTCAGCAAAAGCGGGACGATGCACATCGCGAGAAGGCCGCGGAAATCCGTCGTGAGGCCAAGGACAGGGAACTCGATGCCCGGGAGCGCGAAGCGAAGGCGACGCGCGCCAGGGCGGATGCAGAGCAGGCGCAGGTTGAAGCTGCCCGGCTGCGGCAGCAGGCAGACCAGCAGGCCACAGAGGCCAAGACGCTCCGTGATGACGTCAGCGAACGGACGCGGAAAGCGGACGAGCTCGACCCCGACGTTAAGGGGGACCGCGACGGCGCCAACCGGGGCGCCACTAACGCCGGCAATGCGGCCCGGGATGCTGCTGACAATGCCCGCGGCGGCGGGGCCCGTGACGGTGCCCGTGATGACCGCCGGGACGACAGCGCGGATCGTCATTCCGTCGCCCGCGATGACCGGCGCGACGACGGTGCGGATACTCAGGGCGGTTCCCACGTGGATCGGGACAATCCGCGCTCCGGCATCTAAGCTGCGGGCCGCGGTACCTGCCCTCCGGCGTGGCGGCCCTAGCTCTTGGCTGGAATGCCGGGCCTCGGCTTCAGGACGGGGGAGGGAGTAACTCCTTCCCCCGTCCCCATGCCGTCGAGCACGTCAAGAATTGCAGCTAATGACGAGGTCTTCGGTTCCCAGCCCAGGATCCGTTGGGCGCGCCCGGTATCCATGACGGGGACTCCCGCTGCCATCTCCACCCAGCCGGAGTCGGTGGGTATCAGCCGGAGCCGCCAGGCAAGGCCAACTGCCCGGTGCAGCAGACCCATGGGGATGGGCAGGATTCTGTGTGCCCGCAGAATCCTGGCAAGTTCCTGCGGGGTGATGACCGGCTCGGCCGCCACGTTGAAGGCTCCGGAAGCCCGCTGGTCGATGACCCGCCAGTAGGCTTCGGCAACATCGTCCGCGTGGACCGCCTGGAAAACCAGGCTGTCCGGAGCGGGCAGCAGCGGCAGCCGTGGCCGCCTTGGCAGGAGCCGGGGAATCAGCGGCCCCAGGAAATACCGGCCGATCTCGCTCCCGGCGTCGCGCTGGAAGATTAACCCTGGCCGGAGCCTGGCGACGGCGATGCCCGGCTCGGCCGCCGCAAATTCGTCCAGGAGTTTTTCCTGCGCCGCCTTATGCCGGCTGTAGTGTGAACCGGCCATGCCCTGCACGGGCCAGGACTCATCCGTGCGCCGGTCCTTGGGGCCCTTGCTGTAGGCGCCGATCGATGACGCGCAGACGATCTGCTTGACCCCGGCCTTCTTCGCGGCCGCCAGGACATTGGCCGTTCCGGTGACGTTGGTCCGGTACAGCTGGTCCAGATCCCGGTTCGGCTGGATTTGCCAGGCCAGGTGGACAACGGAATCCACCCCTGCCAACGCCGATTCCAGCTTCGGCCGGTCGTGTTCCAGGCCAACATTGAGCGTGTGCCACTTTACGCCGGCATAGGGGGCGCGTGAGGTGTCCGGCAGGCGCCTGCTGATTCCTGTCAATTGCAGGCTTCCCGGCTTCCCGGCGAGCTGGCCCTGCAGGTTCCGCAGCAGTGCTGTTCCTGCGTTTCCGCTGGCTCCGATAACGGCGATGTGCATGGCAAAGACTCCTTGGCAGGAATGAGCGGTTGCGTCTTACATGTCGAGCCTAATGCCGCCAAGGATTGTTTTATAAGCAACCTTATGATTTCCTATGGCTAAGTCTTGCCGCAGGCTTTCGGAACCTGACCGAGGGAACCAACGACAATGCACGAATCTTTTTCCGCGCTTGCCGTGGACGTTACGCCTGTCCAGGAGCCGTGCCTGGAATCCATGAAGGACAACCGCTCCGACGCCCAGCCCGGGCGGTTGCGGGAGACCTTCGAAAATGACCTGGTCCTGAGCTACCTTGACCTTGCTGAGAGCTTGGCCGCCCGCTTCGAAGCCCGGGGCCGGGAACGGGCAGACCTGAACCAGGTGGCCTATCTCGGCCTGGTCAAGGCCGCCAGGGGCTTCGACCAGACCAAGGGGGAAAGCTTCCCTGCCTATGCCGCTCCCACCATCGCAGGGGAGCTGAAGCGATACCTGCGTGACCGCACGTGGGTGGTCCGGCCGCCCCGGCACATCCAGGACCTTCGCACCAGGATGTTCCGGGTTGAACCGGAACTGGTGCAGTCCTTGGGCAGGAATCCCAGTGTGGCCGAACTTGCCACTGAGCTGGAGGCGGAGGCCGCTGACGTCCAGGAAGCCATTTCGGCGTCCAGCAGCATGCACCCGGACTCCCTCGACGCGGCGAACCCCCACAGCGACGCGCCGTCGATCGGCGACCTGCTCGCCTGCCCTGAGACACCCCTGGAGCGACTGGAGGACCTCGCCTGCCTGCGGGAGGCGATGCAGGACCTGGATGCCGCGGACAGGGAACTTCTCTACCGCCGCTATTTTTGTGAGGAAACCCAGGTCCAGCTGGGGAAGCGGCTGGGAATGTCGCAGATGCAGGTTTCGCGGCGGCTGGCCCGGGTGCTCGTTGAACTCCAGCGCAGGCTCCTCAGCAGCACCCGGGGAGACGGCCTGGGTGGGGAACAGGAGCGCGCCACGGGCTCCACACCTTCCAGCCCGCCAGTCCGCCGGCCCCGGAGTTTCCGGTCCGGTTCCTGCCCGCCGTAGCGGCGCCCCAGACCAGGAGCGGCCGGGACGCAACGCTGGCCCTCCCGCCGGCGGGAGCAGGCTCCGGACTGACTGGAGAGAGCTCAGCGGGCCTATCTTGCCTGTTCAAACGCCCGGCCCTTTCACCAGCTGAAAGGCGAAAAAACCAGTGGCCCCTGTTTAGGGGCAATAGCAGTGGGGAACAGGGAGGGTATGGGAAGCTCCGAATCGTCCAAGCTCCGCGCTGTCCTGTTCGACCGGGATGGAACCCTGGTGGTTGATGTGCCCTACAACGGGGACCCCGGCCTGGTCACCCCGATGCCCGGTGCCAAGGCAGTCCTGGATGCACTCCGCGCCGACGGTATCGCGACTGGAGTCATCAGCAACCAATCGGGCATTGCCCGCGGCCTGATCACCGCCGCCAACGTGGCCGACGTCAACGCCCGGATCGAGGAACTTCTGGGTCCCTTCGATGTGTGGGAGGTCTGTCCCCATGCCGAACAGGATGGCTGCGCCTGCCGCAAGCCTGAACCCGGAATGGTGCACAGCGCCTGCCGGAAGCTCGGCATCCAGGAATCGGAAGCGGCACTCATCGGCGATATCGGTGCCGACGTCCGTGCCGCCGAAGCGGCCGGAGCCACCGGTGTCCTGGTGCCAACACCGGTAACCCGGGCCGAAGAAGTGGCAGAGGCCCCACTGGTGGCCCGGAACCTGGCCGAGGCCGTCTCGCTCCTGTCGGTGTGGCCCTGATGGGCCGCGTCCTGGTGGCACGCCTGGACAGCATGGGCGACGTCCTCCTGGCCGGACCCGCCGTGCGGGCCGTGGCCAACGGGCGGTTTCCGGACGGCAGTCGGCCGAACCATGTGGTGATGCTCTGCGGCAGGCAAGGCGAGGCGGCGGCGGGCATGTTGCCGGGCGCCGCGGAGGTTTACAGCTGGGACAGCCCGTGGATAATGAATCCCGCGCCCAAGATGACCGGCCCGCACGCTGACAGGCTCATCGAGTACGTACGGAACTCCAGGATCACCGAAGCGGTTATCCTCACCTCCTTCCACCAGTCACCCCTGCCGCTGGCCCTGCTTCTCCGGCTGGCCGGCGTCGAACGAATCACCGGAGCGTCCACCGATTATGCGGGCTCCCTCCTTGATGTCCGGCTCAAACCCGGTGAAGACTTCCCGGAGGACCAGCCCGAGGCCGAACGCGCATTGGGCATCGCGGAGGCAGGAGGATTCCGCCTGCCGCAGGGCGACGACGGGAAACTCCGCCTCACGTCCGTCCCCGACGCCCGCGGACTGGTAGGTGAAGACCCCTATGTGGTGGTCCACCCCGGAGCCGCCGTCCCCGCCCGGGCATGGCCGCCGCTGCACCACGCGGCCGCCGTCGAACTCCTCCAGGGCGCCGGCTACCGCGTGGTGGTGACCGGCGGTCCCGGGGAGACCTCGCTGACCGCCACGGTAGCGGGGCCTTCCGCCCTGGACCTTGGCGGGCGCACGGACCTGCACACCCTGGCCGGAGTCATGGCGGGTGCGGAGGCCGTGGTCACTGGCAATACCGGGCCCGCGCACCTCGCAGCAGCCGTGGGCACACCCGTTGCCTGCCTTTTTTCGCCCGTGGTTCCGGCCATCCGCTGGGCGCCGTACGGGGTTTCACTGGAGCTGCTCGGCGACCAGAACGCTGCCTGCCGGATGAGCCGTGCCCGTGTCTGCCCCGTTCCCGGCCACCCCTGCCTGGACTCCGTTTCGCCTGAGGAGGTGGTGGCGGCCGTCGAACGTCTGATCGGCGGGGTCAGCTCCTTCAGCACCCACGTCAGCACCCGTAGAAAGGCCCGCAACAGATGAGAATCCTGCTCTGGCATGTCCACGGTTCCTGGACCGACGCCTTCGTCCGCGGCCGTCATGAGTACCTCCTTCCCGTCCTGCCCGAGGGTGGTGCCTGGGGGCTTGGCCGTGCCGGCAGGGACTGGCCCGCATCAGTGCGGGAGGTGGACCTGGCAACGCTCGACGCCGAGGCCGTGGACGCCGTCGTCCTTCAACGTCCCGAGGAAATTGACGAAGTTGCCAGGTTGCTGGGGCGCAGGCCAGGCATGGACCTGCCGGCCGTGTACCTGGAGCACAACACCCCGAAGGTTGACTTTCCGTTCGCGCGGCACCCGCTCGCGGACCAGGACCGCATCCCCCTGGTGCACGTAACCCATTTCAACAAGCTGGCCTGGGACAACGGCTCAGCCCGCAGCCTGGTGATCGAACACGGCATCCCCGACCCTGGTCAGCTCTACACGGGGGAACTGCCGGAACTGGGAGTTGTGGTGAACGAGCCCATCCGCCGCGGCCGTGTCACCGGTACCGACCTGCTGCCCGCCTTTGCATCGGTGGCGCCGCTGCAGGTCTTCGGCATGAAGACTGACGGTCTGGGCGCCGCTGCCGGGATTGACGGGTCCAGGCTGACGGTACGCGGCGACCTGAAGACCCCGCAGCTGCACCGTGAGCTCGCCCGCTGCCGCGTTTATGTGCACCCCATGCGCTGGACTTCCCTGGGATTGTCCCTGCTGGAGGCCATGCACCTGGGCATGCCGGTGGTGGTGCTGGCGGCAACCGAAGCGCCGCGGGCAGTGCCGCCGGAGGCGGGCGCCGTTTCCGCCGACGTGGATGAGCTGCTCCGTTGCGCACGTCAGCTGGTCGCCAACCCGGATGAAGCCCGACGGCGGGGCGTTGCCGCCCGTGAGGCTGCACTGGAACGCTACGGCCTGGGCAAGTTCCAGGACCGCTGGGATGAGCTCCTGGCCGACCTGGGCGGCCGGGCCCGGCACTCCGATAACGATCGTTTGGACGGGAAGATCCTTGTTCCAGCGCGAGAGAGGAAGACGCCATGAAGATCTCCATGATTTCCGAGCACGCCAGTCCGCTGGCGGCTTTGGGCGGGGTGGATGCCGGCGGGCAGAATGTGCACGTTGCCGCGCTGTCCGAAGCCCTGGCCAGGCGGGGCCACCACGTGACTGTTTACACACGCGGGGATGCAACGGAGCTCCCGGCCAGGGTCCGCGTGGGGAGCCGCCTCGAAGTGGTCCATGTGGACGCCGGCCCGGCGCGCCATGTTCCCAAGGACGAACTGCTGCCCTACATGGGCGAACTTGCCGACGGCGTGGCCGGGGACTGGAGCCAGCGGCCGCCGGACGTGGTGCACGGGCATTTCTGGATGTCCGGCCTCGCGGCGCTGGACGCGGCGCGCCGGCCGGACCAGGGCTGGCGGGTGCCGGTCATCCAGACCTTCCACGCGCTGGGCACCGTCAAGCGGCGGCACCAGGGCGCTGAGGACACCAGCCCGCTGGAGCGCCGCTGGCTGGAGCCCGGCGTGGGGCGGTCCGCGGACCGGATCGTTGCCACGTGCTCCGACGAGGTCTTCGAACTCAAGGCCATGGGAATCGACACCGGCAAGATTTCCATCGCCCCGTGCGGTGTGGACCTTGGCTTCTTTTCCGACGAGGGGCCCGCAGCCGCCGGGAAGCGCACGCACCGCATCCTTTCTGTGGGCCGCCTGGTTCCGCGCAAGGGCGTGGACCTGGTGATCCGGGCGCTCCCGCACCTGCGCGCGGCGGGCTTTGACGACGTCGAACTCCTGATTGTGGGCGGCGGCGGAGACTCCGGTGCACTCCATGCAGACCCCGAGGTGCGCCGCCTGATGGACCTTGCAGCAGAACTGGGTGTTTCGGACCAGGTGAGCCTGCAGGGCCAGGTGCCCCGCGGGGAGATGCCCGGGATCTTCCGCAGCGCCGATGCCGTGGTGTGCGCCCCCTGGTACGAACCCTTCGGCATTGTCCCGCTCGAGGCCATGGCCTGCGGCGTTCCGGTGGTTGCTGCCGCAGTGGGAGGCCTGCGCGACACCGTGGTTGACCACGGAACCGGACTGCACGTGCCGCCGCGGGACCCCGAGGCCATCGCCTCCGCGCTCGCGCTGCTGCTGGAGAACCCCACGCTGCGGGCTGAGCTCGGCAGCGCAGGCAAAAAGCGTGCCCGCACCCGGTACTCCTGGGACCGGGTGGCGGCCGAAACCGAAAAGGCGTATCAGCTGGCGGTGGCCGGAGCTGCCGCCGGCGTTGTCCCGATGGAAGGAGCGGCACTATGACTGCGGAATCGTCCCTGCGGGAAGCGGACCGGCCAACGTTGCCCACACCCGAGGCATTGCCTGCAGTGCTGCCGGGTGCTGCCTTTGTGGACCCGGACAGTGCGGAAGCGGTCCGCGTTCACCTGGACAACGTGATACCGGCTCTCGATTCGCTGCGGAGCCAGTCCGGCCGGCTTGCGGCCTGGGGCGTGGAACTGGCCCAGCGACTGCTCCGCGGCCAGCGCCTCCTCGCCGCCGGCAACGGCGGCTCAGCCGCCGAAGCCCAGCACCTCACGGCGGAGCTCGTGGGCAGGTTCGACGGCGAGCGGGTTCCGTTTTCCGCCATTTCCCTGCATGCCGAGTCCTCAGCGGTGACGGCCATCGCCAACGATTACGGCTACGACGACGTCTTCGCCCGCCAGGTGCGGGCGCACGGCCGGTCCGGCGATGTGCTGATTCTGCTGTCCACCAGCGGCAAGAGTCCCAACCTGCTGCGGGCAGCCGAGGTTGCCTCACGCCTGAACGTGACCACCTGGGCGCTCACCGGGGCAGGCCCCAATCCGCTGGCCGATGCCTGCCACCAGGCCGTGACGATCGATGCCCTCAACGCCAATGCCCAGGAGGGGCACCTCATCGCCCTGCACGCGATCTGCCGGGCCTTTGACCTGGAAGTCGCCCGGCACAGTTCCACTGACGCGTGGAGCCTGCAGAACCAGGGCCTGCCGGGCCGAGGACTGCAGAAGCGGGGCCGGGCATGAGGATCGTCGTTGTGGGCGATGTGATGCTGGACGTTGACCTCTCCGGCGAAGCCACACGGCTGAGCCCCGACGCGCCCGTGCCGGTGGTGGATGTGTCCGGCATCAAGCGCCGTGCCGGCGGCGCCGGGCTGGTGGCCCGGCTGCTCGCCGGGGACAACTGGCCCGTCACGTTGGTGACGGTCCTGGGCGATGACGACGCCGGGCGGCAGCTTGAAGCGCACCTCGCCGGTGTGCGGCTCGTGACGGGTCCGAGCGGCCACCCGACCCCGGTCAAGACCCGGGTGCGGGCCGGTTCGCATCCGGTGGTCCGTTTCGACCAGGGCTGCGAAAAGGCTCCCGTCCCCGGGATCAGTACCGCCATGCTCCGCGAAGTGGAAAAGGCCGGGGTGATCATTGTTGCCGACTACGGCCGGGGACTGGCGGCCAACCCGCAGCTCCGGGAGCTCCTGGCCCGGCTTGCCGGTCACGTGCCCATCGTGTGGGACCCGCATCCTGCCGGGCCGGACCCGGTACCGGGAGTTGCCGTGGTGACGCCCAACCTGGCGGAAGCCCAAAAGGCCGTGCAGTCGCGAGGCCGGAAGCCAGCTGCCGGCCGCCCGGCCGCCGGGGATCCTGCCGCCGGGGTGGGCGGGGTCCTGCTGGAGGAATGGGGCAGCCAGGCCGTCCTGGTGACCAAGGGCGAGCAGGGCGCTGTCCTGTGCCGGCGTGGCCAAAGCCCCCAGGCGGTTCCCGCGCCGCGGGTGGAGGCCGGCGATCCCTGCGGAGCCGGCGACCGGCTCGCAGCCAGCCTCGCCGTCCACCTTCTGGCAGGACGGGACATGGTGGAAGCCGCGGAACTGGCCGTCCATGACGCCGCTGACTTCCTCGCCAACGGCGGGGTGTCTGCCCTTCCCGAGACCCACGGGGAACCTGCGCAGCCCAGGCCGCGCGTGAACGACCCCCTCCTGCTGGCCCGCGCGGTGCGGGAAAGCGGCGGCAAGGTAGTGGCTACCGGCGGTTGCTTCGACCTGCTGCATGCCGGGCACGTCCGGTCCCTGGCAGCGGCACGCGAGCTGGGGGACTGCCTGATCGTCTGCCTCAACTCCGACGACTCCGTGCGCCGGCTGAAGGGTCCGGAGCGTCCCATCATCGGCCAGCACGACAGGGCCGAACTGCTCCTGGCCATGGAATGCGTGGACGCAGTGATGGTCTTCGACGAAGACACCCCCGAGGCAGCCCTCGAACGCCTGCGCCCCGACATCTGGGTCAAGGGCGGCGACTACAAGGGTGCCAGCCTGCCGGAGGCCAGCCTGGTGGAGAGCTGGGGCGGACAGTGCCTCACGGTGCCGTACCACCCCGCCCGTTCCACTACCGGCCTCGCCGATGCCCTCGCCAAGGTCAGCTGAAGCCAAAAAAGTCGAACGCCGCCAAGGTGAACTGACCGCACACCACAAGTTTGTATTCCCCATTGAAAGGAACACCATGACTGCAGATTCACATTCACCCGGCCGCGTGCTCGTGACCGGAGGTGCCTCCGGACTCGGGGCCGCCGTCGTCGACGCCGTCCTGAAGGCCGGCGGCACGCCTGTGGTGCTGGACCGCGATATCAGCAACGTGTCCGCGGTGAAGGCCTTCGAAGTGGACGTCGCGGACCGGGTTGCCGTGGAGGCAGCCGTCAAGGAAGCCGCCGAATCGCTCGGTGGGCTCGAAGCAGTGGTGACCGCTGCGGGCATTGACCGGTGTGGCAAGCTGGCCGACGTCGAGGCCACCGAATGGGAAAAGGTCATCGGGGTCAACCTGATGGGCACCGTATCGGTCGTCCGTGCCGCGCTGCCTTACCTCAAAGCCTCGCACGGAAGGGTGGTGACCATCGCCTCCACGCTGGGCAAGCGTGCCGTGGCTGATGCCACCGCCTACTGCGCGTCCAAGTTCGGCGTGGTGGGCTTCAGCCACGCGCTGGCTGCTGAGACCGGCGGCGAAATCGGCGTGACCACCATCATCCCGGGCGGAATGAAAACGCGCTTCTTTGATGACCGCACCGAGCAGTACAAGCCGCAGGACGACTCGCGGCTCAACGACCCTGCCAACACGGCACAGGCCATCCTGTTCGCGTTGAACCAGCCCACCGGCTGCGAGGTCCGCGAAATGCTGATCTGCCACGAGGAAGAGGGCTCCTGGCCCTAAAGGCTGAACGCAACCCACGCCGGAACCGACGGGAGGAACATCATGCCCAGCATTGCCACAGAAACCACAGCACGTCCGGAAACCGCTGACAGCAGCGGCATCACCATCCGGAACCCCCGAACCGGTGAGGTCCTTTGGACTGTGCCGGAGGCCGAACCCAAGGCGGTATCGCATGCACTGGAGGTGGCCCGGAGCGCGGCAGCGAATTGGGCTTCCACTGCGCCGGCAGTGCGGGGTGCGGCAGTCCGCGCCGCTGCCAGGGCGCTCGCTGCGGCGGCCCAGGAGCTCGCGGAACTCAACGCCGGCGAAACCGGGCGGCCCGTGGAGGAATCCCTCGCCGGCATCGGTGCGGGGGTTTCCACGTTGGAACAGTACGCGGAGCTGTGGCCGGTGCACCGTGGCCACAGCCTGCGCGGAAACCGGTTTGCCTCCGATTACACGGTGGCCGAGCCGCGCGGCGTGGCTGTTGTCCTGACCCCATGGAATGATCCCGTGGCGGTGGCCTGCGGCCTGATCGGCGCCGCACTGGCCACCGGCAACACCGTGGTGCACAAGCCGAGCGAGCGCTGCCCGCGGCTGGGCGAGGCGCTGGGCGAAGTTTTGGCACCTGCCTTTCCTGCCGGCGTGTTCCAAACGGTTTCCGGCGGCGCCGGCGTCGGCGCGCTTCTGGCCCAGTCCGAGGTTGACGTCATCGCCCATGTGGGCTCCAGCGCGGCCGGCGCCCGGATCGCCAGGGCCGGAGCGGTAACGGGCGCCCACGTCATTCGGGAGAACGGCGGTAACGATCCGCTGCTGGTGGACCGTGACGTGGACCCGGTCTGGGCGGCCGGGCAGGCGGCAATCGGTGCGTTCAGCAACAGCGGTCAGATCTGCGTGGCCGTGGAACGGATCTACGTCCATGAGGACATCGCCAACGAGTTTTGCAAGGCCCTTGAAGCGGAAGCCGCGCTCCGCAACACCAAGGGGAGCGTTGCCCCCCTCGTTGATCTCCGGATGCGCGCGGAGGTCCACGCCCAGGTGGGCGATGCGTTGCAGCAGGGAGCACGGGCTGTGGAGGGCGGAACCCTTCCGGAGGGGCCCGGGTCCTTCTACCCGGCCACCGTGCTGCTGGATTGCACAGACGGGATGCAGGTCATGACGGAGGAAACCTTCGGGCCGGTTGCCCCCGTGCAGGTGGTGAAATCGTTCGACGACGGCCTCCGCCTGGCGTGCAGCGGCAGGTACGGCCTGGCCGCCACCGTCCTCAGCGCCAACATCGCCCACATCCAGCGTGCTGTCGCCGCGCTCCCGGTGGGAACCGTCAAGATCAACGCTGTGTTCGGCGGGGCGCCCGGCGGCGCTGCCCAGCCGCGAGGTGAAAGCGGTGCCGGTTTCGGGTACGGCCCGGAACTCCTGGACGAGTTCAGCCGGGTGAAAGTGGTGCATATTGAAGCACCGCCAGTGGCACCTGCTGACGCGGAGGAAGCGGACTCCGCACCTGAAAATTCCGATGTTGAACAGCGGGACGAGTCGTGAGCCTGTCACCGGAAGGCTTCTCAACTGACAGCACGCCTGCAGGCCTGCCAGCGGACATACCCGCCGAAACCGGCAACGTGGACCTTTCCACCCAGCGAGCGCTGTCCGAGTGGCTGCCGGGGCGGTTGGCGGCTGAGGAGCCGGCGGTCCTGGTGATCGGCGACCTGATGCTGGACGGCTGGTGGAGCGGCAGCATCGAACGGCTCTGCCGCGAAGCCCCCGCGCCGGTGGTGGACGTTCAGACCCGCGAGTCAGTCCCGGGCGGGGCGGCCAACACCGCCATGAACCTGGCCGCCCTCGGGGCAAGGGTCTCCGTGGCGGGGATTATCGGAACCGACGACGCCGGCATGGACCTGCGCAACCAATTGGTGGAAGCAGGCATTGACGTCAGCCACCTGCACAGCCACCCGGACATGGTGACCACCACCAAAATCCGGATCAGCAGCGGCGGACAGGTGATGCTCCGCATCGACGACTCCGCCAGGGCCGTCCCGGCCGAGGCGCTGGCGGCGCTGGCTGCTTCCGTGCGTGCCGCCGTCGAACAGCGGGACGCGGTGCTGGTCTGCGACTACGCCAACGGGGTGCTGGCGGACCCGGTCCGCTCAAGCCTGGTGGAGGCGCTCGCCGGCCCGGTTTCCGGGGCTCGGGACCGCCCGCTGCTGGTGGTCGATTCCCACGACCCCCGGCCCTGGGCGCCGCTCCGCCCTGACCTGGTGACGCCGAACGCGCAGGAAACGGCGAGGATGCTGGACCTCCGGCTACCCGACGGGCAGGAGAGGGTGGAGGCCGTCAGCAGGCATGCCGATGCGCTGCTGGACGCCACGGGGGCAGGGGCCGTGGTGGTCACCCTGGACCGTGACGGCACCGTGCTCCTCAGGCCCGACGGCGTGACGCACCGTACGTGGGCCCGTCCCGCCGCGGAAAAGCAGGCGTCCGGGGCCGGCGACACGTTTGTGGCGGCCCTGACCCTGGCGCGCTCGGCGGGGCTGCCGCTGACGGCGAGCCTGGACCTTGCGCAGTCGGCCGCGGACGTGGTGGTGCACCAGCCGGGCACCTCCGTTTGCAGTACCGGCCAGCTGAGCCGGTACCTCAAGGCCTTCGCTGACACTGCGCTTGGTGCCGACGAACTGCAACGGCAACTGGAGCTGCACCGGGTCCAGGGCCAGCGCATTGTGCTGACGAACGGCTGCTTCGACGTGCTGCACAGCGGCCACACACGCTACCTGAACCAGGCAAAACAGTTGGGGGACATCCTGGTGGTGGCGCTGAACAGCGACGACTCCGTGCGCAAGCTCAAGGGCTCCGGCCGGCCCATCAACGGGGTGGCGGACCGTGCCGCGGTGGTGGCCGCACTGAGCTGCGTGGACTACGTGACCGTCTTCGACACACCCACCGCGGCTCCGTTGATCACGCAGCTCCGGCCGGAGGTCTACGCCAAGGGCGGGGACTACTCCCCGGAGATGCTCGCCGAGACGCCGGCCGTGGAGGAGTACGGCGGAAGGGTTGCCATCCTGGATTACGTGGCTGAACGGTCCACCACGGCCGTGGTGAAGCGGATCCGGGAAGGCGAAGGAGCGGTGCCCACCAACTAAGGTTGATCCTTGGACTTGGTTGGACGGACTGAAGCGGGGCACGGATCATGGCAAAACGCGGAAAGTCCGGAGGCCGGAACGGCATGCGCCCGGTGGCGGGAGTGGTGGACGTTCCGGCGGGAGCGCGGTTCAGCGGCCCTGTTGAAGGCGTCTATTACATCGACACCGGGGACTGCGAACTGATAGCAGACCAGGACAACTCCACGGGCTGGCTCCTGAAGATCAACGGCGTGATGAGTTCCCACATCGACCTCGCGGATCCGCTGTTCCTGGACTTCGAATACATGCGCTGGATGGCTGCGCTCATCGAGTCACGCTGGCCGGCGTCGGGCCCTGCGGGGACCAAGCCCAAGCTGCGCGGCTTGCATCTTGGCGGTGGCGCCTGCTCCCTGGCCCGCTACTTCCACGCTGTCTATCCGGACGCCCGGCAGGTGGTGGTGGAGCTGGACGGCAAGCTGGCCGAATACGTGCGCGGCTGGTTCGATCTGCCCAAGGCGCCGCTGCTGCGCCTGCGGGTGGGCGAGGCTCGCGAGGTGACGGAATCGCTGACCGCCGAAACCCGGGACTTCATCATCCGCGACGTTTTCGCCGGTGCGCTGACCCCGCGCCCGCTGACCACGGCGGAGTTCAACCAGCACGTCAAGCGCGTCCTGGCGCCGGGCGGGCTGTACGTGGTGAACTCCGGCGATGCACCTGACTTGAAGAACGCCCGTGAGGACGCCGCCACCATAGCGGCCGCCTTCAAGCACACCATGATCATCGCCGACCCGGCCATGCTCAAGGGCCGCCGCTACGGAAACATGGTGATGGCCGGCAGCGATGTCCCCTTCGGAGACGACCCGAAGCTGGCCCGCAGGCTCCTGGGCGGCGCTGTTCCGGCGCATCTGTGGGACGACGCGCAGGTGCGGTCCTTCGCAACGGGATCACCCGTACGCCATGACCCTCCCCACCCGCACCCTAACCTCGCAAGCTCGGTCAGGGAATCCGGCGGGCGTGGGCCCACGTAGTTGTCGCTTTCGCGGCCCAAAACGGCAGTTACGGAGCAACCGATGGTGTTTTTCCCCGGCCCAGCAGCCACTCCCGGTGCCCGGCCATCTGCTCGCGCAGTGCCTGCACAACGGCTGCCACCGCGGGCCGGCGCAGCGAATCCGGCCGCAGCACCATCCAGTACGGCAGCCGCTCGGCCACCTCGGACGGCAGCAGCCGGACCAGGTCGTTATGCAGGTCGCCCATAAAACAGGGCAGGAAACCGATCCCGGCACCGGCACGCGTCGCCTCCACGTGGACAAACACGTTGGTGGAGGTGAGGCCGTCGCGCATGGCAGGCACCAGCCGGCGCGGTGCGTCCAGGTCATCCACCTGCAGCATCGAATCAACGAAGTAGACCAGCGGGTGCTCGTTGAGCTCAGCCACAGTGGCGGGCGTTCCGTGCTCCTCCAGGTAGGCGCGGGAGGCGTACATCCCCAGCACGTAGTCACCCAGCCGCACGGCCTCGGCCCGGTGCACCTGCGGTTCGCCCACCACCACTTCGATGTCCAGTCCGGACCGCTGCTGCAGCGCCCGCCTGGTCATGGTCACCACCTCCACGCACAGACCCGGGTGGTCGCGGCGCAGCCGCGCCACGGCAGGTGCGGCGATGTACGCGCTGAACCCGTCAGTGGCCGTCATACGGACGACGCCGGCAATCGGGTCGGGTGCCTGCCCTGCGGCCCCGAGCGTCCCCATCACCCCTTCCACCTGCTCGGCCACCTGTACGGCCCGGGCTCCAAGTTCCGTCAGCTCCCATCCTCCGGTGGCACGCGCCAGCACCCGTCCGCCGAGAGCCTTCTCCAGCGCCGCTATCCGGCGCGAGACAGTGGTGTGGTTAAGTCCCAGGGCCTGGGCCGCCGTCGTAAATTTTGCAGAGCGGGACACGGCGAGGAGTACCAGCAAATCATCCGGGTTGGCTTTCATATCTGCAATTGTGCACACGGTTAGTGCTGGTTTGGCTATTGAACGTGCATCTCTGCGCAGCAATACTCGGTGATGCCATGAGTGCTGGGGATCACAGCACGTGTCACCGTGGACACCGAGGAGCTTGCGATGGAAAACACTTTGAACGGACGTAAGGCCCTGGTCACCGGGGGTGCCAGCGGAATCGGCGCAGCCTGCGTCCGTGAACTGGCCGCACGGGGAGCGAAAGTGGTGGTGGCCGACGTCGACTCCGCCGGTGCTGCCTCCCTAGCCGACGAGGTGGGCGGCACCGCCTGGAACATTGACCTGCTGGACGTGGACTCGCTCGCCACCTTGACCCTGGACTGCGACATCCTGGTGAACAACGCCGGGATCCAGCGCATCAGCCCCATCGAGGAGTTCGATCCCGTGGAGTTCCGCAGGATTATCGCCCTGATGCTGGAGGCGCCGTTCCTGCTGATCCGGGCCGCCCTGCCGCACATGTACACCAACGGGTTCGGCCGCATCATCAACGTGTCCTCGGTTCACGGAATCCGGGCCTCGCCGTTCAAGAGTGCCTACGTCTCCGCCAAGCACGGGCTGGAAGGGCTCAGCAAGGTCACAGCGCTCGAAGGCGGGGATCACGGCGTCACGTCCAACTGCATCAACCCGGGGTACGTGCGCACGCCCCTGGTGGAGAAGCAACTCGCGGACCAGGCGCAGGTGCACGGCATCCCGGAGTCCGAGGTGCTGGCCAAGGTGATGCTCACCGAGTCAGCGATCAAGCGGCTCGTTGAGCCGGAGGAAGTCGCATCACTGGTCGCGTGGCTGGCCTCAGACCACGCAGGCATGGTGACCGGCGCCAGCTACACCATGGACGGCGGCTGGTCCGCCCGTTAGTCAGGCCTGCCTGTAGCTCTCAGCCGCTGGGCCGGCCGCATCTGCGGCTAGTCCAGCCTTTTGAGCTGCCGGTGGTCGTAGAAGAAGACTCCCTGAGCGGTATCCACGCCCGCGGACGTCCCCTGGAGGAATACCACCACACCCTCCCGCCGGCCCCTGAAGGGATCGTCGCCCACTACCGCATCCCCGATCCGGTAGGGGGACTGCGGGCTGAAAACACTTAGTGCCCGTCGCCACGCCCGCGCCACGAGCGAGGTCAGGCTGACGGGCCGTCCCATGGCGGACAGGTCAGGGACAATGGCTTTGACCATGCTTACCAACTCCTTGCGTGCGGCGTGTCAGCCGCTGCCTGGCGGTGCAGGTTTAACCGGAACGCTCCCAGCGTGAGGGCGGCCCTCCAATTCCGGCTGGCACCTGACGCCTAAGCTATTCGCTATTCACACCAGTCACACCAGTAACAGGTACTCATATTTTCAAAGCGCCGGTACTGGCCCGCTCCGAGTACCTGTGGAGGCGGTCCATCTGCCCTTATTGGTCCGCTCCGCCTGACGTTCAGCGCTGGCCGTTGATGATGTCGTCCGCGTTCTCGAAGGCCCAAGCCACCAGGGGCACCAGAAGTGCGCTCAATTCGTACCCGCGCTCCGTGAGGCTGTAGTCCACCCGGGGCGGAATGACGGGCTGGGCTGTCCGCGTGACAAGGCCGTCCCGCTCAAGGGTCTTGAGGGTCTGGGCCAGCATCTTCTCGCTGACGCCCTCGGCCCGCCGTCGCAGGTCGCTCCATCGCTGCTCGCCTTCGGACAGGGCCAGCAGGATCAGTACACCCCATTTACTGGTGATGTGGTCCAGGACGGTGCGGCTGGGGCACCCGGCCGGGAAAACGCCGTCGGCAAGGGTGGCAGGAAGGGGGGCTGCATGGGGCGTCCGGGCATGGGTACTAACTTTCATGTAAGTACCTTACTTGAAAGTGCGTACTCTCTACTGGGAAGTTATCAGGAACCTGTCTGGTTGTGCCCCGTGACAGACGCAGAACGGAAGGTAAATCATGACCATTGTTATCACCGGAGCAACCGGCCAGCTGGGCCGCCACGTCCTTGAGGCCCTGCTGGAGCGCAAGGTTCCCGCGCAGGACATCGTGGCTGCCGGCCGCTCCATCGAAAAGATCGCAGACCTGGCGGACCGCGGTGTCCGGGTCAGGAGCATGGACTACGGGAATGCAGCGTCTGTAGCTGCGGCCTTGCAGGGCGCATCAAAGGTGCTGCTCATCTCCGGCAGTGAAGTCGGCCAGCGGGTGGAGCAGCACCGTACGGTCATCGAGGCGGCGAAGGCGGCGGGTGTGGAGCTGGTCGCGTACACCAGCATCGCCAACGCGGATACCACCGGGATGAAGCTGGCCGCCGAGCACCAGGCCACAGAGGCCATTCTGCAGGAATCCGGTGTTCCTTTCGTCCTGCTGCGCAACGGTTGGTACCTGGAAAACTACACCGACCAGCTGCCCGGCACCCTCGCGCAGGGTGCCATCGCAGGCAGCGCCGGGGAAGGGCGGGTCAGCGCAGCGTCCCGCGTGGACTACGCCCATGCGGCGGCCGCAGTGCTGGTTGCCGACGGGCAGGCCGGCAGGATCTATGAGCTGGGCGGGGATGAACCGTTCACCATGGCTGAGCTTGCCGCGGAGATCAGTGCCGCGGCCGGCAGGAACATCTCCTACCAGGACCTTCCTGCCCGGGAGTACGCCGGCATGCTGGCCGGCTTTGGCGTGCCGGAGGCGTTCGCGGACATCCTCGCCGACTCGGACCTGGGGATCGCCCGCGGAGACCTCCTGGTGGGTTCCGGCGATCTGCGCAAGCTGATCGGACGCCCGGCCACTTCGCTGGCGGACGCGGTCCGCTCGGCTGCCGCCGCTGCGTAGCTGTCTGCTGCAGGGGAGCCCTGCTGGGGGGACCGGTGCTTCCGGGGTGCAGTTGTTCCCGCCGGGGCAGCCGCTTCCGGGCAGCCGCGCCTGCCGGCCCTGAAAGCGTCCCTCAGTCCTGGTTGCCCTGCCTTACGGCCGGGCAACCAGGACTTGGTGCCGGTCAAGGCCAGCGTGCCGCCCAAACCGGCGCGGAGCCCACGGGTTGTGGAACCGTGCCTGATCCCAACTCCGAAAGGCGGGTTGGCCCCCTGATCGTGGTCTTTAGTGGCTGTTGCCCACGGCGGTGCCCAAACTTTCGGTGTCCAAGCTTTCGGTGTCCCGGGCTGCGGTGACCACCGGAAGCGGCGGGGTTTCGTCCACAAGGTCGGCCCGGCGTCGTCCGTCACCCTTGACCCACAGCCGGTAGGCGAGGACCAGCAGCGCCAGCCAGGCGCCGCCCACGTAAAGCGCGATCCTGGTGTCTTCGAAGGCGCCGAGGACGGCGATCACCAGTGCCATAAAAGCTATGGTGAGCAGCGAAGCGGCGGGCCACAGCGGCGACGGGAATTCCGACGCCGGCAGGCCGGTACGCGCGATTTCGCGCTTCATCGCCACGTGGGAAGCAAGGATCATCACCCACACCCAGACGGTTGCGAACGTGGCGATCGAGGCAATGAGGACAAAGACGTTTTCGGGAATGATGGCGTTCAGGACTACACCAACCAGGAGGATTCCGGCCATCATCACCACGGTCATCCAGGGGACGCCGTGCCGGGATACCTTGCCGAAGGCCGCGGGTGCGTGGCCTTGCCTCGAGAGGCCGAAGAGGATGCGGCCCGCACCGAAGATGTCGCTGTTGATGGCGGAGAGTGCTGCCGTGATGACCACCGCGTTCAGGATATGGGGTGCGGCAGGAATGCCCAGTCCGCTGAAAATCTGAACGAAGGGGCTGCCGTTGCTGCCGATTTCATCCCACGGGAAGAGGCTCATGAGCACTCCCAGCGTCAGGACGTAGAACAGCAGGACACGTACCGGGACGGTGTTCACTGCCTTGGGGATGACCCTTTTCGGGTTCGCTGCCTCGCCGGCCGTGATGCCGAGCGTCTCGATCCCGCCGAAGGCGAACATCACCACCGCAAAGGACGCGAGCAGCCCCTCAAAGCCGAAGGGGAAGAAGCCGCCGTGCTCCACAAGGTTGCCCAGGCCAGGCGCCACGGTTGAGCCGCCGGCCTGGAAGCCGAACATAATGATCGCTGCGCCGCCGGCGATCATGGCGATGATGGCCACCACTTTGATCAGCGAGAACCAAAATTCCAACTCGCCGAAGACCTTGACGCTGAGCAGGTTCAGCGCAGCGAGGAAAAAGATGATGGCCAGGATCCACACCCAGCGCTCCACCTGCGGGAACCAGAAGCCCATGTAGATACTGAAGGCGGTAACGTCGGCGATAGCCACGATCGCCATTTCGAAGACGTACGTCCAGCCGGTGACGAAGCCTGCCAGGGGACCGAGGTAGCGGCTCGCGTACTGGCCGAACGAGCCGGAGACCGGGTGCCTCACGGCCATTTCGCCCAGGGCCCGCATCACCATAAACACTGCCGCGCCACCGATGATGTATGCCAGCAGGACTGCCGGGCCGGCCTTCTGGATGGCGGAGGCGGAACCATAGAAAAGGCCGGTGCCGATCGCGGAGCCGAGCGCCATGAACCGGATGTGACGCACATTCAACCCCCGGTTAAGGACGCTTCCGACGGCGGCCGTTGCGGTTTGTTTCCCGGCAGGACTGTGGTGCCTGGCAGGGCATGGTGCTGGTTGCATACAAATACCTTCTCGTCTTTGGGAGGGGAGCCGCTAACCAGCAGACCACTTTCGGCAGCGACGTGATGAGCCTCACGGGCCGTTGGTGTCTTTGATTCCAGACCGTCTAATTTCGGCCCATCGCGCAGCCGGGAAAGGCCGGGCAAACCGTCGGGTAAGCTTCTCGCAGTTAACTCCGGACACGGCACGGTGGCGTTCCCGTAATTCCACCCCGGCCGCTGTTTCCGTTCAGTTGCTTCCACGTCTCTTGGGGGAAATCTTGATTAGTGCACTGCCGCGCGCCCTGCGCAGCCTCGCTACTGCTGCCACGACGGTGATCTTCGTCGCCACCCTGGCCACGGCCGGACTGGCATTTTCGCCCGTCCCGGCGTACGCGGACCAGGCGCTCGATGACCGCATTCGCTGCTATCAGCTGATTGATACCGGCTCTTCGGCAGTGAGGCTCGCCGCGCAGTTGGCGCTGGACTCGGATTCGCCTGCAGTGATCCGGGAATTTCTCCGCTACGGACAGTACGTCGCCGCCGGCCACGATGCCGAGGCAGCGGAGATCGAAGGGCTGGTTGAGAAGGCCAGATCGGCAAGAGTGACGTCCGGCGCTCAGAAGGCTGTTGCTTTTGAGGCCCTGGCGCAGGCCGGCGATCCCGGCGATTCGACTGCCACCGGGCGTGCGCGTGTTGCCGCCGAGGCTGCGCGGGAAGCGGCGAACGCCGCTGCCGGGGCAGCTGAAGCTGCGTGGAAAACCGAGAAGGACGCCCGTTCGGCCGATGCAATGCGCCTGATGGCCGAGCGGGAGTTCGGCCTGGCGCAGGCCCCGATCGCCAAGCAGTTGGAAGACGCCCGGCTGGCGGCAGAAGCCCGGGAACGCCTGGACAATCCTGCCCCGGCGCCGGACGCACACCAGATCGCGGCCGACAGAGAGCGGGCGTACCAGTACTTTGCCACCGGAACACCGCACGTGAGGTCGTCTGCGGAAAAGGTGCTCGCGGCCAACGACCCCCTGGTCGTGCGGGAGTTCCTTGAGGCCGGTGTGTTCAGGACTCAGGCGCTGGACAACAGGATCGCGGCCTACCAACTGCTGGAGACCGCCGGACCTGAGGTCCGGATCGGCGCTGAGGTTGCCCTTGAAGGTTCCATGGACGCGCTCGGCGTCTTCATCGCTTCCGGCCAGTTCCGCCTCGGAGAGCGCGACCGGGGGACTGCGGCGCACGTTGCGGCTATCCAGGCACGGATTTCTGCTGCCGCTGCATTCGCCGCTGCGGCAGGGACAGATGCAGATGCCGCATCTCACGCCGCTGCGGCGGCGGAGGCGATGGCTGCCGGGGCCGCGGATGCCGCTGCTCAGCCGGCCACAGGCGGATCGTCCTCAACCGTAGAGGCCAACACGACGGATGCACCGCGGGATGCTGCGGTGGCCTTCGTGCCCCCTGCTTCGGCTGGTGGTTACGTGCAGCCTGGGGCAGCCGCAGCAGCCGTGTTGCCACCGGTGGCGCTGGCCAACGTCAGCGGCAGCGCCGTGCCGGAGCCAGCCAGGGCCACTGAGGCGTCTGCCGGGCAGTTCCCGGGCGGCGTATCTTCCCACGGGCAGTCCGCCGTCGAACCGGCGACCGCTGACCGAGCTTCTGAGGGCCAGCCGGGTGGTCTTGACGGCTGGACCATCCTGCTCAGCCTCGGTGTGGCTGCCGTTGGTGCCGGAGCCGTCTTTGGGGTACTGCGAATCCGGAACAGCATCCGCTAGGCCGCGCAATTCGGCGTCTCAGCGGTACCCGGAAGCGTTAGCCGGCGACTGGCCGCCTGACACCTTGAAAGCCAGGCTATCCGCAGGATATCCGGGGACCCCATCCTCTTCAGTCAGGGCACCAGATCACCGAGGCACCTCAGGGCTTGAAGGTGAGCCCGCGCTCCGCGGCGGCAGTTTCGAGGATCCTCACGGCCTTCGGTCCGATGCCGTGCATGGCCAGCAGCTTCCTTCGGCCCAGTGAAGCTGCCTCAGCCAGCGAAGTGATCCCCGCTTGGAGCAGGGCACTGTTTGCGGGCCGGCCAATCGGGGGCAGATCCCCGACCTGTGCAGGAACGTCCCGGGTGTTCATACCTGCCTCGCCGCAGCTTCGATGACGGCCCGGTGGGCGGCCCATTCATCAGGACTGCGCGCGGTGAGGTTGGGATCCCCCGGGCGTTGTCCGGCCATGCCGTCGATGAGTTCGCGCAGGATGTCGGCGTGGCCCAGATGCTGGGCGCGTTCGGCGAGCATATGGACAAGGACCTGGTGCAGGGTGACGTGGCGCCGTTCCTCCGGCCACCATGGAACGCTGCCGACGGCGTCAGAGGGCAGCGCCTCGATGGTTGCGTCGCTGTGGGCTGCGGCGAACTGGTGCAGTTCGATGATGTCTTGACGAGACTCATCAGCGGTCACCCACATATCAGCGTCGGGGCTTGCGTCATCGTCCAGCCACGGCAGGTGCCGCCCGCTGGGGCGATCGAACACCTCGCCAAAGTAGCCGAGCTCCATGCTTGCCACATGCTTGACCAGGCCCAGCAGGTTCGTACCGGTGGGCGTCAGGGGCCGGCGGATGTCATATTCATTCAGCCCATCCAGCTTGCCCAGCAGGTTTTGCCGGCGGACACGGAGATAGTGATGCAGCGTCTCTTTTCCGTCCATAGCCGGGACTCTACCCAACACGCTGGTGAGAAGATATCCGCCTCCGGCCCGTGCTGCACGGCTGCTTCACCCACCAAATTGAAGTGCGCAGCGCAGTTGACATCCACGCTGTCGCCGCGCTCGGCTGGTTTGAGGAGTCAGCCGCTTGGGGCCGGACACAACGGTGAGCCCCATCTGGTATTCCAGACACTAAAGAGTTCTGAGCAGGCGTGGAGCAGCCAGTGAGGACGCAAGCTTGAGTACGGGATCCCGGATAGCCCTGGGGTGTGCCGCTGGAAACCAAGGAGGAACGGGTGTTAGCTACGGAAGCGAGGCCGCAGGCCGGCGAACCAGGAAACTCCGCAAAGGTGACGTCGAAGGTGCCCGCCGCCGAGAACACACTGCGCATCCTCAAACTGCTCGCCTCGCGGCGTGGGCCGATGGCGGCGTCGCAAATTGCCTCTTCCCTCGGACTGCCCCGGTCCAGTGTCTACCACCTGCTGGGCGTGATGGAGGCCAACGGTTTTGTGCTCCATCTCCATGAGGAGCAGCGGTATGGGCTTGGTATCAGTGCCTTCGAACTTAGCTCCGCGTACTCGCGGCAGGAACCGTTGTCCCGGCTGGGCCGGCCATTGCTCGCCTCCCTGGTGGATGCGCTGGGGGAGAGCGCGCACCTGGCGGTGCTGCATGGGCGGGATGTGCTCTACATCGTGGAGGAACGGGCTAAGAACCGTCCCTCCCTGGTGACAGACGTGGGCGTCCGGCTCCCCAGCCACCTCACCGCCAGCGGGCGGGCCATCCTCGCGGCGCTGCCAAAGTCGCAGGTGCGGGCGCTGTACCCGAACGCCGCCGCCTTCACCGCCCGGCACGAGGTGGAAGGCGCCATCATGAAGTACTCGGCGCTGTCCTCACACCTCGACCAGGTGAGGCAGCGCGGCTACGCCACCGAGCACGGGGAAGTCACCCCGGGCTTCGGCTCCATCGCAGCCGCCGTCACTGATCACACGGGATGGCCGACGGCGGCAGTCGCCGTCACATTCCTCGAGGACAAAGTGCCCGCCCAGGAATGGCCCGTGCTGGCTGGCCGCGTCCAAAAGGCGGCCGACGACCTGTCGGTCCGGCTGCACGGCCGCCCGGGTAAGTAGCCCGGCCGCTTTTGACCTATCAGTTTTGGTACCCATCCTGGCCTTTTACGGACCAAAACTGATAGGGCATCGGGAGGGCGGAATGCGTCTGGAATACCGGACAGCACCCCATTGAAACCCCTGTGAAGCCCGTCCTCCAGAGGCTTTAGTTGATACAGAACTTCTTTTCAAACATAGGCACACGATGAAAGGAGCCACCATGGCACCCGCCAATTTCACCACCGGTGCCCGCCCGGTCAAAGCAGCCCGCGGCACCGAGCTCACAGCAAAGTCCTGGCAGACGGAAGCCCCGCTGCGCATGCTCATGAACAACCTGGACCCCGAGGTGGCTGAACGCCCTGATGATCTGGTGGTCTACGGCGGCACCGGCCGCGCCGTCCGCTCCTGGGCAGCCTTCGACGCCATCACCCGCACCCTGGAAACCATGGAAAAGGACGAAACCCTCCTGGTCCAGTCGGGAAAGCCGGTGGGAGTATTTCGTACCAATGAGTGGGCGCCGCGCGTCCTGCTGGCCAACTCCAACCTCGTGGGCGACTGGGCCAACTGGCCCGAATTCCGCCGGCTAGAGGCAGAAGGCCTGATGATGTACGGCCAGATGACCGCCGGGTCCTGGATCTACATCGGCACGCAGGGCATCCTGCAGGGCACGTTCGAGACCTTCGCCGCGATCGCCCGGAAGCTCACCGGGGACGAAAACGGCACCCTCGCCGGCACCCTCACCCTCACCGGCGGCTGCGGCGGCATGGGCGGCGCCCAGCCGCTCGCCGTCACATTGAACGACGGCGCCTGCCTGATCGTCGACGTCGACGAGACCCGCCTGCGCCGTCGCGCCGGCAAGCGCTACCTCGACGAAGTGGAAACGGACCTCGACGCCGCCATTGCCAAGGTGCTGAAGGCCAAGGAAGAGCGCCGCGGCTGGTCCGTAGGCTACGTGGGCAACGCCGCCGAGGTGTTTCCCGAAATCCTGCGCAGGCACAAAGCCGGCGAACTGGCGGTGGACATCGTCACCGACCAAACCTCCGCCCATGATCCGCTGAGCTACCTCCCCGAAGGCATTTCCGTGGGGGAATGGCAGGAAGAAGCCGCCGCCGACCCGGAGGGTTTCACCAAAAAAGCCCAGGCCTCCATGGCGCGGCATGTCCAGGCGATGGTGGAGTTCCAGGACGCCGGCGCCGAGGTGTTCGATTACGGCAACTCCATCCGCGACGAAGCCCGGAAGGGCGGCTACACCCGGGCGTTCGAATTCCCCGGCTTCGTGCCGGCCTACATCCGCCCGCTGTTCTGCGAGGGCATGGGCCCGTTCCGCTGGGTGGCCCTCTCCGGTGACCCCGAGGACATCGCCGTCACTGACAAGGCCATCAAGGAGCTCTTCCCGGACAACAAGCACCTGCACCGCTGGATCGACGCCGCCGGTGAACGCGTGGAGTTCGAAGGCCTGCCGGCCCGGATCTGCTGGCTTGGGTACGGCGAACGCCACAAAGCCGGGCTGCTGTTCAACCAGCTCGTGAAGGACGGCAAGGTCAAGGCCCCCATCGTGATCGGCCGCGATCATCTGGACTCCGGATCCGTGGCGTCCCCGTACCGCGAAACCGAAGCCATGGCAGACGGCTCTGACGCCATCGCCGACTGGCCCTTGCTGAACGCCCTCCTCAACACCGCCTCGGGAGCCACCTGGGTATCCCTGCACCACGGCGGCGGAGTGGGCATCGGCCGTTCCATCCACGCCGGCCAGGTATCGGTCGCCGACGGCACGGAGCTGGCCGCGCAGAAGCTCGAACGCCTCCTGACCAACGACCCCGGCATGGGCGTCATCCGCCACGCCGACGCCGGCTACGGCCGCGCCCTCGACGTCGCCACAGAACGCGGTGTCCGCATCCCCATGCAGGAAAACCGCTAACCACATCCCACTGACCCAACTAGGTCGCAGTAGATGTCGTTTTGAGCGTTCGTAACGACACCTACTGCCACCTAGTTGGGAGCAACCACCGAAGTAGGAATTATGACTGCCATTACCCACGAACCGCTGACCGTCACCCTCGGGTCCGGCGGCGTGACGCCCGAGGATGTGGTCGCCGTCGCGCGCCACCATGCCAAGGTGACCATTTCCCCGGAAGCGCTCGAGTCGGTAGCGAAGGTCCGTGCGCACATCGACGACCTCGCCGCCAGCGACGTCCCGGCGTACGGAATCTCCACCGGCTTCGGCGCCCTGGCTAACCGCCACATCCCCAAGGAGCTGCGCACCCAGCTCCAGAAAAGCCTGATCCGCAGCCACGCCGCCGGGATGGGCCCGGCGGTGGAACGCGAGGTGGTGCGCGGAATCATGTTCCTGCGCGCCAAGACCCTGGCCTCCGGCCGCACCGGCGTCCGCCCGGTGGTCCTGCAGACCATGGTGGACGTGCTCAACGCCGGCATCACCCCCGTGGTCCGTGAGTTCGGATCCCTGGGCTGCTCCGGCGACCTCGCCCCGCTGTCCCACTGTGCGCTGGTCCTGATGGGTGAGGGAGAAGCGGAAGGGCCCGACGGCGAACTCTATGGCACAACCGGCCGCCCCGCCGTCGCGGAACTCCTTGCAGCGCACGGCATCGAGCCGGTCACGCTCGCCGAGAAGGAAGGCCTGGCACTGGTCAACGGCACGGAGGGCATGCTGGGCATGCTTCTGATGGCCATTGCGGACCTTCGCCAGTTGCTGACGACGGCGGACATCACCGCCGCGATGAGCGTCGAGGCCCTGCTGGGCACCGACCAGGTGTTCCTGCCCGAGCTTCACGCCGCGCTCCGCCCGCACCCGGGGCAGGCGGCGAGCGCCGACAACATGCTGCGCGTGCTCTCCGATTCCCCGATCGTGGCATCGCACAGGGTGGGGGATTCGCGGGTGCAGGACGCCTACTCGCTCCGCTGCGCCCCACAGGTGGCAGGCGCCGTCCGTGACACGCTGGACCACGCAGCTTTGGTGGCTTCGCGCGAACTGGCGGCCGCGATCGACAACCCGGTGATCCTGCCCGACGGCCGGGTCAGCTCCAACGGCAACTTTCACGGTGCCCCGGTGGCGTACGTCCTGGACTTCCTGGCCATCGCCGTCGCGGACCTGAGCTCCATCGCCGAGCGGCGTACTGACCGGATGCTGGACCCGGCCCGTTCCCACGGCTTGCCTGCCTTCCTCGCCGCCGACCCGGGGGTGGACTCCGGGCTCATGATTGCCCAGTACACCCAGGCGGGGCTTGTCTCGGACAACAAGCGGCTGGCTGTTCCGGCATCGGTAGACTCCATCCCGAGTTCGGCCATGCAGGAAGACCACGTCTCCATGGGCTGGCACGCCGCCCGCAAGCTGCGGAAGGCAGCGGACAACCTCCGGCGGGTCCTGGCCATCGAGCTGGTGACATCGGCCCGCGCCCTGGATATCCGCACGCAGCTGTCCGGTGGGGTGCTGACGCCGGGACCGGCAGGTGCCGCCGTCGTCCTTGCCCTCCGCGGGGTGGTGGACGGGCCGGGCACGGACCGCTTCCTCTCTCCGGAACTGGAAGCGGCGGACCAGCTCGTCAGGGCAGGGGAGGTGCGCCGGGCGGCCGAATCTGCTGTGGGTGCGCTCGCCTGAGCGCGAAGAATCTTCACTTCTACCCGACAAAGCGTCCGCCTGGTGAAATTTACGGCGACACGGTCATCAGGCAGGCGGTGAGTGTAGTAGAACTGAAGGTGTAGTGAAAGTCACATCAAAGAGGCTGTGGCGCAGAACGTATACAAAGGGGTAGTAGTTCACATGAAAGCACGCGGGGCAGTCCTATCGAGGCGCAACGCCCATTCCGCCGCGGTTTCCGACTGGAGGACTCTTCAGGCCGGGGAACGCGTCGAGATCATCAAGCAGGCGCACGTGGTAGCCGCCGGGGAGGTGGAAGAAGTGTCCCAGAGCGGCAACGTTCTGTGGCTTGTGCCGGCTGGTCCGTCCGAGAAGGAGCTCTTTTTGAAGTCCGACGGCGTGCAGGTACGCCGCGGCTGACAGCCTTGGCCACCGCCAAACAGAAGTCCCCGCCACTGCTTGACGCAGGGCGGGGACTTCTGTTTGTGCGCGGAGAGGCATCCGTCGCAAACTGTCAGGCGGCGATGGCCTCATAGGTTTCACCAAAAGGCACTGATTCATCCAGCGCTACCGTGTAGCGTCCCGGGCGGAGCCGGGTTACCAGGATGCCGCACGAGGCGTCCTTGGCAGCTACCTCGATCAGCTCAGCGACTGCCTCTTCCAGGCCGGCGTGCATTTCGCCTGAAGTGGAAAACTCCAGGTCGATGGTGCGGCTCAGCGGCTCGTCCGTGGAGACGGAAGGGGCCGGAACGCGTTCCAGAGTGGCTGTAAACATTTACTGAACTTTCTGTGTTTTTGTCCCCCAGGGCCTCCCCAGTCTACCGTCTGCGCCGTCTAATGTCAGATGACTGCCCTATTCCGGCGGCGCAACAGGGATTGCAACGCCGTAAACCGCAAGAACAGGTGCAGTCATAATCGGTCCAGTGGCATATTCATCCCGGCCTCGGCCACCATGGGGGTAAGCCATCGTGACGGACGTCGGAGAGAAGGAAATCCAGTATGAAGATCATGCGCCTCGGGGACATTGGCAAGGAACAGCCCGCCGTTCTGGCGCCATCCGCGGACGGATCCGAAAAGTACTTTAGCCTGCTGCCCCTCACCGGGGACATCGACGGCGCCTTCCTCGCCGGCGGAGGGTTGGCGAAGGTGCGGGAAGCGCTGGCCGGTGGCACCTTGCCCGTCCTTGAGGGGGCAGGCAACCTTCGGGCCGGCGCCCCTGTGTCCCGTCCCGGAGCAGTAGTGGGAATCGGCATGAATTACGCGGCCCACGCGGCGGAGTCCGGCGCTGCGCCGCCCGAAATTCCCGTGGTGTTCCTCAAACCGACCAATACCGTCACGGGACCGTACGACGCCGCCCCGGTTCCGCCGCACTCCAGCAAATACGACTGGGAGGTGGAGTTGGGCATCGTGATCGGCAGGGAAGCCAGCTACCTGCAGTCCTTGGAAGAGGCCCGGGACTGCATCGCCGGCTACGTCACCGCCAACGACTACTCCGAGCGGGAGTACCAGATTCCGGGAGCGGCCGGGCAATGGACCAAGGGCAAGTCCCTGCCCGGATCCACGCCCTTGGGGCCCTGGCTTGTTCCCGCGGACGCGGCGGACGGCGGCAGCCTGCCCCTGCGCAGCTGGGTTAACGGTGAACCGCGGCAGGACTCCAGTACGTCCCGGCTGATTTTTGATGCCCCAACCCTGGTCCACCACTGCAGCCAGTACATGCGGCTGGAGCCCGGTGATGTGATCATCACCGGGACTCCAGAAGGTGTTGCCCTCAGCGGCCGCTTCCCCTATCTCAAGCCGGGGGACGTCGTTGAGGTGGAGGTAGAGGGGCTGGGACGCCAGCGCCAGGAACTCTTCCGCGCTTAGCCTGCCTTCACCGCCAGGACCGGGCAGTCCGCCTCCAGCAGGATCCGCTGGGACACGCTGCCCATGATGAGCTTGCCCACCGGCGTGCGGCGGCGCAGCCCGATCACGATCAGTTCGGCATTGTGCTCCTCCGCCGCGTCCAGTACCTCTGCGGCGGCATCGTGGCCACGGACCGGCTGCTTGATGATGTGCTGGATGCCCTGGGTGGCCAACCGGTCTTCAATGCTTTGGATTTCAGGCTCCTGGGCGTAGCGGTTGTCCACCAGCGCGTCGCCCTTGGACGAGTTGATGACCAGCAGGGTGGTGTTGCTCTTCCGGGCTTCGGTGATGGCCTGGGTCAGGGCTGCTTCGCCCTCGGGGGTTGGGACGTATCCCACCACGATGGTCATGGTGTCTCCTTGATTCTGCTGATTGTTGTTCAATATTGCCGCGAGGATGAGCGGGACCGCTTCTAGCCGTCGCCGTCCGCCGGTCCGTCCGCGCGATGGCTGCCATGGCTGATGCTGCCGCCGACTTCGCGGGGCGAAGTTGCACCGGAACCAGTGGCGGGCACAACAGCAGCTGCCCGGTTCCGCCGGACCAGCTTGTAAAGCAGCGGCCACAGCAGGATGAGTCCCACAATGATGTAGATAACGACGGCGATCGGCTCGCTGAAGAGCCCGGCCGGATCGCCGGCGCTGAGCTGCAGCGTCTGCCGAAGCTGCTTTTCAATTCGTGGGCCGAGAATCACGCCGAGGATCAGCGGCAGCACCGGCAGTCCGAAACGCCGCATCATGAAGCCCAGTGCGCCGAGCGCCAGTAGGAGCACCAGGTCAAACGCCTGCAGGTTCACCGAGTAGGCGCCCAGGGTGGCGAAGAACAGGATGCCGGCGTACAGGTACGGGCGCGGGATTTGCAGGAGTTTCGCCCACATCGGTGCCAGCGGCAGGTTGATCAGCAGGAGCAGCAGGTTGCCGATGAAGAGGCTGGCGATGAGGGCCCATACCAGCGGTCCCTCGCTTTCGAACAGCTGCGGACCGGGCTGGATGCCGTACTGCGTGAACGCCGCCAGCATCACCGCGGCCGTGGCGTTGGTGGGCAGGCCGAGGGCCAGCATGGGGGTCAGTGTGCCCGCGGCTGCAGCGTTGTTGGCTGCTTCGGGACCTGCCACACCCTCGATGGCGCCTTTGCCGAACTCCTCGGGGTGCTTGCTGAGGCGCTTTTCCGTGACGTAGGAGAGGAACGTGGGAATCTCGGCGCCGCCGGCGGGCAGTGCACCGAACGGGAAACCGTAGGCGGTGCCGCGGAGCCAGGGCTTCCAGGACCGCTTCCAGTCCTGCTTTCCCATCCACGGGCGTCCCACGGGAATGACCTGCAGCGGGTTGCGGCGGAGATGAGCGGCAACCCAGAGTGCCTCGCCCACGGCGAAGATGGCCACTGCCACCACCACGATGTCCAGGCCGTCCGCCAGGAGCGGCACGCCGAAGGTGAGCCGGGCCTGGCCGGTGACCACATCAAGGCCCACCAGGCCGATGGCGAGGCCGAGGCCCAGTGACGCGAAGCCCCGAAGCCGCGAGGAGCCCAGGACGGCCGTGACCGCCAGCAGGGCCAGGACCATGATGGCGAAGTAGCTGGGAGCGCCCAGGCTAACGGCAAAGTCCACCACGATCGGCGCGCAGACTGCCAGGAGAGCGGTGCCGATGGTACCGGCCACGAACGAGCCGATGGCCGCCGTCGCCAGTGCCTGTGCTGCCCTGCCGGCTTTCGCCATCTTGTTGCCTTCGATGGCCGTCACCACGGACGACGATTCGCCCGGCGTATTAAGCAGGATGGAGGTGGTGGAGCCGCCGTACATGCCGCCGTAGTAGATGCCGGCGAACATAATGAATGCGCTGGTGGGTTCCAGGGCGTAGGTGACCGGGAGCAACAGTGCCACGGTCATGGCCGGGCCGAGGCCCGGAAGGACGCCGACGGCGGTGCCCAGGATGACGCCGATGACGGCGTACATGAAGTTCATGGGGGTCAGGGCGGTGGCAAAGCCGTCCATCAGGGAGGAAAAGACATCCATCAGAGAATCCCTTCCAGGAGACCGGCCGGCAGGTTAATGCCAAGGCCCAGGTAGAAGCCATAAAAGGTCAGGAGGGACAAAGCCACGGAGATGAGGCCGTCACGGATGTAGTTCCGGCCGCCCAGCGCCCAAACGCTGCCCCAGAACAGGACGGTTCCCGAAATCACCCAGCCTGCCCAGTCGATCAGCAGGATGTTGGCGATGAAGGCTCCCACCAGCGGGAGGACGGTCTTCCAGTCGGCAGGGTGGGTGAGGTCCACGTCCTCGCCGCCTTCGGCTTCACCCTGGCCGCCGCGGAGTACGTTGACGGCCAGGAAGACAGCGCAGACCAGCAGCAGGCCGCCCACGATGAACGGCAGTGTCTTTGGCCCTACGGGATCAGACTGGGAGTAGGGGGTAACGATGCGGGCCGCGTCCGCAATGACCAGGGCCCCGGCCGCCCCGAGCAGGAGGACAACCCCCAGCTCGGAGCGGCCTTTGAGCCGTGAGGCCAGTGTTGGTGAGGAGCTCACGCCAGGCCAAGCTTCGTGAGGACGTCCGCCACCCGCTTGTCCTGCTCGGCAAGGAAGCTTTCGAACTCAGTTCCGGTGATGAAGGCGTCGGACCAGCTGTTGGTCTTCAGGGCTTCCTTCCAGGCGGCTGTGCCGTGCATCTTTTCGAGGGCAGCGATCAGCGTGGCCTTGTCGGCGTCGGTGATGCCCGGAGGGGCCACGATGCCGCGCCAGTTGGTGAACACCAGGTCGATGTTTGATTCCTTGAGCGTGGGAGCATCCACGCCTTCCAGCCGCTTCTCGCCGCTGGTGGCCAGAACGCGGACCGCTCCGGATTCGATCTGTTGGAGGTACTCACCGGCACCGGAGGCCGCGAAGCCCACCTTGTTGCCGAGGATGGCCGGGAGGAGGTCTCCGCCGCCGTCGTAGGACACAAAGTTCACCTTGGTGGCATCGATGCCGACGGCGCCGGCGAGCTGCATGGGCAACAGGTGGTCCGGGCCGCCGGGGGAGGAGCCGCCGCCAACACTGATGGAACCGGGGTCGGCCTTCCAGGCGGTGACCAGGTCATCGATGGTCTTGTAGGGCGAATCCTTGCTGACCATGATGGCGCCGGGCTCTTCGATCAGTTTGGCCAGCGGAGTGGTTGCCGTCAGCTTGGACTCTGACTTGTTCGTGTAGCTCGCTCCCACCACGCCCAGGCCCATGAGCATGGTGAGGTCGCCGTTGCCCTTTTCGTTGACGATACGGGCGAGGCCTACGGTGCCACCGGCGCCGGCCAGGTTGAAGACCTCGGGGTTCGTGGCGATTTTCTCGTCTTCGAGGACTTTGGCCGCCACGCGGGCGGTGGTGTCGTAGCCGCCACCTGCAGTATTGGGAACCATGATCTGGAGATTGGTCAACGGACCCGCAGCGGCGCCCGTGGTGGTGGAATCGGTGGAGCTTTTTCCGGTGGCACCGCAGCCGGTGGCCATCAGGGCGATGCCGGCGGCGACGGCGGCAACTCGCAATGCGCGGATCTGGCGCATGGTGTTCCTCTTCTCAGTAATACAAATCTCAACAGGATGGCCAGCAAACGTGGCCTGTGCTTCGATGCTAGGCCCGCCCGTGACGTCCATCACTCTTGTGTACGCAGAGAAAGTTAAGTTCATTGCGTTCACGTTTCCGGCGTCCCACCCGGTCGCCGGGCAGCGGCAGCTGCGGCGTCCCGGTGGGATATAGTTCCCGTTACCGCCGCAGGTTCAAGTGCCGGCATCAGAAACAAAAGGAACCCCCGCAGTGTCTCGACGAAGAGGAATGTCCCTCGCCGGGCAGTACCTTGTGCTGCAGCTGCTGATTGTCCTGGCCGTCCTGGTGGCAGTAGTTGCTATCTCCCTTGCCCAGTCCGCCGCGGCGTTTGAACGGATCGAGGGCCGACGGGCACTGTCCGCCGCCGAAGCCCTGGGCAACAACCCTGCAGTGCGGGCCCTGCTGCCGGATGCCCAGCCGCGCGGTGGCGCAGCCCTTCCCGCAGTGGCCGAATCAGTCCGTACCGTCTCCGGATCATCCCAGGTGGCACTCGCAAAAATCGACCGGACGGTGGTTGCAGCCAACGATCCGGGCTTGGTGGGGAACCCGCTGGAGCTTGGAGCCAGCAAGGTGATGGAAGGCCGCGCCTGGACCGGCGTCGTGGGAGGAAGCGGTGCCCCCGTACTGTCCGCCCACGTGCCGGTGCTGGATGACACCGGAAAAATGATCGGCATCGCAGCCATCAGCCGCAGCTACCCCTCCACCCTTGAGCGGCTGGGCGACGCCGTTCCCAACCTGTTGACCTATCTCGGCGTCGCGAGTGTCCTGGGTGTTGCCGGGTCCCTGCTGCTCTCCCGGCGCGTCAAGCGGCAGACCCTGGGCATGGAGCCCAGCGAGATTACCGGGCTGGTGGAAAACCGGGAAGCGATGCTGCACGGCCTCAAGGAAGGCGTGGTGGCGCTGGATCCCCACGAGCGCATCACCGTGGCCAACAACAGCGCCCGGGAGCTGCTCGGGCTGCCGCCGGACTGCGTGGGCAGGAAGCTCGGATCCCTGCCCGTGGACCCGGCGCTCAAAGAGGTCCTGACCCGCGAGCAGCAGGACCCGGACCAGCTGGTGCTCGTGGGGGAGCGTCTGGTGGTGGCGAACCGCGTCCCCATCCGCTCGCGCGGCCGCGACATCGGCTCGGTCACCACGCTCAGGGACCGGACCGAGCTGTCCTCACTGGAGCGTGAGCTCGGCGCCACCAGGACTGCCACGGACACCCTGCGCGCCCAGGCCCATGAGTTCGCAAACCAGTTGCACGTCATCTCGGGCCTGATCCAGATCGGCGAATACGATTCCGTGGTGCAGTTCGTCAACGGCGCCACGGTGGACCGAACCAGGCTGAATGATGAAGTGACCAGCCGCATCCACGATCCCGCGCTCGCCGCCCTGCTGATTGCCAAGTCCAGCCTCGCCACTGAACGCGGTGTGGCACTGAAGCTGGATCCCGAGTCTGCCCTGGCCCGGGTCAGCGACGAGTTGTCCCGGGACCTCACCACCGTAGTGGGGAACCTCGTGGACAACGCGTTCGACGCCGTCACGGGACTTCCGGAAGCCGCTGTCCGGGTATTGGTGGAGGATGGCGCGGACCAGGTGACCGTTACAGTCCGGGATACCGGTGCGGGCGTCCCGGCCGGGGCTGTCGAGGACATCTTCCGGCAGGGGTTCTCCACCAAGGAAGCGGCACCGGCCGATGGCCGCGGCTTCGGACTGGCTCTCTCCCGGGTGGTCTGCCGGCGCTCCGGCGGTGACCTCACCGTGGCCAACCACAACGGGGCCGTCTTCACCGCACGATTCACCCGGGGTGCAACCCAGCTCAAAAGAGGTAAAACACAGTGATCAAGGTACTGATTGTCGACGACGACTTTATGGTGGCCAAGGTCCACGCCGGGTTTATCCAGCGCACGCCCGGGTTCGAGGTGGTGGGGGTGGCGCATACCGGCACCCAAGCCGTGTTGGAAACGGGCCGGTTGAGCCCTGACCTGGTGCTGCTGGACATCCACCTTCCGGACATCAACGGGCTGGACCTTATGCACAGGCTGCGGGACGTCGCCCCGGAGCTGGACGTGCTGGTGATCAGTGCTGCCCGCGAGGTGGAAACGGTGCGCCGGGCCCTGCGCGGCGGGATCGTGCACTACCTGATCAAGCCGTTTTCGCAGTCCGACCTGCAGGAACGCCTGGAACACTACCGGAGCGCGTACCAGGGCCTGGACTTAGCCAAAGACGTGGCCGAGCAATCCGACGTGAACCGGGTGTTTGGCCTGGACAGGACAGAGCGGCCGCTACCGAAGGGCTGCAGTATCGAAACCCTCAAGCTTGTGGAAGCGGCGCTCCAAACGGCCAAAGGCGATCTGTCAGCGGCGGAGGTTGCGGAACAGCTGGGAACATCCAGGGTCAGCGCCCGCCGGTACCTTGAATACCTGCACGACGAAGGAACACTGGAGGTCCGGCTTAAGTACGGGGTGGGTCGTCCGGAGCGGCGTTACGTCCTCAAGGGCCCGTAAACCGCGGCCGGCGGCTCAACGTTCGCCGCCCGGCGTCGGGCCGGGAAGGAATTCCGAGGGCAGCTCCGCCACCGGGATGATCACCATGTCCTGGACCTTCCAGTCCATGGCCACGCAGGCGCCACGCGCTGCATCGAGCTGTTCAAGGGAAGGCGTGGTCTTGCCCGCCGGGACCACGAAGGACTCCACGTGGAAGACATGGCCCTCGTCGCGGATCCGCGACTTGGCGCCCTCCGTCCAGTCGAGGCTGCGGAGGTAGTCATCCAGTTGCCTGCTCAGCGGGTGGGGCTTCGCGTCGTCGTACGTCATGGCGCGTTTATCCATCAGCGCGGAAACCGCGGCGCGGGTGTTTTTGAAGCCGTCATGCAAAATGCTGGCCGAGATGATCAGGGCGGCAGCATAGTCGGCCCACCAGAGCCCGATGCCGATTCCCGCTACCCCGGCCACGGCTGCTATGGCCGTCATCCAGTCGGCTTTGTTCATGTCCGCGTCCGCGTAGAGAACCTTGTCGTGCAGCTTTTCTGCGAGCTTCATCTTGATCCGGCCCAGGATAACCGGCGGCGCCGCAGTCAGGATCATCACGGCCATCATCAGCCACCCCAGCCAGATGGTGGTGCCGAACAACTCGATGCCGCCAATGGTCGGATGTTCCGCCTGGAGCAGGCCCAGCCCGGATTCCACCAGGATGTAGCCGCCCATCACGGTCAGCGCGACCGCAGCCACGAGGTGTGCCACTCCGGTGGACCGGTGATAGCCGTAGGGATGCTGCTCTGAAGGAGGTTTGCGAATGGCATGCGCCGCCACCAGGAAGGAGATGGGCGGCAGGAAGGACAGCAGGTCCTCGATCCAGGCGGCCTTCATGGCCTGCGAGTTTCCGAGCACCAGGAAGACCATGGTGGCGGTGACCACCAGGAAACCTATGGTGGTCCATTCGATCCTGATGGCCTTGCGCAGCGCCTCCTGCTGTTCGGACGGCAGTTCGGTGTTCCCGAACCGGACGGCGTCACGGCCCTTGAGGTGTGTCATTTCCGCTCCTTTGCCGCCATCAGGAACTTATCGAGCTCCAGCAGGAAGGCGTTTTCACCCAGTGGCACCAGCATGACGTGTTTGTGGAGGCTCCCACGCTCGTCGCGCGATTCAGCGTAAGGGCGGGTAATTCCGGCGTGCGTCACCCACGGGGTCTTGTTATCCAGCCCGCCGATCACCAGGTCCAGTTCGCCGTGCTTGATCTCTTCGGCCAGAACCTGCTCGGTTCCGGCCACCCACTCGATGTCCGATCCCAGCTGCGCTGCGAAGTCCCTTACCAGGTCCGCCTCCGTACCCTGGACGTCGCTGCTGCGAACCTCCCCGCCGGCGTCCGCGGAAATGCGAACCCAGTCCCCGTTCATGCTCGCACCTACACGGAGGGTTCCGCCCTGTGCCTTCTCCAGTGTTCCCTGAGGATCGGCGGGAAAGCTGCCCGCGCAGCCAGTGACCAGCAACAGGGCGGCAAACAGCAGTCCTGCCATCCATCCTCTGCGCCGCATTCCGCTGTCTCCTTCCGTAAAGCTCAATAATAGACAGGCTGCTTACTTTTTGGCGTATGGCGCAGTTGCGGTAGGGCTGACCGCGTAAGGACCAGCTACAGGGGGCCAGTTAAGATGGGCCAGCAGAAGGATCAGCGCAGCAGCGTATCGATCAGGCGGGCGGCAACTTTAGCCGTCCTGCCGTCGATATCAAACTCCGGGTTCAGCTCTGCGACGTCAAGGTGGAGCAGCTTTCCGGACCGGGCCACCTGGCGGCACACGGCACTGATGACCGCAAGCGGCACACCGTACGCGGCAGGTGCACTGACGCCGGGGGCCACCGCTGCCGGCAACACGTCAAGGTCGATGGTCAGGTACAAGACATCAAGGTCCGCCAGGAACGCCGCCACGAAGTCCTGGACGCGCTCGGCGCCGCAGTCTTCGTCCAGCAGGTACCGGACGCCCAGCTTCTCCGCGGTGTCGAACAGGGCGCGTGTGTTGTTGGGTTCGGAAATTCCGACGACGGCGTACCGGAAGTCGCGGTCCGCGGCGGCTTCCGCCCGGGCCATCTGGAGGAACGGCGTGCCGGAACCCGGCTCGGGCTCGTCACGGAGGTCGAAGTGGGCGTCGAGGTTCAGGACACCGAGCCGCCGGCCCCCCTGGACAGCAGCGGATTCGGCCACGCCCAGGTAGCTGGCGTAAGCAGTCTCGTGGCCGCCGCCCAGCACGACGGGGAGGTGCCCGCCGTCGAGCAGTGCGGTCACTGCTTCGCCGATGCGTTCCTGGCCGGCCTCGAGACCGGTCCCGGAGACCACCACGTCCCCTGCATCGGCAACCGGGCGGTTAAGGTGGAACGCCAGCGGCCCCAGGGCGGCACGGACTGCGGCCGGAGCGGCGGCCGCTCCTGTCCGGCCCTTGTTCCGCCGCACGCCCTCGTCGCTGCAGAAACCGAGCAGGACAGCGTGTGGTGCGGCGGCTGGTTCGGTGCCGGCGTCGTACGGCGTTACCGCTTGCCACCACCGGCGGTGCTCCGCGCCGTCGCCGTCGAACCTGCCGGTCCAGGGTTTCGGCGGGACGTCGATGGCGGGGTGTGCGGCAAACATGTTCCAAGCTCACCGCATGCCCGGGGCGAAAACCAGCAGCGCCGCCGTCGTGATGTCTGGAATCCAAGAACCCGGCCCGGCGAAACTGAAGGGGCTAAGGTGGATCAATCCCTTCCCGGGACCGACATTCCATCTTGCCGCGCCGCTAAGGCGCAACGAATCAGGCCGGAGAACAGCAACGTGTTTGAAGCCCCCAACATCCTGTTTGCGGCCGCGGGCCTTGCGGTGTTCATCGCCGCGGTGCTCCCCAAGCTGCTGCGGGACATGCCCTTTTCCATGCCTATGGTTTTCCTGGGGGCGGGTATGGGGGCCTTCGCCCTGATCCCCACCCTTCCGGACCCGGACCCGGTAGCGCACGACGACTTCGTCCTGCACCTCGCGGAAGTCTGCGTGATTGTCTCCCTCATGGGCGCGGGGCTTGCCCTGGACCGGCCTGTGGGACGCCAGCGGTGGTCCACTACGTGGCGGCTGCTGGGAATTGCCATGCCCCTGTGCATTATTGCCCTGACCCTGCTGGGCCTGTGGTTCCTTGGCCTGGGCCTGGGCGCCGCACTGCTGGTGGCCTCAACCCTCGCGCCCACGGATCCCGTTCTGGCTTCCGAGGTGCAGGTGGGAGAGCCGGCAGACCACGACGACGCCGCCAACAAGGAGGACGAGGTGCGGTTCGGACTCACCTCCGAAGCCGGCCTCAACGACGGACTGGCCTTCCCGTTCGTTTACCTCGCCATCGCCATCAGCATCGCCGGGTCATCCCCGTCGGCCTGGTTCCCGCAATGGTTCGGGGTGGACGTGCTGTGGCGGCTCGCTATCGGGCTCCTGCTGGGTTTCCTCACCGGCAAGGTATTGGCCCGGCTTTTCTTCTCTGCACGCGCCGAAAGCCTGCGGCTGTCCAACCACTCTGAAGGCTTTGTGGCGCTCGCGGCCACGTTCCTCGCCTATGGCGTCACCGAAATGATCGAGGGCTACGGGTTCATCGCTGTGTTCGTGTGCGCTGTGACCATCCGCGCCGCTGAACGCACGCACGGCTATCACCGGGTACTGCACTCCTATGTGGAGCAGTTGGAGCGGCTCCTGACGGTGGTGATCCTGGTCCTGCTGGGCGGTGCCATTGCCCGCGGGCTGCTCGAGGGCATTGGCTGGGCGGAGGTGCTGGTGGCGCTGGCGTTCCTGCTGGTGGTCCGGCCGGCGGCAGGGTGGCTGGGGCTGCTGGGCGGAAAAACCGGGCCCCGCGAGCGGATCGCCCTCTCGTTCTTTGGTATCCGGGGGATCGGCTCGCTGTACTACCTCAGCTATGCACTGGGCAAGGGCAAGTTCGCGGACCAGGCGGAGTGGCTGTGGGCCTTTGTGGGCCTGGTGGTGGCGCTTTCCATCGTGATCCATGGCGCCACCACCTCGCCGCTCATGAACCGGCTGGACAAGCTCCGGGAAAGGAAAGCCCGCGCGGTGTCCGGTGACGAAGGTTTGGCCCCCAACACTCCTGTGTAGGCGGGCAACGCCCCGGCCAGCCCGGCCAGCCCGGACAGCCCATTCAGGCTGGGCTAGATCATGCCGATGGCGGCCTCGATCGGGCCGATCGCGAAGAACAGCAGGAACGCCCCGGCCACTGCCCACATCAGCGGGTGGACCTCCTTGATCCGGCCCTGCACGGTGCGGATCAGCACGAAGGCGATGAACCCGGCGCCCAGGCCGTTGGCGATGGAGTAGGTGAACGGCATCAGCGTGAAGGTCAGGAAGGCCGGGATCGCGATGCCCCAGTCCTGCCAGTCGATCTTGCCCACCTGGGAGACCATCATGAAGCCCACCACCACGAGCGCCGGGGCAACGGCTTCGAAGGGAACCAGGTTGATCAGCGGGGTGAAGAACATGGCCACCAGGAACAGCAGCCCGGTGACGATTGAGGCGACGCCGGTGCGCGCGCCCTCGCCGATGCCGGCGCCTGCCTCGACGTAGATCTGGTTGGAGGAAACGGAAGCCCCGCCGCCGGCGATCGCGCCGAGCGCGTCCACCTGCAGGACCCTGTCGACGTCGGGGATGTTGCCGTGCTCATCCACCGTGCCGGCCTCGTTCGCCAAGCCCACCATGGTGCCCATGGCATCGAAGAAGATGCTCAACAGGATCACGAAGGCGAGCAAAGTGGCGGCCACAAAGCCCAGGTGTTCGAAGGCACCGAACGGGTTGGCCTTGCCAATCAGGGACAGGTCGGGCGCAGCCCATTCCGAGAACGTCGGAGCCACCAGGGACCAGCCCTGCGGGTTAAAGGGCTGGCCTGGCTGGACGCTGGGGCCGATGCGCAGCGTCATTTCCAGGACCACGGAAATGACCGTAGAGGTGATGATTCCGATCAGGATGGCACCCTTGACCTTCCGCACCACTAGGGCGATGGTCAGGATCAGGCCAAACACAAACACGGCGGTGGGCCAGCCCAGGAGCTTGCCGTCATAGCCGAGTCCCACCGGCACGGTGGTGCCGGCCACGTCCGGGATACGGCGGACGAAGCCTGCATTGACCAGGCCGATCAAGGCAATAAACAGGCCGATCCCCACCACGATCGCCGTCTTGAGCCCCTCCGGTACGGCTTTGAACACGGCGGTCCGGAAACCGGTTAGCACCAGGATCAGCATCGTCACGCCGGACAGGACCACCAGGCCCATCATGTCCGGCCAGGTCAGGCCCGGGCTGGTGGAGACGGTGACCGCCACGAATGCGTTGACTCCCAGCCCGGTGGCCAGCGCGAAGGGATGCCTGGCCCAGGCTCCCATCAGGATGGTGAGGATGCCGGCAACAAAGGCAGTCACGGCCGCCACCGCCGGGAACCCCAGGGTGTTGCCGGCGGAGTCCGGGACGGAGAGGATCAGGGGGTTCAGCACCACGATGTAGCTCATGGCGAAGAAGGTGGCGAAGCCGCCGCGGATCTCGCGGGACCAGTTCGAGCCGCGCTCGGTGACCATAAAATACCGGTCCAGGGCAGAGCCTTGCTTAAGCATGAGTCCTCCGGGGGAGTCTGTGGGGATACCTGAATCCTATGGGGGCTCCGGCGGCGTGCCTGCCAATTTCGCCTAGTCTGTTAGGAAGCCAACACAAAGGGAGCAGTCCAAGCATGCATTCGATTCGCCGCCACCTACTGGGCCTTGTGCTCGGGTCCTTCGTTTTTGCTGCCGCTGTCCTCGGCCTTGCGGGGCCCGCCGCCGCGCACGACGCCGCCGAATCCAACACCCCTGCCCAGGGCGCTTCGGTGGCGGTGCCGCCGGAGCAGGTATCGGTGACCTTCAACAACAACCCGCTGGGCATTGGGTCATCTTTCTCGGTCAAGGATGCCTCGGGCGCAGAGTGGGCGGACGGGCCAGTGGAGATCGTGGACAACGTGGCCAGCCAGAAGCTTAAGGCGGGCGGTCCGGCAGGGCAGTACACAGTTGCCTGGCGGGTGGTCAGCTCCGATTCGCATCCCATAGAGGGGACCTTCACGTTTACGGCCTCGGCAGCAGGGCAAGGGGCTGATCCCGCAGCGAGTGCGACGGCGGGCGCTACAGTTCCGGGAATGGGAACCGCTGAGCCTGGGGTAACGGCCGCGCCGGAGACCGCAGGTTCCGGGGAGCCGTTCCAGTGGAGCATCGTTATTTTCGCTGCGGCTGCGGTTGGTCTGCTTGCCGCCCTTGCCATCATTGCCCGCCGCAGGCTCGCAGCAGGCGCCGACGACGAGGGCTGACGGGCGCTAGCAGGGCAGGATCGCCAGGCTTCTTGTGAACGGGGGAGCCCCGGCCTCGGGGTTGACCTTCGCGGAGATGGCCTGGCCCACCGTTTTGGCCTGGCGCAGGACCTCTTTGGGGGATGGCGTGATCAGCTCTCCCACTCCCACCAGATAGATGCCGATGGCCCGCATGGCAGCGACGAGGTTACGGCCCACCGAGATGCCGAAGTCATTGATCATCCGCCGCAGCTGGCTGTGGGCGCAGCGTGTGAGCACAATATGATCGGCCACCAGGATGCCGTTGGGTGTGTGCACCTCCCACTGCGGGACGGCGTCACCGGCGGATTTGCCGTCCACCATGGTCAGCTGGACGGCCCTGGTGGTGCTGCGGACGTCTACATCGTGGCTGGCTGCGTAGTTGCGCAGGTGCCGGAGGATTTCGTTCCGTTCCCGGAGCGTAGCCGAGTCCGCTGCGTCGCAACGCTGAAGGGAAGCTGTGTTGGCCGGCTGTGCGGCCCCCAGGATGTCCAGTCCGTCCACCACTATCGAGTCCACCCCGCGGCGGCACAGTTCGGCGGCCACGGCCAGGCCGGACAAGCCGGTGCCAATGATCACAGTGGTGGTCTGCTCGGTCCCGGCATTCCCAGGCATGCTTGACACAGTCTCCTCCTTCGAAGTTTCGGCAGGTGCGGGCGTCCTCGCCCGCGCGCGTCCCGTTACCCCCAAGGTTCGGCCGCAGTGCGTTCCCGGGCACCCCTGACAGGAAAGGCAGTCGGCGTCCCGGACCAACAATGTCCTGAAGACTACAGAAGATTCGCTGCGCTGGATAGCCCAATCCGAAAAGATTCCCCTACTGGTGAACACGCTTTCCAAGGCGCCGCCCGGGCCCTGTGGATAACTGCCGCTTCCGTCCCTGGACAGGCTTGCTAAGCAACCGCGGACGGAGAATAGTGAGAACTGGAAGCGGGCCCTCCTGAGCAGCGGCTGCTGCGATACGGGTGCACGGGGAGCGGCCTGTTTTCTGGCAGAATAGCCGCAACATAGGCAGTATCGCGAGGAGGCGGCCCAATGGGCGCACAGGAGTTGCATCCGGACCCGGCGCGGGACAGCGGTGGCTCTCATGCCGCTCCTGACGGGATCGTTGTTGGCGTGGACGGGTCGGACCACGGCCAGTGCGCCTTGGTGTGGGCAGCCAGGGAAGCCCGGCGCCGCCGTCGTCCACTGCACATAGTTACCGCTTACTCGGTGCCGATCTTCGCAGCGTCCGGCCTGGACGGCGGATACGCCACGGTGGATGATTCGGTCATCCGCGAGGGCGCCGAGGCCGTGGTGAAACAGGCCCTCGAAAAGGTGTCCGCCTATGACATCGACGTCAGCGCCTCCGTGGAAAACGGGGACGCGTCCGGAGTGTTGCTGGAGATGTCCCGAACTGCAGAGCTTCTGGTATTCGGGACGCGGGGCCGGGGCGGCTTCGTCGGAAGGCTCCTCGGTTCCGTCAGCAGCGCACTGCCGGCGCACGCGAAATGCCCCACAGTGACAGTCCCCCTTTTCTGCTCGGACCGGCTGGGCGAAACCACCGAGGACCGGCGGGTCAAGGCGGAACAGGCCAAGGCCGGGCACCAGCCCGTGGAGAACGTGGTGGTGGTAGGCGTGGACGGCTCGGAACAGGCGCGTGTTGCAGTGCTCGAAGCCGCGGACCAGGCTGTGCGGCTGGGTGCATCGCTCCGGGTGCTCTGCGCCGTTCCGCAATACAGCGGCTCGTTGGCGTGGGTTCCAGCCCCGATGGACCGTAAGGCACTGTTCGCTGACATCCAGCTGACCCTGGACGCAGGCATGGCATGGTTGCGGAGCCATTACCCCAACCTTCCGGCGGAAGCTGAGCTGCTGGACGGGTCGCCGGTGGATGTCCTGGTGGATGCGAGCCGGCACGTGGAGCTGGTGGTGGTTGGAACCCGGGGCCGCGGTGGCTTCACCGGCATGCTCCTGGGTTCCACTTCTGACGGCGTCCTCCATCACGCCAAGGGCCCCGTTATGGTGGTTCCCGACCGTGAGGACCCGCGCCTCGCCGACCGGGCCCGTTTCGGGCCCATCCTCGGCGCAGCCTGATCAAATCCTGCCGGAGGGAGCGTCCCGATGACCGCCTACCCACCAGGAAAGGCAGGGCAGGCTTCCGGCCAACCTGACGGGAACACCACCCCTGCCCTGGTCCTTCGGCTCAGCCACGTTGACGGCAGCATGCTTCCCCTGGTGGGGGGCAAGGCCGCGAACCTTGGTGAGCTGATAGCAACAGGGCTGCCCGTGCCGGACGGATTCTGCCTCACCACCGAGGCCTACCTGGAGGCCGCCGGGACGGTCCAGGAAGGGGTTCTTGCAGAACTCGGCAACCTCCAGGCCACACTGCAACCGGGTAATCCCGGCCGGGCCGCGGAACTGGCAGTGCTGGCCGGCAGGGCACGGGATGCCATTCGCGCCATCCCGGTTCCGCCGCGGATCGTTGCCGCCGTGGAGCAGGCGTACTCGGCCTTAGGGCATTCGACGCCGGTAGCGGTAAGGTCCTCGGCTACAGCCGAGGACCTTCCCTTTGCGAGCTTCGCGGGCCAGCAGGACACCTACCTGAATGTCGTCGGCATCGACGCCGTCCTCGAGGCCGTGCGCAACTGTTGGGCCTCCCTCTGGACGGACCGGGCGGTGGCTTACCGCGCAGCGCTGGGCATCGCGCCGCACGAAGTAGCCCTCGCCGTCGTCATCCAGCGCATGGTTGATGCTGCGTCGGCCGGGGTGATGTTCACGGCCAACCCACTCACCGGCAGGCGCCGGGAAGCCGTCATCGATGCCGCGCCGGGGCTCGGCGAAGCGGTGGTTTCCGGAGCTGTCAATCCGGACCACTTTGTGGTTGACACAGAAAAAGCCCGGGTCCTTGAGCGGAAGCTCGGCGACAAACGCGTGATGGTGCGCCCCCTTCCGGGCGGTGGAACGCGAACGCAGGACCTGCCGGACCGGACGGAAGCCCCCAGCCTCACAGACGAAGAGGCAGTTGATCTTGCGGCCCTGGGCGAGCAGGCCGAACGGCATTTCGGCTCGCCGCAGGACACCGAATGGGCCATTGACACCGGCGGGGCGCTCTGGCTGACCCAGTCCCGGCCCATCACCACCCTGTACCCAATCCCGGAGAGCCGGTATCCCGGCACCGGAACCAGGGTGTACCTGTGCTTCAGCCTGGCCCAGGGCCTCACCCGCCCCCTCACGCCCATGGGGCTGGCATCACTGCGGCTCGTGGCCTCCTCCGTAGCCAAGGCCGCCGCCTTCACGGTCCCCGACCCCCGGCACGGCCCGTCGCCGTACGCCGAGGCCGCCCAGCGCCTCTACTTTGACCTCACCACGCCGGTCAGGAGCAACGTTGGCCGGCGGATTCTTCCACGGGTCTTCGACGTGATGGAGGCCAGGTCCGCCTCGGTCCTGCGCCACGTTTTTGACGATCCCCGCTTTTCGGTGACCCGCAGGACCCCGCTCGGACTGGTGCGCCATGTCCTGCCGGCAGCGGTGCGGGCCCACGCCCCGGAGTCGGTGTTCCGGGGACTGTTCCGGCCCAAGGCTGCGCTGCGCAGGCTGGACCGTTTCACCCGGCAATTTGCGGACGATTTGGAGCTGGCGCCGGGGGCCGGGCCGGTTGATCGGCTCGACCACGCCGAGCGGCTCCTGGGAGGCCTGCTCTTTGCGATCGTTCCGGCCATTTTGCCCCTGCCCGCGCTGGGATTCGCGATGCTGTGGGCAGCGGGGAAGATGCTGGGCGGCGCGAACCGCGGGGAGGACCTGCAGAAAGTGCTCCGGGGCCTGCCGCAGAACGTGACCACCGAGATGGACCTCGACCTGTGGCGCCTTGCCTCAGCATTGAAGGACGACCGCGAATCCCGCACTGTCCTGGAAGCCCGGCCGCCGTCAGAGCTCGCAGCCGAGTTCGACGCCGGGCGCCTGCCCCCTGTCCTGCATGCAGGGCTGGTGCGGTTCCTCGAACGCTACGGGCACCGGGCAGTGGCGGAAATCGATGTGGGCATGCCGCGGTGGTCCGATGACCCCACCCACATCCTGGGTGTCCTGGCCAACTACCTGCGCCTGGCTGACCCCGCCATGGCGCCGGATGTGCAGTTCAGCCGGGCTGGTGCGGAGGCAGAGGCGGAAGTGGAGCGGCTGGTAGCCGAAGCCCGCCGCCGCGGCAGGGTGCGTGCGCTGCTGGTGGGCGCCGCGCTGCGCCGCACCAGGCTTTTCGCCGGGCTGCGGGAGCTGCCCAAGTATCAGCTGGTCCTGGGCTTCGCTGAAGTACGGAAGCAGCTGGCCCTCGTGGGAACCGCGCTGGCCGCGGACGGCCACCTGGAGAGTCCTGACGACATTTTCTTCCTCGACTTCGAAGAGGCCCGGCAGGCACTCACCGTCCGGAGCGAGGATGGGGCCAGCCAGCCGCGCAACCTGCGCCACCTCGTTGTGGAGCGGCGCGCGGCCTACACCAGCGAACTTGGCAGGCGCCACATCCCCAGGGTCCTGCTCTCGGACGGAACCGAGCCCGAGGTGCTGCACGCCGCGCGTGCCGGGGTGGCCGACGGCGCGCTGTCCGGAAGCCCGGCTTCCGCAGGTTCGGCCACGGCTCCTGCCCGGGTAATACTCGACCCTGTGGGTGCCCACCTCGAACCCGGGGAGATCCTGGTGGCGCCATCCACCGATCCCGGCTGGACTCCCTTGTTCCTTACGGCCGGCGGCCTGGTGATGGAGATGGGCGGGCCCAACTCGCACGGCGCGGTGGTGGCCCGGGAGTACGGGATTCCCGCCGTGGTGGGGGTTGCGGACGCCACCGCCCGGCTCGCCACCGGACAAAAAATAACTGTCGACGGCGGCGCTGGAACGGTAGTGCCTGCCTAAGCCCCCGGCGGAAGCCCGGGCAGGTGTAGGGATCCGTCCCGAGGCGTACCCTTGGACTATGGGCTCCAGCGAGGGAGACGGCCGGACTACGAACCGCCGGACCAGTAACGAATCGAACGTGGGCATACTTGTGCGGCGGGGAGCCAACCGTGCCTGGTTGAGGTGGGCTCCTGCAGTTGTAGTGCCCGCAGTGATCGCCGCCGGCGCAGTGGTGGGAACGCTGCCGGCGCGGGCCGGTGACCCACTCCCCGAAAAAACCGCGGCCGAGGTAATCGCACTGCTCGCCGGGCACCGGACGCACACGTTCTCGGGAACCATTGAACAGTCCTCGGAACTGGGGCTGCCGGACCTGCCGGCCACCGGTCCTACCTCCGGCCCTGCCTCAGCCGGCGGCGCAGCCTCCGTTATGGAGTTCCTCACCGGTGAGCACACGGCGAGGGTGTTTATGGACGGAAAGACGAAGTCGCGCGTCCAGGTGGTGGACCGGCTCGCAGAACGGGACATCATCCGCCGCGACAACGACGTCTGGTTCTACTCGTCAAAGGACAACAGTGCTGCCCATCTGATCCTGCCCGCCCACGCCACCGACCTGCCGCTCCCGCAGCCGCCGCTGACCGACCCGGGGAACACCGGGATGCCGCCCCTTGATAAGCCGCAGGCGGACACGGCTGTCCCGCGCACACCACAGGAGCTCGCCGAGAAGTTCCTGGCCGCAGCTGACAGGTCAACGGCTGTGACTGTGGGTCCGGACGTGGAAGCCGCCGGGCGCCCTGCGTACAACCTCCTGCTTGAGCCCCGCTCCGGGGCCACGCTGGTGGGGAAGGTGGCTATCGCCGTCGATTCAGGCAGTGGCATGCCGCTCTCCGTGGAAGTGACGGCCCGGGGTGCAGCCCAGCCTGCCTTCCGGGCAGGGTTCACCAGCCTGTCCCTGGAAGCTCCGGACGAGGCGCTGTTCAACTTCGTCCCGCCGCCGGGCAGCACGGTAGAGGAGTTGCACGTCCGCCACCCCGAACGCTGGCCGTCCGGTCCAGGTTTCCCTGCGAATCCCGGCACGCACGCCACACCGGATGACAAGGCAGGAAGCATCAAAGACAAAATCCGGCCCTACCTGACCGGCGCCGGCTGGGAAACGGTGGTGGAAGTCCCCGCCGAGGCAGGAGCCGCAACAGCTGCGAACACCTTGCTGGCACGGAATCCACTCCTGGCCCAGGCCGCCGTCGTAGTCCCCGGCGGGCGTTTGCTGTCCACCACGCTGTTCAACGTCCTGCTTACCGACGACGGCCGGATCTTCGCGGGCATGGTCCCGCCGGAGAGGCTGCAAGCCGCATCCAAAGCTCCGTGACCGGGGCCGCAGGAAGCCCCGGCCCCCGGACAAACGGCCTGGCCATCGAGACGCAGGGGCTGACCAAGCGCTTCGGGCAGCAGCTGGCCGTCAACAGCCTTGACCTGGCGGTGCCACCCGGCGCCGTCTTTGGTTTCCTGGGGCCCAACGGCTCCGGAAAGACCACCACCATCCGGATGCTGCTGGGCCTGGCTTCCGCGTCCGCAGGGTCGGTTCGCATGCTGGGAATGGACATGCCGGGTGCATTCCAGGACGTCCTCCCGCGGGTGGGGGCGCTGGTGGAAGGCCCGGCCTTTTATCCCTTTCTCTCCGGGACAGCGAACCTGCACCGCCTCGACGCCGCCACCCGGCATGCCGCCCCCGCCACCCGCAAAGCCCGGGTGAACCAGGCCCTCGAACGGGTGGGATTGGGCCACGCCGCGGGCAAACGGGTGCACGCCTATTCGCTGGGCATGAAGCAGCGGCTGGGCATTGCCAACGCGCTGCTGTCTCCCCGTGAGCTGCTGGTGCTGGATGAACCCACCAACGGGCTGGACCCCCAAGGCACACGGGAAGTGCGGAACCTCGTCCGTTCCCTGGCAGCAGACGGCACCACAGTTTTTGTCTCCAGCCACTTACTGGCCGAGGTCGAGCAGATCTGCACCCATGCAGCCATCATGAGCGCCGGCCGGCTTGTGGCCCAGGGCCCGCTGTCCGGGCTGCGCCAGTCCGGAAGCGCCGGCATCCGCCTGGTCACCCCGGACGCCGGGGCCGCGAAGACAGTCCTGGCACGCCTGGGGCTGTCCCCCCGGCCTGCAGCGGCACAGCCGGACGGCGAGGTGGTGACGGCGGCTCTCCCTGCCGGTCCCGCTGCCGGTCCCGCCGCCGGGAATGCAGCACCCGGGAACGCCGCCCCGGAAGACATCGTGGCCCGCCTGGTGGAGGCGGGCGTCCGGGTCCGTGGTTTCGCCGTGGAACGGGAAAGCCTGGAGGACCGCTTTGTTGCCTTGACGGGGGAGGGATTCGACGTTGCCCAGTAGCGCACGGCAGGAGACCAAAGAAACTACGGGAGGAGAGCCTGCGGGGGCGCCGCGCGGATCCGGGCTGTCCCTCCTGCTGTCCGAACTTCGGGTGCTCTTTGGGCGGCGGCGAACCTGGGCGCTGCTGCTGGCGCTTGCCGCTATCCCTGTGCTGATCGCAGTGGCAGTCAGGATTTCGTCCACGGTTCCACCGGGCAGGGGTCCTGCCTTTCTGGACCGCATCACGCAGAACGGGCTGTTCGTAGCCTTCACCGCAATGCTGGTGTCTGTTCCGCTGTTCCTGCCGCTCACAGTGGGCGTGGTGGCCGGCGACACCATCGCCGGCGAGGCCAACCTGGGCACGCTGCGGTACCTGCTGGTTGCACCTGCGGGCCGCGTGCGGCTGCTGCTCGTGAAGTACGCCGGGGCGCTTGCGTTCTGCCTGGCTGCGCCCATCACGGTGGGGCTTGCCGGTGCAGCCGTCGGGGCCGCGCTGTTCCCCGTAGGTCCCGTGACGTTGTTGTCCGGGGACGTGATCGAACCGCCGCAAGCCGCGCTGCGCCTCCTCCTGATTGCCGCCTACCTGGCCGTTTCCCTCGCTGGGCTCTCGGCGATAGGGCTGTTCCTGTCCACCCTCACGGTGGTTCCGGTGGGTGCCATGGCCGCCACGGTGGTGGTCTCGGTGGTGTCCCAGGTCCTGGACCAGCTGCCCCAGCTGGAGTGGCTGCACCCGTGGCTGTTCAGCCATTACTGGCTGGGCTTTGGCGACCTGCTCCGCCAGCCCGTGCTGTGGGACTCTTTCGCCAGCAACGCCTTACTGCAGGCGGGGTACATCGCCGTTTTCGGGGCGCTCGCCTACGGACGTTTCGTCACGAAGGACGTTTTGAGCTGACCGTCCACCGGTTCGCTGCCCGGATCAGTAACGCGCCGCGTAGCCGTAGAGCTGCATGCCGGCCATTGCGCTCAGCGATGTGACTCCGATACCCTCCTGCGGGTTCAGTGCGTGCACCACCTGGCCGTTACCCAGGTAAATGGCCACGTGGTAAAAGTTCGACGGCGATCCCCACACCAGCAGGTCGCCGCGCCGTGCCTGCGAGATAGGCACGTGGGTGGCAGCAGCCGCGTACTGCTGGGCAGCAGTGCGGGGAAGGTACTTTCCGGCCGCCGAAAAGGCCGTCTGCACAAGCCCTGAACAGTCGAACCCGTAAGGGCCGGTGCCGCCCCACTGGTAGGAGTAGGGCGCACCCACCTTGCTCAGCGCCACCGAGATGGCGGCCTCGTAGGTTCCGCTTCCCGTAGAGGGGGCAGGCGCAGGGGCCGGTGCGGGAGCGGGTGCAGGAGCCGGTGCAGGCACTGGCGCGGGAACCGGAACGGGTGCGGGAGCCGGTGCTGGTGCAGGCGCAGGAACCGGTGCCGCCGGTGCCGGACGGGGAGCAGGCGCAGGTGCAGGTGCAGGCGCAGGTGCGGCTGCCGGAGCCGGCGCGGGAGCTTGCGCCGCGGGTGCGGGTGCAGCAGGAGCCTGGGCTGCCGGGCCAGTCCGGCTGCCAGGAGCAGCCGGCTGCTCCTGGACAGACCGCTCCGCAGCTGCCAGTGCCGCCGCCAGCCGGGCCTCCTCGCGTTGCCGGTCCAGGGCATCCACCCGCGCCGATTCCAGTGCAACGGTGGTGTTCCGGAGCTGGGCGAGCTGGTCCACCAGGACCGTGCGCTGGGCTTTGGCGTCCGCTACAACTTTGGCCTGGGCTGCGTTGGCTTCATCCGCCTGGGTTTTCCTGGCTTCCGCCGTCCGCGCTGCGTCGTGGGCCGCTTCGGAGGCATCCTCGGCCGCCGTCGTCAGTGACCTCGAGGCCCGGGCTGCCTCATCGGCTGCCTCGAAGGCCCGGCTCCGGCCGGCAGACAGGGCCTGCAGTGTGGCTGCCTGCTGCAGGGTTTCCCCGCCGCCGCTGACAAAGGTGCCCAGGGTGGGGTTGAGCCCGCCGTGGCGGTAGAGGTCGCCTGCCAGTTGTCCTACATGCTTCCTGGCTATGTCCTGCTGTTCCTGCGCGGCAGTGGCCTTCGCCGAAGCGGCAGCCGCCGTTGATGAACGTTGCTGCAGCTCCACCAGGGCCTCGCTGTAGGCATTATTGGCCTGCAGCGAAACAGCGAAGGCAGCCTGCTGTGAGCCGGCCGCAGTCTCGAGGAGGCGTTCGATGGCGGAGACCTGGTCCGCCGTGGCGGATTCGCTTGCCTTGGCCGCGGTGATGTCCTCGGCGGACGGCGTTTCCGGAGCTGCTGGTCTGGAGATGTGCGGCGCCAACGGCGTAGCCGCAGCTCCTGCCGGGGCTGCCAGCGTTCCAATCAGTACCACGGCGGCGCACAGGATGGCCGCTTTGCGCCCGGATCCGGTCAAAACCATCTGCAGAAACCTCGAAGTTGTAAGGCTGGAGGTCCTGATAACGGCAGGGCGATTCCCCTGGTCTGCTCCCCAGCAGTCCCGAGGCTACGTCAGCTGGTGCACTTTAGCAACAGCAGTCACATCAATAACATAAACCACAATGGTGTCATTATGCGGGGAGCCGCGCTGGCGTGTCGCAACAAGCGGGCCAGCCATGCGGCAGGACCGGCGGCTAAGCGTGCTGGCGTGCCTCGTGCTCGGAGTGCGTGGCCGGTTCCAGCTGGAACGTGCAGTGGTCCGTGTCGAAGTGCGAGCCCAGGCAGGACACCAGTTTGTCCAGCAGCTGGTCCGCGCCGCGGGCGGTCAGCACACCGTCCTCCACCACCACGTGCGCCGAAAAAACGGGCACCCCGGAGGTGATGGTCCAGATGTGGATGTCGTGGACATCCGATACGCCCTCCACGGACAGGATGTGCTCGCGGATCATCTGCACTTCCACGCCTTTGGGGCTGGCTTCCAGCAGCACATCCACGACGTCGCGCAGCAGGCTCCACGCCCGCGGCAGGATCAACAGGGCAATCACCACGGACGCGATGGTGTCGGCGGCCTGGAAGCCGGTGAGCATGATGACCACCGCGGCGGCTATGACCGCAAAGGAGCCCATCAGGTCGCCCAGGACTTCGAGATACGCGCCGCGGACGTTGAGGCTTTCCTGGTGGGCGCCGTGCAGGATCAGGAGCGACACAACGTTGGCGGCAGCACCCAGGATGGCCGCGAACAGCATGATGTCCGTCTGTACCTCAGGCGCGGAACCAATGCGCCGGATCGCTTCGGTAAAGATGACCACGGAGATCACGATCAGGATCAGTGCATTGGCCAGGGCCGCCAGGACTTCGGCCCGCTGGTACCCGTAGGTCCGCTGGTCGCTCGCCGGCCGGCCTGCAATCCAGGCAGCAAGCAACGCGATGGTTACCCCGGCCGCATCGGAGAGCATATGGCCGGCATCGGCCAGCAGCGACAGTGAACCGGAGAGGGCTGCGCCCACCACCTGCACTACCACCACAACGAGGGTGATAACGAGGACGGCCACCAGGCGCTTGCGGTGCCGGCCCGTTGCGGTAATGCCGTGCGTATGGCTGTGGTCGTGTCCCATGCCTACAAGGCTAGCCCCAGCCGAGCTCGTGCAGCCTGTCGTCGTCGATCCCGAAGTGGTGGGCGATCTCGTGGACAACCGTCACCGCCACCTCGTGGATGACGTCCTCGCGCGAGTCGCAGATTTCAAGGATTGGTTCACGGAAGATCGTGATGCGGTCCGGCAGGGAGCCGGCATCCCACCATGAATCCCTTTCAGTGAGCGGGACGCCTTCATAAAGCCCCAGCAGCACCGTGTCCGCGTCTTCTCCCGGCCGGGGCACGTAATCGTCCTCAATGAACACCGCCACATTGTCCATTGCCCTGGCCAGTTTGTCCGGGATGCTGTCCAGGGCGTCCTGGACGGCGGCCTCGAACTCGTCCGCGGACATGCTGAAGTGTGGGCGTCCGGTGAAACGAACGGGCTCGCTGGGACCTTCAGGAACGATGGGGAGGCCCGGCGGCAGGCTGGCTGGCATACTCCGACTTTAGCGAAGAACCTTCTGCTTGGCTCCGCGTCCCGGCCGGGTCCGCCGCCTGGTCAATCCGACGCCCACCAGGCAGACCAGGCCGCCCACCAGGCCCAAGGTTGTGGGGATTTCGCCCAGGAGCAGCCAGGAGATCAGGATAGTGGTGCCGGGCACCAGGTAGGTGGTGGCGGCGAGCTTGCCGGCCTCGATCAACGAAAGCGCGTAGGCCCAGGTGGTGAAGGCGATCGCCGTGGGGAAGATCCCCAGGTAGGCCAGTCCCATCGTTGCTTCCGGTGGCGCCGCCTGCACTTCGGAGACCAGCTGTCCTGCAAATGGCAGGCAGCACAGGGCTCCAACCATGATCCCGAACCACGTGGCCTGCGCGGCGGGAAACTTGCGCAGCACCGGCTTTTGAATGATGACGCTGACGGCGGCGAGCACGGCGGCAAGGAGGCAGAGCAGCACACCTGCAGCATCCGCCGTCGGACTTTCCCCTGGCGCGGATGGCTGGCCCGTACCGACAGCGATCAGCGCCACTCCTGCGAAGGCAACCATGCTCCCGATGATCAGCCAGCGCGGGAAGCCCTCCTTGAGGACGAGGCCGGCCATGATGGCCACGAGGATTGGATTGACGTTGATGAGAAGGGCACTGGTCCCCGCATCCAGCACATGCTCGGCCGCGTTCAGCGCCACGTTGTACCCGCCGAACCACATCACCCCGTAGGCCAGGATGGGCCACCACTCGCGGCTCCGGGGAAGGAGCCGGCTCTTCAGCAGTTGGGGGAGGACCAGCACCGCCAGTACGACGGCGGCAATCGCCAGCCTGCCAAGCGTCAGGGAGCCGGGGGAGAAGTGGGGGCCGATGGCCCGGATGCCCACGAATGCTGAAGCCCAGAGGACCACGGTGACCGCCATGGCGGCCGCGCCGAGTGCTTTGATCCGGGACGCGGGAGCAGGCGGGAGTGCGGTTGTGCCGACGGGGGTGCTTGATGCCATGCTGCCAATCTAGCCGGGGGTGCGGGCCCCCGGCTGGCGGAAATCAGTCATGTGTAGCCAAGTTCCCGCCAAAGATTCGCCAAAGAAGCCTGAAGGAGGTCGAGGCGCCGGTTAGGATGCCGGTTATGGTCTCAAACCTTGTCTCTCCCCGTGATACCGCACGCCTGGTGCGGAAAGTCATCTGGATCGTCCTTGCCGCTGCGGTGGTGGCCGGTGTGGCCTGGTATGCCGTGCTGACGCTTGGGAAACCACAGCAGTCTTCGCCGCCGGCCGCGGGTGCTGAACAGCTGGTCCGGGCAGACAGCCACCGCTTGACCAGCCCGGCGGAGGAGAAGGCGCAGCTGGTGGAATTCCTGGACTTTGAATGTCCGTCCTGCGGCTCGGTCCACCCCGTCGTCGAGGAGTTCAAAGCCGAGTTCGGGGACAGGATCACGTTCGTGCACCGTCATTTCCCCCTGTCGGCGCACCTCAATTCCGGCCCTGCCGCGCTGGCTGCCGAGGCAGCTGCCCGGCAGGGCCAATACCAGCAGATGGCCAACAAACTGTTCGAAACGCAGTCCCAGTGGGCCGGCAGCCAGCAGTCCCAGGCGCCCCTGTTCCGGACGTATGCCGGGCAGCTGGGGCTGGACCTTGCGCAGTTTGATGCCGTCGTCGCAGATCCAGGGACGGAAGAGCGCATCCTGGCCGATATTGCGGACGGCAACGCCTTGGGTGTTACCGGCACCCCCACCTTCTTCCTCAACGGGGAGAAGCTCACCCTGTCCACCAAGGCCGATTTCCGGCAGAAACTCGTGGACGCCGTCAAGTAAAGCTGAGGCGATGCCGGAGTGCTAGTCCGCTCCGGACCACTCCAGCAGCCGCTCCACCGGCCAGGTAGTGATGATCCGGTCCGCCGGGACGCCGTTCTTCTCCGCGCGCTCTGCGCCGTACTGCAGGAAGTCCAGCTGCCCTGGCGCATGGGCGTCGCTGTCGATCGAGAACAGGCAGCCGGCGTCCAGCGCGAGCTGGATCAGTGCGTCGGGCGGGTCCTGGCGCTCAGGCCTCGAATTGATCTCCACTGCCACGTTATGTTCCGCACAGGCCGCGAACACCTCCTTGGCGTCGAATTCCGACGGCGGCCGTGTGCCCCGCGCTCCCTCCACCAGGCGTCCGGTGCAGTGCCCCAGCACGTTGGTCTGTGGATCCTCGATGCCCTTGAGCATCCGCCGCGTCATGGTGCTCCGGTCTGCGCGGAGCTTGGAGTGGACGCTGGCCACCACAATATCCAGACGGTCCAGCAGCTCAGGATCCTGGTCCAGCGCACCCGACTCCAGGATGTCCACTTCGATGCCGGTCAGCAGCCGCACCGTGTTGTCCTGCTGCCCGTCGGATCCGGGATGCGTACCGTTGTTGATTGCTGCCACGACGTCCAGTTGCTGCAGGAGCCGCTCCGCTGAGAGCCCGTTCGCGATGGTGAGGTTGGGGGAGTGGTCCGTCAGCGCGAGGTAGTCCCTGCCAAGGACCCCGGCGGCCGCCACCATCAGCTCAATGGGGGACCCGCCGTCGGACCATTCGCTGTGGCTGTGCAGATCCCCCCGCAGGGCCTCCCGGATGGCGGAGCCTCCCGACACCAGAGGCTGGGCGCCCTTCTCCCGGAGATCAGCCAGGTACTCCGGCACTTGCCCCTCCACGGCATCCTTGATGACCTGATAGGTCCTGTCGCCGATTCCCTTCATGGATTTCAGCCGGCCGTTCCGCGCCCGGGCTGCGACTTCTTCAGCCGGCAGCGGCGCGATCACCCCTGCGGCTTTCCGGAAGGCCTGGACCTTGAAGGTGGCAGCGCGTCCGCGCTCCAGCCAGAAGGCAATCTCGTTGAGTGCTGCAACGGCGTCCATCAGTCCATCTTCACCTGTTCTCGCCGCTCCGGGCGCGTGTTTTGGCCGATTTTGGATTATTCCCAAGTAGGCCCTATAGTTTTAGAGTCCAGTTCGGAGCAACGCAAAGGACAAAGACGGAAAGCCTCGCTTGACGCCTTTTATTTTGTTTCGAACGGGTTCTGGCCCCCATCGTCTAGCGGCCTAGGACACCGCCCTTTCACGGCGGCGGCACGGGTTCGAATCCCGTTGGGGGTACGCAAGGAACTGGTCAAACAGACAAAAAATGTCTGGTAGGCTGGAAGCCTTGAAAAAAGCGGTAGCGATACTGTGAAAGCAAGAAACGCAAGGCCCTGTAGCGCAGTTGGTTAGCGCGCCGCCCTGTCACGGCGGAGGTCGCGGGTTCAAGTCCCGTCAGGGTCGCTCTGATTGTTGGAAGCAATTCCGGCTGTCATGGTGACTAGTCACCTAGGCTCTGTAGCTCAGTTGGTAGAGCGTTCGACTGAAAATCGAAAGGTCACCGGATCGACGCCGGTCGGAGCCACCACTGGGAAGCACCAGTTCTTCGGAACGGGTGCTTTTCTTCTTTAACCCGGAGGCCGAGGTGCCGACGCCCGGTGCGAGCCCCTGTTCCTAGCCAACCCCTATCCCACTCCCATGAGTCCGGCTTTGCACCCTCCTTCGGACAGCACACGCGGGCATGCGAGGGTGGCGGGCTGGGTGGGGGATGAACCCCTGAACTGACGTGCAAAAAATTTGCCTGACCTTTCGAAACATTTGACCGCTGCCAAACGGTTGTGGCACGCGCACGCCTTTGCAATGTAAGCGCTTGCGCATTGACGCGGGATGCGGCGCTTTTGAGCCTGAAACACGGTTTGAATTACCGTCCACCGGCTGCCTAGCGTGGAGTCCGGCCGGGAAAGCATCACCCTCCCGGCCTACTTCTACGGGGTCCACCCAGCCCCGTTCCCCTCGATACAACGGCGTCCTCGATGACGCTTGCTGTGTTGTCGGGATGGCCGGAGTTTGAGGACCAGGGCCTATGCCCGTCTTCCACGAACAGCTTCAACTCCGCGAGAAGAGCAAAAATGCACAAGCACCCCCAAACCTCCCGGTTGCTGCGGTGGCGTCCTGCCACCGCAGCACTGGCGGCGGCCGTAGTGGCTTCGGCCTTCCTGGCCGTTCCCGCTGCGCAGGCAAACGAGCCGGCGGATCCGCCGGCCAGCCAGCAGATGCCTGCCCCCACCCCCGGGTTTCCCCTCCCGACGGAACACACGCAGGAAGCGTTCGACCCGGCGTCGGACTTTACGTCCAAGTGGACCCGCGCCGACGCCAAGCAGATCATGGCCCAGAGCGACACCACCGTCGCACCTGGCCAGAACTCCATGAGCCCTGACGTTTCCATGCCGGAGATCCCCGAAGATTTCCCCACCATGAACGATGACGTCTGGGTCTGGGACACCTGGTCATTGACGGACGAGAACGCCAACCAGATCAGCTACAAGGGCTACGACGTCATCTTCTCCCTGGTCGCCGACCGCCACGCCGGCTACGGCTTCGACCAGCGCCACTGGAACGCGCGCATCGGCTACTTCTTCCGCAAGACCAACGCCGATCCGGCCAAGGACAAGTGGAACTACGGCGGACACCTGTTCCTGGACAACACCTCCATTGGCAACACCGAGTGGTCCGGCTCCACCCGCCTGATGCAGGGCAACCACGTAAACGTGTTCTACACGGCCACCACCTTCCACGATGTGGCCGAGCGCAACGCTGGCGGCGGCGGCATCGCCCCGGACGCCGCCATCGCCAAAGCCCTGGGCAACATCCACGCCGACAAGAACGGCGTCACCTTCGACGGCTTCCAGCACACCAAGCTGCTGGAGCCGGACGGAAAGATGTACCAGACCAAGGCACAGAACCCCGGGTTCGCCTTCCGCGACCCGTACACGTTTGCTGATCCCGCCCACCCGGGCAAGACCTTTATGGTCTTCGAAGGCAACACTGCCGGGAACCGCGGCGACTACCAGTGCAAGGGCGAGGACCTGGGCTACCAGCCGGGCGACCCGCACGCAGAGAACGTCAACGACGTCCAGAACAGCGGTGCGCACTACCAGACCGCCAACGTGGGCCTGGCTATGGCAGACAACAAGGATCTGACCAAGTGGTCCTTCCTGCCGCCCATCCTCTCCGCTAACTGCGTGAACGACCAGACCGAGCGTCCGCAAATCTTCATCCAGAACGAAAACGGCAAGAACAAGTACTACCTGTACACAATCAGCCACCAGTTCACCTACGCCGCCGGCATGCGCGGGCCCGACGGCGTCTACGGCTTTGTGGGCGACGGCGTCCGTTCGGACTATCAGCCGGTGAACAACAGCGGACTTGCCCTGGGTTCCCCCACGGACCTCAACCTGCCGGCCAACAACCCGAGCGGCACCATCTCGGGCCAGCAGAACGGCCGCCAGTTCCAGGCTTACTCGCACTACGTCCAGCCGGGCGGCCTGGTGCAGTCCTTCATTGACAACGTCAACGGCGTACGCGGCGGATCATTGTCCCCGACCGTCAAGATCAACTTCAAGAACGGCGTGACCCAGGTGGACCGCAGCTTCGGCCAGAACGGCCTCGGCCCGTTCGGCTACCTGCCCACCAACGTCCGCGTTGGCGGGGAAGGCCACTACAAGTAGAACCGGATCTACGATCCAGGCAGGGACGTCCCGCATGTGCGGACGCCCCTGCCTGCTGCCGTTAAGTCGCGGCCAGGGGATAGGGTTGGGATCAACAGAAGGGGGAGTGCCTGATGGAATACCAGAACCCACAACCCAGCCAGGGCATCCATAGCCGCGCCGTCCCGGTTCCTGTGCCAGGGCCTGGTCATGGCCGCACAGTGATCTCCGAAACCGCTGTAGCCAAGGTGGCCGGAATCGCCGCCCGTGCCGTCCCCGGGGTCTACTCCCTGGGCTCCGGACCGTCCCGTGCGCTCGGCGCCATCCGGGACGCCGTCGGCAGTTCGGACCATGCCGCCGGTGTACGGGCCGAGGTGGGCGAGACCCAGGTCGCGGTGGATATTAGTTTGGTGGCGAGCTACGGAACCCCGCTGCACTCACTGGCCAACGAGGTCCGCGCAGCTGTTTACCGGGCTGTGGAGGAACTCGTGGGCCTGCAGGTGATCGAGGTCAATGTGGAAGTCACCGACGTCTACGTGCCGCCTCCGGTCAAGCCCATTGCCGGTTCCACCGAGAGGGAGGCGCTGCTGTGAACCTCACCGTGGCCGGCACCGCGATGGGTGCCTTCGTCGCCTTTATGTCCCTTCAGTTCGGTTTGTGGGGCTTCCTGATCTCCCTGCTGTTTATGGCCATCGGGGCACTCCTGGGCCGGGCCGCGGAAGGCAAGTTGGACCTTCGTGGCGTCCTGGACGCCATCATCGGCCGGCGCTCGTCCTCATGAGCTCCACCGCCCCGGCCGTCCGGGGCCAGGAGCTGAGCGGCCACAACCGCATCAGCACGCAGGCCCTGACAAGCCTCGCCAAAGCCGCGGCCGCCCAACTCCTGGGCGTGGACGCGGAGGACGTCCGCGCTGACTGGGCGGACGACGACGGCATGCTGGCGCTGTCCCTCGTCGCACCCATCAGCATCCCGCCTTTGAACGCCGTGGTCCTCGACCCCACCTGTGTGGAGGGCAGCGGCGGCTCCATCTGGGACCGCACAGTGAGGGCAAAGGCCCGCATCCTCGCCACCGTGACAGAGCTGAGCGGTGCACGGTTGAGCCGGGTGGACATCAGGATCAGCGGAGCAAGGATCAGCGAAGGGGGACGGGTGCAATGAGCCGGCGGATGGAAAGCCAAGGCCCGCATATGGGCCGGATCCTGCACCGGGAAACGCATTCCACACGGGCAGTGGTGGCCACTGCCGCTGCGGTCCTGGTCATCGGGCTGGCTGCGTACGGGCTCCTTGAGGCTGCTGTCCATGCCTTTGGCCAGCCGGCCTGGCTGATTGAGCCGCAAGTGGCAGCAGAACGACTGGTTGCCTTGCCCGCGGGCATTTCGCCCCTGCTGCTGGGCGCCATCGGAGCGGTGGTGGCCATGATCGGCCTGATCTTTTTCCTCAACGGCATCCTGCCCGGCCGCCGCGCCCGACACCTTGCGGGCGGCGGCAGCGGCGGTGGCCCCGCCGTGGTGGTGGACGACGAAGTCATTGCTTCCTCGCTGGCACGCCGCGCCCGGCTTGCCGCCAACGTAACACCCGAACAGGTGATGGTGGTCGTCTCCCGGCGTCAGGTAGTGGTGAATGTACGCCCCACCTCCGGCGTCCCCGTGAACCGGGATGCCGTGCTCGCGGCCGTCCAGAGCGAACTCGAAGGCATGGCGCTTGATCCTTCACCCGACGTGCAGGTCAATGTGGCGCCGTCAGGAGTGATCGGCGCATGAACAGTACCCCCACCCTCCTCAACCGGATCCTGATTGCGGCCCTGGGCCTGGTGCTGCTTGCCGTGGGCGGACTGCTGATGTTGCTGGCCGCTGTCCCGGCCGTGGCTTCCTGGTGGCATTCCTGGTCCCTCGGGGCCTGGAACCACATCAACCAGGCCTTCAACGCCACCAGGTTCCCCGGCCGCGCCGAAAGCTGGCTGTGGATCCTGGTGGCGCTGGTCCTGCTGGTGCTGATCGGACTCATGGTGGCCTGGGTCGCCCAGCAGGGTAAGGGCCGGGCAAACCTGCTGGCCGTCGAATACGATCCCGGTGAGGTCCCGGGCGATGTGCGGATCGGCGGAGGAGTGGCGGAGCAGGCACTTAAGCACGCACTGGCGAACCGTCCTGATTTAGCGGGTGCAACGGTGACCACTTACGACGTCAAGGGCAGCCCCGCCTTGAAGGTGCGTCTCCTGCCGCGCCACGGTGTTGCCCCGCACCTGCTTGCAGACGAGGTGCATGCGCTGGTGGCGGCGCTGGAGACGGTGGCTGGGAAGAGGATTCCGGTGCTGATCCATATCGGAGCCGGCGCACGGACGCGCTTCAGCAGGGCTGAGCGCGTCCGCTGACCGCCGGTGGTCCTTCAGTCCTTGACGAGGTAGACGGTGCAGTCCACTGGCACTTCGCGCAGGTCCGCCCATTCGCCGGCAGGCTCAGGGCCACTGGAGAGAACCACCGAGTACCCGTCCGGGACGGGGGCCGAGGCGAAGCCCAGGTTGCCCAGCACCAGGACGTCCCCGTTATGGAAGGCCAGCAGCCCACTGTCCGGCACGTGGCTTTCAGCCCAGGCAACGGAGCCCGCACCCAGCCGCCGGGCGGACCGGAAGGCAAGGGCAGCCCGGTAAAGCTCCAGGGTAGAGCCTTCCACTCCTTCCTGCTGGTCCGCCGCCAGAGGGCCAAAACTTTGCGGCTGGGGGAGCCAGGGCTGCGCAGCCCCGCCTTCGGGTACTACCGAAAAGCCGTAACCCGGCAGCTCCGCGGACCACGGCAAGGGGACGCGGCAGCCGTCACGGCCAATCTCTGCGCCCCCCGTCCGGAAGAACGTCGGGTCCTGACGCGCCCCGGCTGGAACGGTAGTGTGCTCGGGAAGCCCCAGCTCCTCGCCCTGGTACAGGTAGGCGGAGCCCGGCAGTGCCAGTGAAATCAACGTGGCTGCCCTGGCGCGGGCCAGCCCCAGGGCAGCGTCCGGCTGTTCGTCGTCCGCTCCCAGGCCCTTGGGGAACGTCGTTGGGTCCTTGAGTCCGAACCGCGTGGTGTGGCGGACGGTGTCGTGGTTGCTCAGTACCCACGTGCAGGGTGCACCGACGGAGGCAGAAGCTGCCAGGGAAGCGTCAATGGACTCGGCCATGCCCTCCGCGTCCCAGCCTGCCAGCAGGAAATCGAAATTGAATGCCTGCTGCGTTTCGTCTGGGCGGGTGTAGCGGGCCAACCGTTCCGCGGGCTCCACCCAGGCTTCGGCGACCATCATGCGGTCACCGCGGTACTCGGCGAGCACACGGTGCCAGTCCCGGTAGACGTCGTGCACCCCGTCCTGGTCAAAGAACGGCGAGGGGGGATACACCGGTGATACCGCGCGGTGTGGCTCTTCGGCGTCGGTGTGTGCCCCGGGTGCATCGCCTGGGCGGTGTGCTGCTTCCCGGGTCACTTCCGCGGTGCCTTCAACCATTGCGGCCACGCCTTCCCAGTCGGGCAGGCCGGGCTCTTTGACCAGGCCGTGGGCCACGTCCACACGGAAGCCGTCCACACCCCGGTCCAGCCAGAACCGGAGCACCGAGCGCATCTCCTCGTGCACCTCGGTGTTTTCCCAGTTGAGGTCCGGCTGCTTGGTGTCGAAAAGGTGGAGGTACCACTCGCCGGGAGTTCCATCAGCCTCAATGATCCGGCTCCAGGCCGGCCCGCCGAAGATGGATTTCCAGTTGTTCGGTGCCAGGTTGCCGTCGCCGGAGCCCGGGACCTTGTCCTTGCCCGGCCGGAACATGTAGCGGTCCCGTTCGGGCGAACCGGGCGACGAAGCGAGTGCCGCCTGGAACCATACGTGCTCGTCGGAGGTGTGGTTCGGCACCAGGTCGACGATGACCTTGAGTCCGCGCTCGTGGGCTTCCTGCAACATGGCGTCGAAGTTATCGAGCGATCCGAAGAGCGGGTCCACCTGGCGGTAGTCGGCGACGTCGTACCCGGCATCCGCCTGTGGGGATTTGTAGAAAGGAGACAGCCAAATGGCGTCCACGCCCAGCTGTTGCAGGTACGGCAGGCGGTCCGTGACACCGCGAAGGTCACCCATCCCGTCGCCGTTGCCGTCTGCGAAGGACCTGGGGTAGATCTGATAGACCACGGCGTCCGCCCACCATTCAGAGCGGGCCGTGCGGTCAACGGGAACCTGCGGGTTGGACATTTGGTTCCTCTCAGATAACTTTTTGATGTAAACGCTTGCATTATTCGCAGCAACCTTACTAGTGTGAGCGTCACCACATCAACCTCACCTAGCAAGCGCACTTTCTACTTTCTTGTACTCAGCGAGGAGCTTCAAGCTTATGAAAACCCCTAGATTCCTTCTGCCGGCTGCCACCGCCGGTGTCCTGGCCCTGACCTTGACCGCATGCGGCGGAGGCGGCGGCGGGACCACCGGCGGCGGTGGCGGGGACGCCGAAGCCAACCTCGACAGCCGGGGTCCCATCACGTACGTTCAGGGCAAGGACAACAGCAACGTTGTGCGTCCCCTGATTGAGAAGTGGAATGCGGCGCACCCCGATGAGAAGGTCACCTTCAAGGAGCAGACCGACCAGGCGGACCAGCAGCACGACGACCTCGTCCAGAACTTCCAGGCCAAGAATGCCGACTACGACGTAGCGAGTGTTGACGTTGTCTGGACCGCGGAGTTCGCTGCCAAGGGCTGGCTCCAGCCGCTCAAGGACAAGATGGCCGTCGATACCACGGGCATGCTCGAACCCACTGTCGAGGCCGGTTCATACAAGGGCAACCTGTACGCGGCCCCGGTGTCCTCCGACGGCGGCATCCTTTACTACCGCAAGGACCTGGTTCCCGAGGCGCCCAAGACCTGGGACGAGATGATGGAGATGTGCTCCATCGCCAAGGCCAACAACATCGGCTGCTACTCGGGCCAGTTCAAGCAGTATGAAGGCCTGACCGTGAACGCTTCCGAGGCCATCAACTCGGCCGGCGGTTCCGTCCTGAACGACGACGGAAAGCCGAACCTGAACACCGCAGAGGCCGAAGAAGGCCTGAACAACCTGGTCGAAGCCTTCAAGAACGGGAACATCCCCGCGGAGGCGATCACCTACCAGGAAGAGGAAAGCCGCCGTGCCTTCCAGGAAGGCAAGCTGCTGTTCCTCCGCAACTGGCCTTACGTTTACAACCTGGCCACCACTGAAGCTTCCTCGCAGGTCAAGGACGTGCTGGGCATGGCTGCCCTGCCGGGCAAGGATGGCCCCGGTGCGTCCTCCCTCGGCGGCCACAGCGCGGCCATCAGCGTCTACTCCGACCACAAGGCGACCGCCCTGGACTTCGTGAAGTTCCTGGTTGAAGAGGAACAGCAGAAGTTCTTCGCAACCCAGGGTTCCCTGGCGCCGGTGTTCGGCGCTCTGTATGAGGACCAGGAGCTTGTTGCCAAGCTGCCGTACCTGCCCGTGCTGAAGACGTCCATCGAGAACGCTGTTCCCCGCCCGGTGACCCCGTTCTACCCGGCCGTCACGCAGGCCATCCAGGAAAATGCCTACGCGGCATTGAAGGGTGAGAAGCCGGCCAAGGACGCGCTGTCAGATATGCAGAAGTCCATCGAGACCGCCGGCGCAGGATCGTAATAAGCCATGGCTACCGAATTGGGCCCGACGCCGGTCAAAGGACCGGCGTCGGGCGCCACCCCGGTCCACCACGGACCCAAGGGCGTAGGCGAAGACAACAAGATCCTGAGCCAGGGCAAGTGGGCCTCGTGGCTTCTTGCCCCCACCATCATCGCGCTCGGCATCGTGATCGTTTACCCGATCATCAGCGCGATCATCATGTCCTTCCAGAAGGACGCCGGACTGGATCCGGTCACCGGCCTTTTCACCGAGGGCGGCCCGGCTGGCATCCAAAATTATGTGAACTGGCTGGGGCAGCAGTGTGCGGCACAAGGCGGCGGCACCGTCGCCTGCCCGCCAGGCACCCTCGGCGGCCAGTTCTGGAGTGCCACGGGCACCACCTTCCTGTTCACGGTAATCACTGTGGCACTGGAAACCGTCCTCGGGTTCTGGATGGCCATGATCATGGCGCGGACGTTCAAGGGCCGCGGCCTGGTCCGTGCTGCCGTGCTCGTTCCCTGGGCCATCCCCACTGCAGTTACAGCCCAGCTGTGGCTCTTTATGTTCGATTTCAATGGCATCATCAACAAGCTGTTCAACGTTTCCATCCTCTGGACCGGCAGCGAATGGCCAGCCAAGTGGGCTGTCATCATCGCCGACACCTGGAAGACCACGCCGTTTATGGCGCTGCTCATCCTTGCCGGCCTGCAGATGATTCCCGCGGAAGTGTATGAGGCCGCAAAAGTGGACGGTGCCACCGCATGGCAGCGGTTCCGGATGATCACCCTGCCGCTGGTTAAGCCGGCGCTGATGGTGGCCATCCTGTTCCGCACCCTGGATGCGCTCCGTATGTTCGACCTGCCGTACATCCTGACCGGCGGCGCCAACAACACCACGACGCTGTCCATCCTGGTGATTAATCAGATCAGGCAAGGCTTCAACTCAGCAGCCGCCTTGTCCACCATCACGTTCATCATCATCTTCCTGGTGGCGTTCATCTTCGTCCGCTTCCTGGGAGCAAATGTTGTGGAACAAAGCGGAGCCACCGGCAAGGGGAAGAAATGACAACCACGGCTGACGCAACGGCATTGCGGGCGCAGCAGGACAAGGGACGAAAGACTGCCCAGAACCGGGAGAAGTGGGCAAGTGTCCGCACGTACGTCAGTGCGGCCGTCATTCTGGTCTGGTGCCTGGCTCCCGCGTACTGGATGGTGGTGACAGCCTTCCGCGATGTGGATTTCACCTATGACACATCGCCGTGGCCCACCCACGTGACGATGGACAACTTCATCACGGCCTTCGATACCTCGTTCGGCAACAGGTTCGGCCAGGCACTGCTGAACAGTATTTTCATTGGTGTCACGGTCACGGTGATCTCGCTGGTGATCGGCGTGTTCGCGGCCTACGCCCTGGCACGGCTGAACTTCCGGTTCAAGTACCTGGTGCTGGGCTTCATCCTGGGGGCCTCCATGTTCCCGGGCGTAGCCCTCATCACCCCGCTGTTCCAGCTTTTCACCAACATTGGCTGGATGGGCACGTACCAGGCGCTGATCATTCCGAACATCTCGTTTGTGCTGCCGCTCACCGTCTACACGCTGACCTCATTCTTCCGGGAAATGCCCTGGGAGCTGGAGGAGTCTGCGCGGGTTGATGGCTGCACCCAGGGACAGGCGTTCCGGAAGGTGATTATGCCTCTGGCCGCTCCGGCGATCTTCACCACGGCCATCCTGGCGTTCATCTCCTCATGGAATGAATTCCTGATCGCCAGCCAGCTGTCCAACGAGGCAACGAAACCGGTTACGGTTGCCATCGCCAGCTTCGCCGGCGCGCAGCCCAACCAGATTCCCTACACGGCCATCATGGCCGCAGGCACCATCGTCACCATTCCTTTGGTGATCCTGGTACTGGTCTTCCAGCGCAAGATCGTTGCCGGCCTGACGGCGGGTGCGGTCAAGTGACAGGCGAAGCTTCCCGCTCCCGGTCCGCCGGGGCGGGAAGCAACCGCCGCCGGATGAGGTCCGGCGAGGACTTTGACATCATCATCGGGTTCCTCGGATTTTGGGCGCTGGTACTGACTGTGGTCACTGTCTGGATGGAGGTGACGGCGCAGCCGGCACTCGGTTGGGCGTTGGGCCTCCTGGCTACGCTGCTCGCACTTTACGGAATGGTGCGGCTGCGCCGCCGCCTGCCGGACCGGAGATAGCCCACCCGGTGGCCCCGCCGTCGTCGGACAGCCGGCGGAATGGCAACACTGTGCGAAGGTAACACTGCGATGCACTCCGGCGCCCGAAATACTATGGCCCAGGGGTATCGCGCGAAGCAGGGCGGATGCCTGCAGGGAGTACATGAGGGGAAACCGTGGCACGCACAAGTGAGAGGTCGCAACGGGGCGGCCACAGCGGGGTCAGCATTGAAGACGTCGCAGCCGCCGCGGGAGTATCCACCGCCACGGTCTCGCGGGCGGTCCGGGGACTGCCCCGGGTATCACCGGCAACGCGGCAGAAAATCCTCGAGGTGGCCGGAGAACTGGGCTACGTGGCCTCCAGCTCCGCTTCAGGCCTGGCAACTGGCCGGACCCGAACCATTGGTGTCCTGGCGCCCTTCGTCAGCCGTTGGTTCTTTTCCAAAGCCATCGAGGGCGCAGACCGGGAACTGCACGCCCGGAACTATAATCTTTCGTTGTTTAACCTTGGCGGCCACGGCAGCAACCGTGAGCGGCTTTTCAGCAAGACCATGGTCTACAAGCAGATTGATGCCCTGCTGGTCCTGTGTATGGCGTTATCCCACGATGAACTGGAACACCTGCAAAAGATCGACATCCCGCTGGTGGTTGTGGGCGGCCATGTGGAGGAGTGTTCCTATATCGGCATTGACGACTACGCCGCCGCCTCCACTGCTGTCAGGCACCTGATCGACCTGGGCCACCGTGACATCGCCCTGCTCCACGGCGACGACGAAACAGACCTGAACTTCGATGTTCCCCGCGTCAGAATCCTTGCCTTCAAGGACGTGATGACCGCGGCCGGCCTTCCCACCCGCCCTGAATGGGACGAGTGGGGAGACTTTACGGTCCACAGCGGGCAGGAGGCCTTCCGGCGCCTCTGGGCAAAGCCGGGCAACAAGCCGACAGCAATTTTCTGCGCATCGGACGAAATGGCCATGGGCGTTATCTTCGAAGCTTCCCGGCTCGGTGTTCCCGTGCCGGAGGAACTGTCCGTGGTGGGCATCGACAACCACGATTTCGCTGACGCCGTGGGCCTGACCACCGTGGGCCAGCGGCCGGACGAACAGGCCGAGCTGGCCACCAAGATGCTCCTCGACGAACTGGACGGCGAGGCAGGCGCGGTACAGTCCGCCGTCGCACCCCATGAACTGATTATCAGGAGGACGACGGCGCCGCCCCCGTCCCAGCGCCCGAACCCTTAGTGCCGCCGGGCTTCAACGCGGCAGCTTTAAGAGGCGCGGGCCAGTTGCCGGATGGGGATCCAGCGGGATGCCAGGCGGCGGTACGCTGCAGCCGCGCCGGTCATGTCGCCCTCGGCCAGGCATTCGATGCCCAGCCTGATGTCCATGGGCGAATCGTCCGGGTACACCTTGTCTGCAACAGCCCCGTAGTCCAGCTCCACCATCGAATTCACATGGAAGAGCTCCAGCCACTCGGTGAGCTGCGCCAGATCGTCCAGCATGTCCAGGTCCGGTGCGGCCAGTGCCAGGTTGGCCACGGCGTAGCGCGCACGCTCAAGGGCTTCAGGGATGGGCGCCCATACCCGGACGGTGAGGATCCGGCCGGCGGCCTCCACCACGTCTTTATGGTCTGAATCCATGAACAGGGAAAACCAGCTGAAGGGGATTCCCCAGGTGGACGCCCGGGTGTGGACGCGGGTGGACCCGTCACGGGCCTTCACCTGGTCGATCCGCTCCTGGTGCCTGTCCCGCTGTTCCTCCGGGATCAGCAGTTCCGCCAGCGGGCCGTGTATGCCCTCCATCAGCGCGTTGGCCGCCAAGCCGGCCCGCAGCACCAACTGGCTGGGACAGTACAGCAGCTCAGGCTCGGCGTCAGCGCCGTCGTCGGACGGGCCTCCTTTAGGAGCCGGGGCAGTGGTGACCCGCACCAGGTCGGTCCGTCCGGTGGGGAACGGGTCGCCGCCGGAACGGGTGATCCGCCCCAGCGAGGCCAGCAGTTCCGCGTTTTCGACCGCGGCACGCGAGGCAGCCTTCGCCCCCGCCGCCGCGATGGCTTTCCGCTGCTCCTCGGGGAAGGCGTCAAGGGGTTCATAGACGCGAAGCGTTGAGGAGAACGGCAGGCCTGCCTGGCCCCGGTAGAGGTTTCCCGTCATCACGGTCTCCTTGGATGGGTCCAGGATGATGTCATCAGTCTGCCAGTTCCACCAGCACTGGTGCATGGTCCGACGCGCCCTTGCCCTTGCGCTCCTCGCGGTCGATCGAAGCGCCGGTCACGCGTGCGGCCAGGGCCGGGGAGCCCAGCACAAAGTCGATCCGCATGCCTTCCTTCTTGGGGAAGCGCAGCTGGGTGTAGTCCCAGTAGGTGTAGACGCCCGGGCCGGGGGTGTAGGCGCGGGCAACATCGGTGAAGCCGGCGGACTCGAAGGCATGGAAAGCGGCACGCTCCGGCGGACTGACATGGGTGTACCTGTTGTTGACGAACAAATCGATGTCCCACACGTCCTCGTCGAACGGTGCGATGTTCCAGTCACCCATCAGCGCCACCTGGGCCTCAGGGTTCTGCGTCACGAGTTCCTGGGCGTGCGTCTTCAGGCTTTCGAGCCACTTGAGCTTGTAGGGCATGTGTTCGTCGTCCAGCGAGCGGCCGTTGGGAACATAGAGGCTCCAGATCCGGACGCCTGCGCAGGTGGCAGCCATGGCGCGGGCTTCCTGCACGGGATCCTTGCCCGCCTTGCCGAAGGTGGGCTGGTCCAGGAAGGTCCGCTCAACGTCTTCCAGCCCCACCCGGGACGCGATGGCCACGCCGTTCCACTGGTTCACGCCGAAATGGGCAACCTCGTAACCCATCCGTTCGAAGAGTTCCCAGGGAAAGTTATCGTCCTTGCACTTGGTTTCCTGGATGGCCAGGACGTCGCAGTCACTGCGCTGCAGCCAGGCCTCCACACGATCGGCGCGGGCTCGGAGCGAATTCACATTCCAGGTAGCTATCTTCACAGCTCCTAACTTACCGTGGCCGCGGCACCGCACGTAAAGCACTGCTCCGGCTTCGGCACAGCCCGCGGCGAAGGTCCGGCGGGCGTGTCCCGCACCATTCCGGGCCCGGTGGAGTTCAGTAGGAAGTTGCGAGTATATTCGCAACCAGGAATGACCCGGGTCACACGCGAAGGAGCTTCCGGCCATGGTGCGCGAACTTTCCCACTACGTCGGCGGCCAGCACACGGCCGGCACGTCAGGCCGCTTCGGCGACGTCTTTGACCCCTGCACGGGGGCGGTCCAGGCCCGGGTGCCGTTGGCCGGCCGGGATGAGGTGGCCAAAGTAGTCGCTGCTGCGGCGAAGGCGCAGGAGGAATGGGCGGCCACCAACGCCCAGCGCCGCGGCCGGATCCTGCTCCGGTTTGTGGACCTGGTCAACCAGGACATGGACGCACTGGCGCGGCTGCTGTCCTCCGAACACGGAAAGACCCTCGCCGATTCCAGGGGAGACATCCAACGCGGACTGGAAGTGGTGGAGTTCGCTGCCGGCGCGCCGCACCTGCTCAAGGGTGAGTTCTCCACCGACGCCGGACCCGGGATCGACATCCATTCGCTGCGCCAGCCGCTCGGCGTCGTAGCCGGGATTACGCCGTTCAACTTTCCCGCCATGATTCCGCTCTGGAAGTCCGGTCCCGCCCTGGCGGCAGGCAATGCGTTCATCCTGAAACCCTCTGAACGGGACCCCTCCGTACCGCTCCGCCTGGCCGAACTGTACTCCGAAGCGGGTGTCCCGGACGGCGTCTTCAATGTTGTTAATGGCGACAGGGAAGCTGTGGACGCGCTCCTCGAGGAGCCCCGCGTCAGGGCCATCGGATTCGTGGGCTCCACTCCCGTTGCCCAGTACATCTATGCCACGGCCGCGGCCCACGGCAAGCGGGCCCAGTGCTTTGGCGGCGCCAAGAACCACATGGTGGTGATGCCGGACGCGGACCTCGACCAGGCCGCGGACGCCCTTATCGGATCCGGGTACGGCTCGGCGGGGGAACGCTGCATGGCTGTTTCGGTGGCCGTCCCGGTGGGGCGGGAAACGGCTGATCTGCTGGTGGCAAAACTCCGGGACCGGGTAAAAGGCCTCAAAGTGGGCCACAGCCTGGACCGGGACTCCGACTTTGGGCCGGTGGTGGCCGCCTCCGCCAAGGAACGCATCGAGGGGCTCATTCAGGCGGGGGTGGACGAGGGCGCCAGCCTGCTGGCAGATGGGCGGGGCATCACGGTGGAAGGCTACGAGGGCGGTTTCTGGGTGGGACCAACGCTTTTTGACCACGTCAGGCCGGACATGGGCATCTATCGGCAGGAAATTTTTGGCCCTGTCCTGAGTGTGGTGCGGGCGGCTGATTATGATGAGGCGCTGCAGCTGTGCAGCAGGAACGAGTTCGGCAACGGCGTGGCAATCTTCACCCGCGACGGTGATGCCGCCCGCGATTTCGCGAGCCGCGTGGATGTGGGCATGGTGGGCGTCAACGTCCCCATCCCGGTGCCTATCGCCTACTACACGTTCGGTGGCTGGAAGGCCTCGGGGTTCGGCGACCTGAACCAGCACGGCGCGGACGCCTTCCGTTTCTACACGAAAACCAAAACGGTCACCACCCGGTGGCCCTCGGGAATACGGCACGGAGCCAGCTTCGTGATGCCGGAAGGAAGTTGATGACGGACAGCCCGGAGACCGGTGCGGACAACCACGGCGAGGTGCTGTTTGAGCGCCGCGGCCAGCTGGGGGTCGTCACCCTCAACAGGCCCCAGGCCGTCAATGCACTCACCGCCGGTATGGTGGACGCGCTTCTGGACCAGCTCACAGAATGGGCGGACGACGACGGCGTTGCCACGGTCCTGGTGCGGGGCTCGGGTGAACGCGGGCTGTGCGCCGGCGGCGACATCGTGGCCATCTACCAGGACATGCTGGCCGGGGGAGGGCAGACGGCGGACTTCTGGCAAACGGAGTACCGGGTTAATTCCCTGATTGCCCGCTACCCGAAGCCCTATGTCGCTTTGATGGATGGGCTGGTCCTGGGCGGCGGCGTGGGCATCTCCGCGCACGGCTCCGTGCGGGTGGTCACAGAACGCACGCGCATGGGCATGCCGGAAACCACCATTGGGTTTGCGCCCGACGTCGGCGGGACCCTTTTGTTGTCCCGCGCACCGGGGGAGGCGGGAACCCATGCCGCGCTGACCGGCGCCCACCTCAGCGCAGCGGATGCGCTGCACCTTGGCCTCGCCGGCTACTACGTTCCGTCAGGCAGCCTTGGCGAACTGATGGTGGCGCTGGAAAGCGAAACAGCGGAAGCCGCCGTCGTGCGATACGCAGTGGAGGCGCCGGCCTCCGCGCTCGCCGGGCAGCGGGACTGGATCGACAGCTGCTACTCCTCCGGTGACGCCGAGGAGATTGTCCGCCGGCTCCGTTCCTGGGGCGGCGGGGACGCCGCGGAGGCCGCCCGCGCTGCTGACACCATCGAGGCGAAGTCGCCCACGTCCGTGAAGGTCACGCTGGCGTCCCTCCGCCGGGTGAAAGGCCGCACCTTGGATGAAGCCCTGGCGCAGGAATACCGGGTGGGGCTGCGGTTCCTGGCAGCGCCCGATTTCCGGGAGGGGATCCGGGCGCAGGTGGTGGACAAGGACCGCTCACCCCGGTGGAGTCCGCCCACCCTGGCGGAGGTGCCGCCGCAGCTGGTGGAGCGCTTTTTTGAACCCCTGGGCAACAAGGAACTGGACCTGCAGCTAAAGGAGAGGGACCATGCCTGACAAACCCGCCATCGCCTTCCTGGGCCTCGGCCATATGGGCGGGCCCATGGCCGTGAACCTGGTCAATGCGGGATATGCGGTAGCCGGCTTTGACGTGGTGGCGGCAGCAGTGGAGGACGCGCGGGCCCACGGTGTTCCAGCCTCGGCCAGCGCTGTTGAAGCGGTGTTCGGGGCGGACGTGGTCCTCACGATGTTCCCCAGCGGCAGGCATGTGCTCGACGCGTATCAGGGAACGGATGGCGGGCCGGGACTGCTGGCAGCGGCGGCCCCGGGAACCATGTTCCTGGACTGTTCCACCATCGATGTGGAGGACGCCCGCGAAGCGGCCAGGCTGGCCGTTGAAGCCGGCCACCGCTCTGTGGATGCCCCGGTATCCGGCGGAGTGGTGGGCGCCGAAGCCGGGACCCTCACCTTTATGGTGGGCGGCGATGCGCCGGACTTCGACGCGGTCCGGCCCCTGCTGGAGGTGATGGGCAAACGGGTGGTCCATTGCGGCGCGCACGGGGCGGGCCAGTCCGCCAAGATCTGTAACAACCTCATCCTGGGCGCCTCCATGATCGCCGTCAGCGAGGCTTTTGTGCTCGGGGAGAAGCTGGGCCTCAGCCACCAGGCGTTGTTCGATGTGGCGTCGGCAGCATCCGGGCAATGCTGGGCGCTCACCACCAACTGCCCTGTGCCCGGGCCGGTCCCCACCAGCCCCGCCAACCGCGATTACCAGCCGGGATTCGCCGGAGCGCTGATGGCGAAGGACCTCGGACTCGCCGTCAACGCACTGCGAAGCACCGGTGTGGCTGCCCGCGTTGGACCACTGGCTGCGGAGATTTACGATACGTTTGCGGCGGAAGGCGGCGCCGGCAGGGACTTCTCCGCGATCATCACCGATATCCGGGACAAGTCCGGCCGCCAGGACCAGCCGGGGAACGCAGCACCACCGGGGAACCAGGCGGCCGGGGTTACCCGCGAGGCAGCACAGCATGCAGCACATCAGGCAGCGCAGGACGACGGGAGCCCGGAATGACCGAATACACGAACATCCTTGTGGAGCAGCGGGGCCGGGTGGGCGTGGTGACGCTGAACCGGCCCCAGGCGTTGAATGCCCTGAATAAGGCCACCATGGAGGAGCTCGTGCGGGCCGTCAGCGTCATGGATGCTGATCCGGGGGTGGGGGCCGTGGTCATTACCGGCTCGGGCAAGGCCTTCGCCGCCGGGGCCGACATCAAGGAGATGGCCGCCCAGGGTTACATGGACATGTACGCGGCCGACTGGTTTCGCGGCTGGGAAGACTTCACCAGGCTGCGCATACCCACGATTGCCGCGGTGTCAGGATTCGCCCTCGGCGGGGGTTGTGAACTGGCAATGATGTGCGACCTCATCATTGCCGGGGACAACGCGAAGTTCGGGCAGCCGGAGATCAACCTGGGCGTGCTGCCGGGCATGGGTGGATCGCAGCGGCTTACCCGGGCCGTGGGCAAGGCCAAAGCCATGGACCTGATCCTGACGGGCAGGTTCATCGGGGCAGAGGAAGCTGACCGCTGTGGCCTGGTGTCCCGGGTGGTGCCCGCCGAGGATGTTGTGGATGAGGCGATCAAGGCCGCTGAGGTGATTGCATCCAAGTCCAAACCCGTGGCCATGGTGGCGAAAGAGGCCGTGAACGCTGCCTTCGAAACCGGCCTTGCCCAGGGAGTTCTCTTCGAGCGCCGGCTGTTTCACTCCCTCTTCGCCACGGAGGACCAGAAGGAGGGAATGGCGGCGTTCACGGAGAAACGCCAGCCCGGGTTCGGCCACCGGTAAGCCGTGCGGGTCCGCTCCCGGTGTCGCCCTGGTCCCAGTCTTTTTGCAGGTACGTAAGGTAGACAGGGCAGACCACCTTTGAACGCGAACGGGGAGTTGTATGTGGGGAACAGCGGCGGACGCAGGCGGCTCAACCGAAAATCTCACCGGGCTGGTGGGGGTAGCTGCCCGGGGCATCGAGCAGTTGGGCGAATGGGGAGTGGGGCTCTTCACCCTTGCCGAAACAGTGGTGCCGCCCATCCCCAGCGAGGTGATCCTGCCGCTGGCGGGCTACCTGGCAAGGCAGGGGTCCCTGCATCTGGTCCTCGTTTTTGTCACCAGCACGCTCGGAGCCTACCTGGGTGCAGTTTTCCTGTACTGGCTGGGCGCCAAGCTGGGATTTGAGCGTTCCATCCGCGGCTTGTCCCGGCTGCCGCTGGTGGACCGGGAGGACTTTGAGCACGCGGCGGGCTGGTTCCGCCGCCATGGACGGTCATCCATCTTCTTCGGCAGGCTGCTTCCGGGTGTGCGGAGCCTGATTTCCCTGCCCGCCGGTGCCTCGGCCATGCCGTTCGGAATGTTCAGCCTCTACACGCTTGCCGGCAGCGGGCTGTGGAACGGTGCGCTGCTGGGACTCGGCTACCTGCTCGGCACCCAGTACCGGGTCGTCGAGGAGTACTCAAGGTTCCTCAATTACGCCGTCTACGCCGCCCTGGGCGGCACGGTGGTGCTGCTCATCGTCAGGCGGGTCAAGCGCACAAAGGCAGCCCGCTGAACCTGCGGCGGAGCAGTCGCTTCAGGAGCGGCACAACTCAGGAGCCCGGGTGGGAATTGCGGAAGTCGCCTGCCTTCCGTCGGAAGTCCCGCAGGATCCGGATCAGCTGATCCACATCGTCCGGCTCAAACCCGGGGTCGCTGAAAACCCCGGTGTTCAGTGCAGCCGTTGAACGCTTCGCCAGGGAACGGCCCTCGTCGGTGAGCTCAACGAGTGTAGTGCGGCCGTCGGTAGGGTGCGGGGAGCGGCGCACCAGCCCTGCGTCCTGGAGCCGGTCCACCGCGTTGGTGATGGAGGTCGGGTGAACCTGGAGAAGGGTGCTCGCCTTCTTCATGGAAAGGGCCCCGTTCCTGGCGAAGCTCAACAGCGCGAGCAGTTCGTAGCGGGCGAAGGTGAGCCCAAACGGCTTGAGGCTCAGTTCGATCCTGGCCAGGAGGATCTGCTGGGTCCGCATGATGGCCGTGATGGCGGCCATGGGCGCAGCGACGTCCGCCCAGCCGTTCTCTTCCCAGTTGCGCCGGGCATCAGCAATGGGATCACGGGACAGCGGAGTGTCCACAGCCAGCCTTTCCGCGGGTGATGTACGCCACAAACGTGATGGGCCTGTGCAATATACTAGGACATCCAATGGTTCAGCAGGGAGCGGTTTGGTAAGGGGGTCGACGCCGATGCGGCCTCCAGCGCCTGAAGCCGGAGCTCCGCCCTTTCCGGAGGCGGACCTGATGTACATCGTGGACCTCCTGTCGCCGGCTGAGCGTGACAGGTATGTCAGCATCCGCCGGTTCCTCCAGGCATCCGTCCGGCAGTCCTCGCTTGAGTACTGGAACCGGGAGGAGTTTCCCTTTGGGCTGGTGGCGGAGATGGGAAAGCACGGCCTGGGCAACCTCCAGCTGGACGGCAGTTCCGCCCTCTTCAAGGGGCTGATGTATGTGGAACTTGCCCGGGCGGATGTCTCCCTGTCGGCGCTGGCCGGCATCCACAATGAGCTGATTCTCGGGATGATCAGCGAATTGGGGTCGGAGGAGCAAAAGGCGCAATGGCTGCCGGGCCTGAAGACCTTCCGCCACCTCGGGGCATTCGCACTGACGGAACCTGACCACGGCTCGGACATCGCCGGTGGCCTGGGTACTTCGGCCAGGCTGGAGGATGGTGAGTGGGTCCTCAACGGAGCCAAGCGCTGGATCGGGGCCGGCACTATCGCCGATTTCGCGCTCGTGTGGGCGCGGGACGAGGCGGACAGTGAAATCAAGGGTTTCATCGTGGAGACTGACCGTCCCGGCTACACGGCCACGAAGATCTCCAACAAAATTGGCCTGCGGATCATGCAGAACGCCGACATCGTGCTGGCGGGCGTGCGGGTCCCCGCGGCCAACCTGCTGCCCGGAGCCACCAGTTTCTCCCGGGCCAACGAGCTGCTCCGGGATTCCCGCGCCTGGGTTGGCTGGCAAGGCGCCGGCATCCAGCTCGCCGCCTTCGACGTCGCCCGTGCTTACACCCTGGGCAGGCGGCAGTTTGGCAAGGAGCTGGCCCGGTTCCAGCTGGTCCAGCAGCAGCTTGCCGAGATCCTTGGCAACGCGTCGGCCTCGCTGGCGCTGATGGCACAGCTGGCCCGTATCCAGCAGGAGGGAAAGCTGGAGATGGTGCAGGCCGCCATGGCCAAGTCCACCATCACCCGTTTGGCGCGCACCTCGGTAGCCATGGGCCGGTCACTGCTGGGCGGCAACGGGATCTGCAGCGATTACGAAATGGGCAAGCTGTTCGGAGACGCCGAAGTCCTGTACACCTATGAGGGCACGTATGAGATCAACTCACTGATCGTGGGCAGGGCCGTCACCGGGAAGTCCGCTTTCCGCTGACGTTCCCCTTTCCTGGCCCCGCCCGGCGCCGTTGTCCCGCGAGGCGCGCATGGGTACCATCGAACGCTAAGCCTGCTTAGTTTTTTTCGGGGTTGTTCGTGTGAAGGGGAGCCGGAATGAGTGTCAGGAATTCTGTTGTGGTGATCACCGGAGCGTCCAGCGGGATCGGCAGGGCCACTGCCCTGCGCTTCGCGGGCAAGGGAGCCCGGCTGGTCCTGGCCGCCCGCGGAGCGACATCCCTCGAGGCCGTGGCCGCGGAATGCAGGAAACGCGGTGCGAAGGCCATCGCCGTCCCCACGGACGTCACGGACGCGGACAGGATGGAGGAACTGGCATCCCGTGCCGTCGAGGAGTTCGGGCAACTGGACGTGTGGGTCAACAACGCAGCGGTGGGCGCTTTCGGGCTGCTGACCGAGATCCCGCCGAAGGACTTCCAGCGGGTACTGGACGTGAACATCCTGGGCTACGTCAACGGCGCCCGGGCGGCCCTGAGCCGTCAAACAGCCCAGGGTTCAGGCACCCTGATCAATGTCGCCTCGATCGTGGCGGAAACCCCGCTGCCGTACTCCGCCGCCTACTCCATCTCAAAGGCCGCGGTGCGTGCCCTCAGCGTCAGCCTGCGCTCGGAACTGGCCCGTGAGGGCGCCACCGGCGTGAACGTGTGCACAGTCCTTCCGGCCACCATTGACACCCCCTTCTACCAGAACGGAGCAAACTACACCGGCCGCCGCCCAAAGGCGATGCCACCCGTCTACACTCCGGAGCGGGTGGCCAAAGCAGTGGTAAAGCTGGTGGCCCGCCCGCGCCGGGAAGCCGTCGCCGGAGGGCTGGCGGGCCGCCTCCTGATCCTGCAGCGCAAGGTCACCCCGGGTGCCGTCGAGGCTGCGACCGCCCGCCAGGTGGACAAGCACCAGCTTTCCCGGCGGCAGTCCGCGCCCGCGACTTCCGGAAACCTTCACCAGGCCTCGCAGACTATTCGGAAAACATCCGTCACCGGCGGGTGGCACGGCCGGCGGCGGACCGCCCAGCGCACGCTGCTGGGGGCGGCAGCCCTGGCCGGTGCCGCGGCCGCCCTGCGGAAACGGCTGGGCTGATTGCCGCGCGCGGTATCCGGGCTCCAGTTGCCGGGAGCCGCCGTCGTTCCGGCTGCTTCCTCCTAGAGGTTCCTCTCGGCGTAGACACGGAGCGCGTCCCGCACGAAGCCGGCTCCTGCTTCGCCGCCATAATTGGCGGCGAACCGCGGGTCCGCAACGTACATCTCCGCCAGCCCCATGACGTAGCCCCTGACGTCACCGCCGCTCTCCGAAGCGGGAGTGCCGGGAATGGACGTCAGCCACTCGACGTGGCGCCGGGCCAGGTCCTGCGCTTCGGCGCTGTCCGCGGCAAGTCCTGATCCCGCAGCGGCGATCCAGTCGCTGCCAAGCTTCCCGGCGCGGGCCTTCCATGCTTGTTTTTGGTCGGCTCCCATGCCACGCCACCAGGCGTCGCTTTTGGCGTAAGCCTCCTTGCCCCAGCGTTCCTCCACCTCGTCCTTGTACTGGGTGTGGTCGAAGCCGTCGAACATCCTTTCGGCCATGAGTTCGCCTCCTCCTTTAACTGTTGCGATTGTTTGCTGGACGGACAGAACCTGCCGGGCCAGCCGCTCCTGCTCCTGCCGGAGCCAGTCCAGGTGGCGGCTTAATGCTTTGACAGCATCCGTCTCGTGCTGGAAGACCTCGGCGATGGCCGGCAGCCCCAGCCCAAGTCCACGGAGCAGGAGGATCCGTTGCAGCTGCAGGAGCGCCCCGCTGTTGTAGTAGCGGTAGCCGTTACTCCCAACGCGGCTGGGCTTCAGCAGCCCGATGTCGTCATAATGACGCAGGGTCCGGCTAGTGGTGCCCGCTATCCTGGCGACATCCTGGATGGACCAGTCCGTGCCTGCCTCCGCTTCCGTTGCTTCCATGCTTCGAGCGTAGGGGTTGACGCAACGTCAAGGTCAAGCAGCCGTTCCGGGGTATCGGTTCCCGTGCGGACGGTTGCGGGGCGAGCGGGTGCGGGCCTGGGCAAGGAGGCGTGTGAAAGCGAAGATGAAGACTGCTTCGATGAGGATCATCAGTGCCACCAGCAGCCACTGTTCCTCGGCCACAAAAACAACGCAGCCCGCCAGCGCGAGGACGGTACCGAGCACCAAGGTGTAGATAGCGAATCCGACTGCGACGCGTGCACTGCGGACTCCAGTCCGGAAACCGAAACCGTGCGGTTCCCCGCCGGGTTGCCCGGGAACGCGGTCGGGTACGGCTGGGGGAAGCGTGTCGAACTCCTCCCACGGGTCCTCTTCTGCGTCGTTGCCCGGAACCTTGTCCGGGTGCTGTCCGGTCATAGTCCAATTATCCCAGCACCGGCAGGGAACGGGAGCCGGTAACGGAAACTTGGATGTAGATGCAGACCCGGGAACCGGGGACACAAAACAGCGGCCCCGCCAACAGATGTTGGTGGGGCCGCTGCGGTGGCGGGTTCCTCCTGCAGGAGCGGGAGGAAAGCCGAAGCCTTAGAGCGGGCGGATGTTCTCCGCCTGCGGGCCCTTGGGACCCTGGGTCACATCGAATTCAACCTTCTGGTTCTCATCGAGTGAGCGGTATCCGCTGCTGGAGATTGCGGAGTAGTGGGCGAAAACGTCAGCGGACCCGTCATCGGGGGCAATGAAGCCAAAACCCTTTTCGGCGTTGAACCATTTAACTGTGCCTGTTGCCATGGCTGCATTCCTTCGTGTGACTCTGATTCTCTCCCCGGACCATCGGCCCGAAGTGCGCGGAGAACGTCCCCCGCAGTCCCCAACGTACGGGGCGGACGCCATCCTTGCAAGGGTAATGGCAATAAAGTGTCCTCAACGCATGCCCTCACGGCGGATTGCGGTGGCAATGGCAGCGGCCCTGGTATCCACTCCGAGCTTCGCATAGATGTGGGCCAGGTGGGTTTTGACCGTGGCTTCAGAGATGAAGAGCCGCTGTCCGAGCTCCCGGTTGCTGAGGCCCTGCGTGAGGAGGCTGAGCAGTTCGGCTTCGCGCGGGGTCAGGATCTCGTCCGGATTCCGCAGCTGCTGGAAAAGCCGGGACGCCACGGGCGCGCTCATCACGCTCTTGCCTTGGACCGCCCCGCGGATGGCCGCGAAAATTTCGTCAGGTGCGGCATCCTTCAGGAGGTATCCCATGGCACCGGCATCCACGGCCCGCACAATATCCGCATCGGAGTCGTACGTGGTGAAAACCAGGATGGCCTGGGTTTTGTTGCGCTCGCGGATGAGCCGTATCGCCTCGATCCCGTCCATTCCTGCGCCCATGGCGAGGTCCATGACCACAACCGCGGCGGCGTCGTGTTCCAGGCGCTGCAGGGCCTCCTCCCCGGAAGCTGCTTCCGCGACGACGGCGATGTCAGGCTGGGTGCCCAGCAGGGCCCGCAGTCCGCTTCTCACCACGAGGTGGTCGTCTACCAGCAGCACCGTTATGACGTTCATGCGGACTCTTCCGGACGGGCGGGCTCGTGGGTTTCTTCCGGGGCGGGCACCTGGGCTGCCACGATGGTTCCTTCGCCGGGTGCGCTTTCCACTGAAAAGATGCCGCCCAGCTGCTCCACCCGCTGCCGCATGGCCCGCAGCCCGTACCCGCCGGCGTCCGACGGCGGTGCTGCCGCCGCGGGATCGAAGCCGGCGCCGTCGTCGTAAACATCCAGGGTGATGGCGTCTTGAAGGTAGCCGAGGGTCACCGTGGCGGCGGCATCGCCTGCGTGGAGCTTGATGTTTGACGCTGCGCTTTGGACAACCCGGAGGAGGGCGTGGCGGACATCCGGGGGTACTGGCCGCTGTTCACCGGTGACCAGGAGCCTGGCATCCGGAACGTACTGCCTCGCCGAAAAAAGCAAGGCCTCAGGCAAAGCGGACGCATCCAGCCCGGGGGAGGCAAGTTCGTGTACCAGGCTTCGGGTTTCGGACAGGTTGACCCGCAGCAAGGCAGTGGCCTGGCTGAGTCCGGCTTGGGCTGAAGGGCTTGGCCACGCCCTGCCGGCCGCTTCGAGCAGGAGCACGCTGCTGGCCAGCCCCTGGGTGACGGTGTCGTGGATTTCCCGGGAAACACGCTCCCGTTCGGCGATGGTTCCGGCCCGGCGCTCACTGGCCGCGAGCTGTCCTTGGGCCAGGGAGACCTGGGCGTGCAGGCGGCGCTGTTCCTCGGCGTCGTGCTGGATCCTGTCGTAGATCAGGGTCAGCATCAGGCCCACGGCGAGCGGGCCGAGGAGCATGGCGAGGTCCGTGCCGCTGCTCAGCCGGAACAACCCCGCAGCCGTAGCAGCAGCGGTGGCAGCGGCCGCTGCGTACGCGGCCGCACCGCTCAGTGCACTGCGGCACAGGAAAAAGAGCGCGAAGGAGCACCAGGCAAAGCTCGGAGCCGCGATCACCAGGACGGCCCACACGACAACCAGTGTGAACACCCACGGTGCCCCTGGCTTCCCGCGGGATGCAAGGACGGCGACGGCGAAGTACAGCAGGGAGGCTGCTGCTGCAAGGGCCAGGACCAGGACGTTGTCCGCGGGGCTGTGCCGCATGACGTAGCGGACCAGGGACGCCACCAGCAGGACTGCAAAGCCAAGATGGACTGCTGCGTCAATAGTGCCGAAGCGGGCGCCGGTGCTGTTCCTGGATGCGGCGGTTCCGTTGTTGACGGGCCCGGCGGGGCCGGTTCCGCCGGCAGCGGTGTTGTCAGGGGAAGATGCAGGCTGGGCGGCGTTGGCTCGGGTAGGCATGGGAATTCCGGTTCCGGTGGGGGAGTGCTACCTGCCAATGCTATTGCCCCCTCCCTTGCCCCGTCTCTCAGCCTTTTGGCTGATACGGCTGGCTTTTCGGAGCAGGGCGGTACCGCCAAAGGCCCGATGCCACGAACACGGAACGCCGGAAGAATTGGACTGTACGCCGCTCCTCACGGTTGTTTGGGGCTCCGAGCAAAGGAAACAGCATGAAAAAGTCCACCAAAGTTCTTGCCGCCGCAGCCGCCGGCGCGCTCACCCTCACGGCAGGCGCCACGGCCGCCGCGAATGCCGGCTCCGCTCCTGCCGCCGTCCCGGCTGCCGACATCCAGCCCATCCCGGAGAACGTGGTGCAGCAGAACCGAATCTCGGTGGGCGCCTCTGCGAAGGCCGTGCAGGCGGCCCTGGCCAAATGCCAGGCGGACAAGCTGCCGTTCGTGACGGTGGCCCTGGTGGACCGCTTCGGGACGGTGCAGGCCCTGCTGCGTGGTGACAACGCGGCCGAACACACCATAGAGGCAGCCCGGCAGAAGGCCTACACCGCCGCCGCCTTTGGCACCCCCACCAGTGAACTGGCCAAGCGGATCAACGGCAACGGCCCCAGCATCGCGGACCTGCCCGGCACCCTCTTCCTTGCCGGCGGTGTCCCGCTGAAGGTGAACGGGGTTTCGGTGGCCGGCATTGGCGTCGGCGGCGCTCCCGATGGCGCACTGGATGAGGCCTGTGCCGCAGCCGGTGTGGAGGCCATCGCGGGTGCCGGTGCCCCTCAGTAAGCTGGGCGCATGATGAGGTCTGCGGCTCTGTGCATGGCACTCTGCCTGGCCATGTCGATGGCAGCGTGCCAGCCGGGGCCTGCGGCGCCGCCGCAGTCTGCACCGACGTCGAGCGTTGCCGGCCCGCCAGCCGACTCTGCCGGCGGGGCCACAAGCCCTGCCGTGACATCGCCGGAGCCACCCGCGCCCGCGGCACCGCCGGCGCTGTCCGCCGAAGCGCAGGCACAGCTCGATCAGGAGCTGGTGGCCGCCGCCAAGGCCAACAACGTTCCGTTGGTCAGTGAACTGATCGGACGCGGCGGCAATGTCAACGCCAAGGACGCCATCCAGGACTCGGCCTTCCTCTACGCGGGCGCCGAGGGATTTAATGAGGTGCTCCGGCTGACCCTGGCCGCCGGGGCAGACGTCGCCAGCACCAACCGGTATGGCGGAACCGCCCTGATCCCGGCGAGCGAGCACGGCCACGTGGAGACCGTGCAGATCCTGATCGCAGCCGGGGTGCCGGTGAACCATGTCAACAACCTGGGCTGGACCGCCATGCAGGAAGCCATCCTGCTGAACAGCGGCGGGCCCAGGCAGCAGGAAGTGGTGCGCCTGCTCCTGGCAGCGGGCGCCGATCCGGGCATCAGGGATCCGGAGGGACGGACGGCCCTGCAGAACGCCGAGCGGCTGGGCTTCGCGGAGATCGCCGCCTTGCTCCGCGGCCACGGCTGACCTCGGGAACCCCGGACGCTGAAATTCCCCACCTTCGCCGAAAAATACGACGGCGCGCCGCAACTTTTGGCTTGAGTTCTAGCGGTCGTTGCAACACCCATAGATTTTGGGAGTTGCAACGACCGTGCCGCATTTAAGCGATGTTTCAGCGGAGACCCGGAA
>NZ_JBHVZR010000021.1:0-73179 GCF_042879835.1 Pseudarthrobacter sp. NPDC058329
GGGATCCATGGTGTCGCTCATGATCAGTCCTTCCCGCCAGGCAAAGCCCGGCGTGTCAGGCCAACCACGGATCCACCGTTATTCAGACAGTCCCCAGCCGCCGGGGCTGGGCAGGGGACAACCAACGGACTGGGACGGGACAACCAGCGGACTGAGGCGGGGTCAGCCGTCGGAACCGGCCTTGAGCCTCCGCCAGCCGCCGGCCCGGTTGTTGGCGATGATCGCACGGAACATCTCCACCAAAGCTTCCTGGTTGATGGGCTCGCCCTGGTGGTACGAAATCATCCGGCCGGTCTTGTTGCCGTGGCCGGCGGTGATGATGTTGTGCGGGTCCGGGGTGATGCCGCCGTCGTACAGGAAAACGTTGACGTGGTCCTTCGCCGCGAGCAGTGCGCAGACGTTGCCTTGCAGGACGAAGTAGGGCTGGACGGTGCGTTTGATGGTTTCCTCGACGGCGGGATCGGCCGCGTGGACCAGGTGGCGCACCTGCCGGCAGATGTCCTGCTGCCAGGGCGGGAGCGCGTCGATGTACTGGTCCACGCGGGGGTCCTTTTCGTAGCTCATCGGTGAACTCCTTCGATGGGGTTGTTGCCCGCTGCCCGGGGCTCCTAGGGTGGGAGCCATGGCTGATACTTTTGCGTCCCTGGTTGAAACATTCAAGAACATCGGCGTCTCCAAGGCCTACGGTTCCCCGGTCCAGCTGGGAGGGGAAGAGGTCATTCCCGTCGCGCTGGTGTCCTTCGGATTTGGTGGCGGCGGCGAGCCCGGGCAGGAAGGTGCCTCCGGCGGTGGGGGAGGCGGCATGGTGCTCCCGCTCGGCGTCTACCGGAGCTTGGAGGGCCAGGTAATGTTCCGGCCGAACACGGTGGTAGTGCTGGCCTGCCTGGTGCCAGTGATCTCGGCAGTGGGCGCCGCCGTGCGCAAAGCCATCCGCGCCGCCAAGTCCTAGCGCCCGGCCGTTGGGCTGGAAGGGAGGCCGACGGCGGCAGCAGGCTCCCGCCGTCGTGCTGAGCCGCGCGGCTGCACTGACCGCACGGGTGCCGTTGACGATTCCCTCGCCGCCATGTCCGAACCGGACCTCAGCCAGAACCTCCGCCCAGCACGTCCACGTGCACGTGGTCGAGGTGGCGCAGGATCTCGTTGCGGGGCTCGGGTGCGTCGTAGTACTGCCACTGCCCGCGAGAGCTGTGCACGCTCCAGAACCTGTCGTCGAAGATCACGTATTGGATGTCCAGGTCCTCGGCGTGGGCGACGAGCCAGTGGGCCAGGATCCATCCCTGGCGGCCGATCCCCGGCAGGCCAGGGTGGGACCGGCATTTTCGGGTGGCCCGTCTGCCAGCCGCTGCAACACTGACTCGTCGATGCCGGAGGTGTCCGGGGCCTCCATTCCGCGGCCCAGGAGAGCGGCGGCCGTTGTAGCCAACTGCGCCTCCTCACGGTCGAGCCCCACCTCTCCCTCAGCGGTCTCAACGGTGCAGTCCGGGCGAAGCAGCAACGAGCCGTTCTCAGTGCGCAAACCACTGAGCAACCCGGGCCCGACGATCACCAGCGCCAAGGCGAGCCCACCGAACAGGAAAAGGCCTAAGAGCAGCCGAAGCCGGCCGCGCGGACGCTTGTGCCGAGGATGATGCGTCCCTTCCGCTGTGCCGCAGTAATTCCGTTGTGTTGCACTGATCCAGTCATAGCACTTTGTTCGGTGTCTATTCACTGCTGGTGCTTTCGGCCTCGGAACCTGCGCAATGCATCCCTTCGGCGCAATGGTAAGTATGCTTACCTTGATGCCGGCTTCATCCGCCGGCGTTCGTGGGGCTGTCCGATGCGCCTCGACAGGAAACAACCGCGCACGCGAGAGGACCAACCGTGACCACCGGACCCGACAGCCCGCCCGCCGATCCCGGCGCCTGGGGCACCGCCGGCAGCCCGCCGGGCCGTTTGGCAGACGATCCGGCGAAGGTGCTGCGGATTGGAACGAGCATCATCCGGCTCTTTGAAGAAGCCCGCAGCGGAATTCTCGACGACGACGCGAGGGCACGGCTCGCGCACGTCCATCAGCGCTCGGTGGAGGAGCTGCAGGACGGTTTGGCGCCCGGCCCGGCAGGGGAGCTGCAGCGGTTGTGGCAGCCGCTGACGAATGAAGCTTCGGCGTCGGAGGACGAACTGCGGATCGGCCAGGCGCAGCTCTCGGGGTGGATTGGCGGCCTCGTGCAGGACATCCAGTCGACTCTCGCGGCGAAACAGGCAACAACGCTGCAACTGCGGGAGCCTCTGCAGCTGCCCCTCCTGGATCCGCCAGGTGACATGCCCACGGTGGTGCTGGGCGGTGATCAGTTGGGGCCGGGCGAGGGCCTGGAACCAACCCCGGACGACGACGTCGAACTTCCGGGCCAGTACCTTTGACGGCGCCGGATTCGGGGCCACTGCAGTCCCCGTCGCCATGAGTCCCGTGCGTGGTGGCCTGTTCCCCCGCTGGCGGGTGTGAGACCATCCGGTATGGGTGATAACAACCAACTGGACAATGACGTCGTGCCCGCAGGGGCTAAACACCTGTCAGGGGAGCGGGAGCACCGCCACCCCACTGCTGAACAAGCCCGCTCCATCGGCCACCGCCGGCGGGACGCGGAGGCCAAACTGGAGCAGCATTTGCGCGAAGCCCGCGACAAGGCCTAGAGCCCACCCCCCCGGGCCCGCGCAATCAAACGGCGGGTGCGCCTGCCAGCGCACGGGCTCCTCCGGCGTGCCGTAACAACCACCCCACGTTGGCCGTGGGCAGGCGACGCTGAAGAACACCGAAACCCTATTTCCGAAGCCGCCAAACAGTCCCATAATGGGCACATACGCTTCGGGGACCCTCGCGCCGTTGATGGCTGGCGGGGCGCTTCAGAGTCCCAGGTGGCCGTCCCGGCACTCGGCGGACGGACGGCCACGCGGTTCCGGACGGTGTTGTTCCGGACCGTAACCGGGGGAGAGCATCGCCATCACTGCGAAAGCAATGCACAAAGGAAACATCATGCTCAAGGACTCAGCACTTATGGCTGTCCTGCCCGCGAAGGACATCAGCAGGGCCAAGGAGTTTTACCGGGACAAGCTGGGGTTGGAATCTTCTGACTCCATGGAGGAAGACAGCCTGCTGTACCGCTGCGGCAACGGAACCTCGTTCTTGGTCTACCAGACAGACAACGCGGGCTCGGCCAAGAACACCCAGATGGGCTGGGAGACGAACAACCTCGAAGGCGAAATGGAAGAACTGCGGCGCCGGGGCGTCACGTTCGAAGAGTACGACATGCCGGGCGTGAAGACCGAAAACGGCGTTGCCACCAGTGAATGGGGAAAGGCCGCCTGGTTCCTCGACAGCGAAGGCAACATTCTCAACCTCACCCAGCGCGCGTAGCCGCAATCAAGAATTGATCAAGACGGAATCAATGTTGTCCCAGCTTTGCCGCAGTTTCGGCTTTCACCCGCATTCCGCGAAATAGGCTCCAACCATAACCACTGCGGCTTAGCAAAAGGCCCGGCTTATTTGCCGGGCCTTTTTTATGGGGGAAAACATGTCGAATTACGAGACGTTGCTGGGGTCACCAGTATCTCCGGGGCAGGGACCAAGGCGGCCTCGTAAATCCGGGGCCATCGCCCTCGCCGTATCGCTTGCCCTCTTTGTTGGCGGCGCCGTCACTTTGCCGCAGGTCTTTGAAGCGGACGGTGAAGCTGCCGCATCGGAAAGCACCGCTACGGCAACGACCGCGGCAGCGAGCGCGGCTGCCAAGGCCGCACCGGCGCCGTCGCCCGTTCCCACCGCCCGGGAGACGGGCGCGCCACTGGATCCCGAGACCATCACCGTGGTTCAGGACGCGACGGTAGCCGCCCCGAAGACGCAGCCGGCTTTCGCCACGAAGGCGGCCGACCTGCTGGCGACTCTCCCCATCAAGGGCCGCGCCCCCAAGACCGGGTATGACCGCGGTTTGTTCGGGCAGGCGTGGGCTGACGTTGACCGCAATGGCTGCGACACCCGAAATGACATGTTGAAGCGGGACCTTACCGTGATCACGTACACCAACAGCGTCCCCTGCAAGGTGCAGTCGGGCATGCTCGCAGACCCGTACACCGGCACCAGCATCAGCTTCCTGCGGGGGAATACGACCAGCACCAAGGTCCAGATCGACCATGTGGTGGCGCTGAGTGACGCCTGGCAGAAGGGCGCGCAGCAGCTGACCACGGAGCAACGGACGGCTTTCGCGAATGACCCGCTGAACCTGCAGGCGACGGACGGCCCCACCAACCAGAAGAAGGGCGACGGGGACGCCGCCACCTGGCTGCCGCCGAACAGGGGATTTCGGTGCGAGTACGTGGCCCGGCAGATTTCCGTGAAGGCGACGTACAGCCTGTGGGTCACGCAGGCGGAGCACGACGCGATGGCCGGCATCCTGGCGAACTGCTCCGGCCAGCTGGCGCCGACGAACCAGCAGGCGCCCGTTCCTCCTCCTGCACCTGCCGCTGAACCGGCACCGGCACCGGCAGTGGCCGCTCCTGCTCCGGCTCCGGTTGCTGCTGTTCCGGCTCCTGCTCCGGTGGCTCCGGCGCCCGTTGTCCCCGCCCCGGTTGCCCCCGCAGCCGCCTACTACGCCAACTGCGCCGCGGCCAAAGCCGAAGGTGCCGCCCCGCTTTTCGCCGGACAGGCCGGCTACCGCGCGGGCCTTGACCGCGATTCCGACGGCGTCGCCTGCGAACGCTGACCCAAAGTCCCGGGGTATCCACGCCCCACCTGCATCACATCACCGACATTTCCTAGGGGGAAAAATTGACACATAATCCGTATGCTCCTGCGCCCCAGCAGCGCCGCTGGAAGCCGACAGTACTTTTTTGGATCGTGGCCGCACTGCTGCTGCTTCTGCTGATTCCGTTTGCCGTGGTCGGCGGCCTGGGAATGGTGCTGTTCCTCCTTGGCCTGATCGCTCTGCTCACGGGGCTTTATGCTCTGCTGTTCAAGCGCCGCTCGTGGGTTGGGCTTCCGCACCGCAAGTCCGGCGGTCTGGTGGCTGTTTCCGGTTTTGTTGCCCTGATCCTGGGTGTAGGGGTGGGTGGTGCTACCGCCCCGCCCCGGGCGGATGCCGACAAGGCTGCCCTCGTGAGCCCTGCTTCGCAGTCGGCAACGGCAACCCCGACTCCCACGCCGACGGCAACAAACCCTGTCAACAAGACCTGCGCCACTGATGCTGCAACGCAGAAATACAACAGCCAGACGCTCGTCTGCACCGTGGGAAGCGACCAGCGTTTGGTGTGGATGACGGAGTCCGACTCCAAGCGGGTGGTCGCCGAGAAGGCTGCGGCAGACAAGGCAGCGGAGGAAAAGGAAGCCGCTGAAAAAGCCGCCGCTGAGAAGGCCGCGGCTGAAGCAGCTGCAGCCGCGAAGACCGCCGCCGACCAGGCAGCAGCAGACCAGGCGGCGGCAAAACTGGCCGCGGAGCAGGCGGCAGCGGCAGCTGCGCAGGCTGCAAAGCCAGCGCCAGCACCGGCCGCACCGGCTCCCAAGCCGGTTCCCGCGCCGGCCCCTGCACCCGCTCCGGCTCCCGCCCCGGCGGCGGCTCCCTTTGCCAACTGCACGGCAGCGAAGGCAGCCGGAGCAGCGCCGGTATATGCCGGCACCCCCGGCTACGGAGTGCATCTCGACAGGGACCGCGACGGCATCGGCTGCGACAAGTAGGGTCCATCCACCCGAACTGACTCATCGTCGAATGAGTACCCGGCGATGAAGATGCCGTGGAGACCCTCTAGCAGGGTGTCCACGGCATCTTTGTTTGTTGTTCTTGGCGTACAACCCGTCAGTGCGTCAGTGCGAGGTCAGCTCGCGCATCAGTCCGAGCTGCGACAGGAACTCCACTTGGTCGAAGTAGAAATGGTGCGAGGTGATCTCGCCGTTCTCGACCGTCGAGATGTCACAGCTTCTGATGCGAAGGTGTTTGCCGGTGGCCGGCATGGTATCGCCGGAGGGCATGCGCATCGGTCCGGTGTTGGTTCCGACCACATAACCCTCATCCACCGCCACGCTCCCGGCCTCATGCTTTGCCGCGTACTCGTACCGCACATCCGGCATGGACTCCCAGAAATCGAAGAGGTAGCTGGTGATGGCGTCACGCCCGCGGAGTTCGCCCTTGTCAGGGGTGTAGGCCACGGCGTCGGCGGCGTAGCAGCGTGCCAGCGTTTCTTTGTCTTTTTCGTTCATGGCCGTAGTTAAGCGATCCATGATCTCGCGTGCCTGACCCATTGTGGACCTCCAATTTTTGGGCGGCCTCACGGAAGCGGGGGCCGCTTCGGGGATTGGCCCTTGCTGATGCTGGAGCCAATTTAAGTACACGACCCCCGCAGAGGACTGTCAACGAGCCGTGCTACCCCTTTAGAACGGCAGCGCAATCAGGGCGATCAGGGCCGGCACCGTGGCGCCGAGAGTCCCCGGGATGCTGTCGCCCTTCTTCGGGTAGTGGCCCTGCATGTCCGCCAGGAACATGGCCGGAGCGGTCAGCACCATGTTCGCGCAGCAGTAGATCACCAGGGTGTAGCCCACCACCGGGTGGCCCATGTTGACCGCCACCACCCCGGCCAGGACACCCAGGCCGATCACCAGGTTGCGGAACCCGGTGGGAATGGCCCACATCATCACTGCCGGAACGTTCTGCGGCGGGGTGCTCAGGAACTTCTGCGCCCCCGGCCGGTGCAGCAGGAAGCTCTCCAGCGGAAACACCACGATGTAGATCACGGCGGCGAGGACCGCGGAAACCTGGGATACGGCGTTCATAGGGGAAAAGTACGACGCCGGCGCCCCCGGCCGCCATCCCCGCACCGGGGGTTTGGGGATGCGTGGGGAACCCCCACTTTGGGGGATTGCGGCCAGGCCCATCCGGCGGATACTGGAGACTATGTGGGAGGAGCGCGCGGAGCGTGCCCGGCGGGACATCGCCGCCCTGGCCGCCAGCGGTGTCAGCCTGGCCGACCTGCACACGGCGGCGCTCGCCGTCGTGCAGCAGCAGGTGCCGTTCGAGCAGGGCTGCTGGGCCGCCGTCGACCCCGACTCCATGGTGATGACCTCCGTGACCAACTGGCGGCCGTGGCCCGTGGGCGCGGCCGAGTACCAGGAGTACTCAGCCCGCTTCGCCGAAACCGAGTACACCGGCCAGGAACCCAACACATTCGCTCAGCTTCTCAAACGCCCGCAGCCCGTCGCGAGGATGTCCGACGCCCCGCACCGGGAGGTGGTCCGCAGCGTCCGGATCAACGCGCTGCTCAAACCGCAGGGGCTGGAACACGAGCTTCGGGCGGCATTCCGGGTGGACGACGCGTGCTGGGGAGTGGGCAGCATCTTCCGCGAAGCCGGCCACGACTTCACAGACCGCGAGGTGGAGTTTCTGGGCGCAGTGGCGGCCACGCTGGCGGCGGCCACCAGGATCGCTGTCCGCGTCGGGCACCCAACGGGACCGGCCGCCGTCGGGCCCGTGATTGTCCTGGCCGGGCTGCATGGCGAGCTGCGGGCTGCCACGCCCGCCGCCGCAGCGTGGCTCGCCGAGGTGGAGGAGGCGGCGCCCGGCCGGTTCAGCATGACGCTTTACTCGGTGGTGGCGCAGGCCCACGCCTCGGCGTCGGGAACAGCACGCGCCAGGATGCGCGACGCCGGGAACAACTGGGTGATGCTGCAGGCCAGCCGCCTGATCACCGGTGATGACCCGGAGCAGATGGTGGTCACCGTGGAACCCGCCACCACGCACGACCTCGCCACCCTGCTGCTGATGGCCTACGGAGTCACCGCCCGGGAGCGGGAGGTCTGCCTGGAAGTACTGTCAGGGAATCCGACAGCGGACATCGCCCGCCACCTGTTCATCTCGCCGCACACGGTGCACGATCACCTGAAGTCGCTGTACGAAAAGGTTGGGGTGGGCAGCCGCGGGGAACTGGTCGCGAGGCTGGTGGCATAGACGGCGGAAAGCGCCCGGGAGCCCAACAACCCCCCAAATTCCAGCGGTTGGATTCCCGGCCGCCATCGGCCGCCGACGAACAGCTGCCGCGCCGCGTCGATCACTCCAGAACTGAGATTAGCGACGGCGGCCGGCGGCCGGGAGCCCTGGCCGCCAGGGAGTTGCACGTTGTCACCGGAAGTGGGGACAGCCGCCGGCTCTGTGACGCGAGATGGACACGAAGCACGTCACACTTGGTCCCTGCTGGGCTGCGCCCGAGAATAAGTCCATCGGAGCGGTCCGACGACGAAGGGGGCAACGCGTTGGAGCCAGTGCGCGCAGGAATCATCGATGACCATGAAGCGGTGCGGATCGGCTTCGCGGCCTCCGCCGCCCGGGATGCCCGCCTGAATTCACCGCCCGTCACCGTGATGGGGGCCGCACCCACCGTTACCGCTTTCCTCGACGCCGGCACTGACCTCTGCGACGTCGTCGCCCTGGACATGTCCCTGGCCGACGGGTCCCGGCCGGGCGAGAACGTGGCCCGGCTGGCCGCCGCCGGCTACCGGGTCCTGATCTTCACCCTCGGTGACAACGTGGGCTACCTGCAGGACGCCCTGGCGAACGGCGCCATGGGAGTATCGCTGAAATCCGAGCCGGTTGCGGAAACCTTCGCCAAACTGCGCCGCATCGCCGCCGGGGAGACCATCGCCAGCCAGGAACTGGCCGCCGCCATCGAGGTGGACGCGGATTTCGTCCAGGCAAACCTGTCCGACCGTGAACGCGAGTGCCTGGGCATGTACGCGGACGGGCTGGGCCAGTACCAGGTGGCACGCCGGATGAACATCGCCGAGAGCACGGTCAAGAAAAACATCGACCGGATCCGCGAAAAGTACGAGGCAGCGGGCCGGCCCGCCAGCACCAAAATCGACCTTTACCGCCGGGCGGTGGAGGACGGCATCCTGCCGCCGCTGCTTCCGTTGCGGAAGAAGTGAAAGGTTTTTCGCCGGCGCTGGACGGCGTCTCGGCCCTGGCCACGCACCGCCTGATGGGCAGGGGCGTCGCCGCGTTCGCTGCGCTGCTCCTGCTCCACGCAACCGGTTCAATTATGGGCCAGACACCCCATGTGGCGAACTGGTGGAACTTCCCGTTCCTTTGGCTGTTCCTCGCGCTTGTGGCCGCCTTCGCCGGAGCTTCCGTCAGGGGCAGGGGACTGGTGTGGATCGCCCGTGCCCTGGCATTGCTGGTCCTGGCCGGGCTGGCGCTGTGGACGCTCGCCGTTCCCGCCACCATCCCCGAGGGCTTCGGTACTCCCTGGATGTGGGCGATGATCAATGTCGGCGCCGCCTGGTGCGCCTACGGGGCCGGAACCCGCATCGGCTGCACCTACACGGTGGCAGTAGGGGCGGTGTTCTTCGCCGTCCGGACCACCCCGCAAGGCGGTTCGGCGTCTTCCCTGGTGGCGCTGGAGGACGCCCTGTTCGCCACCGTCCTGGGCCTCATCATCTGCGTCACCATCGGCATCCTTCGCCGCGCCGCCGAACGGGCGGACACCGCCGCCGAAAACGCCATCGACAGGTACCGGGAGGCGGCGGCGCAAACAGCGCTGGGCAACGAACGGCTGCGCCTGGACGGACTCCTGCATGACAGCGTGATGACGGCGCTGCTCACCGCCGCCCACGCCGGCTCCGCCGAGGAACGCGCGGCGAGCGCGAACCTGGCGGCCAGTGCCTTGGACCGACTGGAGCAGCAGGGGACAACGTCGGAAGCAGCGCCGGCCACACTGACGGAGATTGCTGCCCGTATCAGGTTCACGGTTGCCGGCGCCACGGAGGGCCCGGTTATCCACGTTGTCTGCGATGCCGCGGAAAACTTGCTCCTGCCCGGCGCTGCGGTGCGGGCCATTTTTGAAGCCGCCACCGAAGCCGTCAGGAATGCTGTCCGCCACTCGGAGGCCGCGCGCTGCGAGGTCCGGCTGACGGGGCACCGCACCGGGAACCAGGCAAAGGTGAGCGTCTCGATCAAGGACAACGGCCGCGGGTTTGATCCTGCCTTGGTCTCGGACCGCAGGCTGGGCATCAAGGTCTGCATCGTCGGCCGAATGCAGGCAGCGGACGGGTCCGCGGCCATCCACTCAAGCCACCGCTCCGGCGCCGAGGTGCGGCTGGACTGGGAAGGGGTTGCGGCATGATCCGGGCCATTTCAACCAAGGTCATGAGCCTCCTCTGCGCCGTGTTCGTCGCCGTGCACATCGCGCTTGGCCTGCTGTCGCTGGACCTGGTGTCCGCCGCGGGCCCCGTCTACATTGCGATGGCCGTTTACGTCGCCGCCGTGGTCCTGCTGCTGGTTCCTAAGCCCGGCAAGCTCCCGCTGGCCTCGGCACTCGCTGCGCTGGCCGCCGTCGTGATGGTGACGGTCCTCGTCAGCAGTGTGCTGCCCACGGACCGCTGGCCCGGGTATGCCTCGTGGCATCTGTCCGCCGCCTACACAATGCTGGTGATCGTGAACGTCCGGGGGAGGGTGCTGCTGTCCTGGATCGGCGTGCTAATCTCGGCCGTCCTGGTGACGCTCTGGGGCGCCGGCGCCAGCATGGGACTGGTGGGAGGGCTGATGATGAACATAGCCACGGTCGGCTGGGTCCTGGTGGCCACCGGGATCGGGCACCTGCTGCGCACCAACGACAACAAGGTGGCCCAGTACAGCGCTGATGCCCGCCGTGCCGCCGACTGGTACGCCGCCGAGCAGGCCGTGCACGTTGCAAGAACAGAATGGCTGGAGCACGTCCGGAGGATTGCCGGGCCGGCGCTGCAGCGCATCGCCGAGGCCGGCCACGAGATCACGCCGGCCGAACGGCAGCAGCTCCAGCTCCTCGAGGCGCAGTTCCGTGACGAGATCCGCGGACGCGTCCTCGCCACCGACGAGGTGGTGGACGCCGCACGCCGGGCGCGGGAACGCGGGGTGACCGTGCAGCTGCTGGACGACCGCCGGCAGGAACTGGCGCCGCGGACGCTGGCGGCGGTCTCTGAAAGCGTGGTGAACGTCCTGAACCGGGCACGGACCGGGACTGTCACCGCCCGGGCGAGGCCGGAGGGCGGTGCCCAGGCCGTCACCATCTACGCATCGACGCCGGAGAATCCGGACGAAGCCACGTTCGTGGAGTTCCCGGAACGGACACCGGAGAACTGACCGGCTTTTAGCCTTTCCCGGGTCCTCCCGCCGGCGTCACCCGGATGCGGACCACCCGGAGCCGGTCCATCGCGGTCACCGTCAGCACATGGCCGTCCGCTTCCACGCTGTCGCCGGTGCGGGGCAGGCGGCCCAGCCGGTCGATGACGAAGCCGGCCACCGTTTCGTAGTGCCCCTCCGGCAGCTCGATACCGGACGCGGATGCGAACTCCTGGATGGTCAGCCCGCCGTCAACGTCCAGCGACTCGTCGCCTTTGGTGACCCGGTCCTCGTGGTCTGCGCCGGCGTCGTACTCGTCGTAAATCTCACCCACCAGCTCTTCCACCAGGTCCTCCAGGGTGACGATGCCGTCCGTGCCGCCGTATTCGTCCACCACCAGGGCGATGTGCTGGCCCAGCCGGCGCATGCGCTGCAGCGACGGCAGCACCTTGTTGGTGCCCGGCAGCGGGAGGATCTCCCGGACGATGTCCCGCACCTGCCCGTCGTCGTGCTTCCCGTCCCGGGGCACGAGGTCACGGACATGGATGAAGCCCAGCACGTCGTCGGGCGTTTTGTCGATCACGGGATAGCGCGAAAAGTGCCCATCCCGCACCATGTTGAACGCCTCGGTGATGCTGAGGCTGCCGTTGATGAAGGTCACGTCGGTGCGGGGGCGCATCACCTCCTGCAGCGACCGGTCCCCGGCGCCGAAGACGTCTGACAGGATGCTGCGGCTGTGTTCTTCGAGCATGTCGCTCTCCGCCACCATGTCCCACAGTTCCTCGGAGCTGACGCTCTCCTGCTTGGCGTTCGGGTCGCCGCCGAAGAGCCTTACGACGGCGTCCGTTGAGACGGAGAGCAGCCAGACGGCGGGCCGCATGATTTCGGAGAGGACGCCGAGGGGCGGGGCGAGGACTTTGGTGAAGCCGACGGCGCTCTGCATGGCCAGCCGCTTGGGCACCAGTTCGCCGAGCACGAGGGACAGGTAGGCCACCAGCAGCGTCATGCCGATGAAGGCTGCCGGTTCTGCGGCGGCGCCGAAGCCGACGGCCGCCAGGAGGGGTTCGACGTCGGGCGCGATGGTGGAGGCGCCGTACGCGGCGGAAGAAACCGGAGAGCGTCACGCCGATCAGGACGGTGGAGAGGAACCGGTTGGGGTTCCCGGCCAGCGCGGCGATCCGGGCGCCGCGCTTCCCTGATTTTTCCATCCGGCGCACCTGGCTTTCGCGGAGGGACACCAGCGCCATCTCCGTGCCCGCAAACACCCCGCCCAGCAGCACAAAGAAGAGGACCAGCAGGAAATTGAGCAGGGTATCGCCATCCATGATCAGACACTACCGAATGAGCGTGCGGGGTGGGCGGCGGGCTGTGCGGGGCCGGTAGGATCTTAGGGTTGCCGCGGGGGTCGGCAACAGTTTTGGGGGAAGCACGTGAAGACCGGTCCGATCAGCCGCACCGCCAGGGCCGCCATGGCCGGCGCCGTTGCGCTCCTGCTGGCCTCCGCCGTCGTGGCTGTTCCGGCGTCCGCTGATGACTTGACTGAGATTGACGTGACCGGCCAGCCCCTGGGCGTGGCGGCAGGCCCGGACGGGGCGGTGTACGTCAGCGATTACAACTGGGAAGGCGGCGTCAGCGTCTTCCAGCCAGGGGAGACCCGCCCCTCCCGCACCATCTCCGTGGGGCACTTTTCAACGTCCGTGGCCGTGACGACGGACGGGACGCTCTACGTGCTCCAGACCACGGAGGAGATGCAAACGGAGCTCGGTGTGGTTGCCCCGGGGGCCGGGGAAGTGTCCTCCACCATTCCGCTGTCCCGGGGCGGGCGTTGGCTCGCGGCGGCGCCGGACGGTTCGCTCTACGTGACCAACCCGGCCGAGGGCACGGTGTCAGTGGTCCTGCCGGGCCAGGCCCGGGTGGAGCGCGTCATAGACGCCGGAAACTATCCGGTGGAGGTGGCCGTGGCAAAGGACGGCACCCTTTACGCCGCCAACCAGCACGCGGGCGCCGTCACCGTTATCCCGGGCGGTGCCGCCAGCCCCTCGCACGCCATCACCGTGGGCAGGACGTCCGGTCCCCACGGGATTGCGGCCGCGCCGGACGGAACCGTGTACGTGGCCAACGTCCTCTCGAACGACGTCGCCGTCATCGAGCCCGGCGGCACCGCGGTGGCACGGAGGATCCGTGTGGGCCGTGAACCGCAGGAGGTTGTGGCCGCGCCGGATGGGACGGTTTATGTGACCAACAGTGGAGACAACTCTGTCTCCGTCATAGAGGCTGGAACGGACAGGGTGGCCCGGACGGTCCCAACCGGGGAAGACCCGGGCCGGCTCGCGGTCCGGGCCGATGGTGCCGTGGTAGTGGTCAACCGTGCCGGCAAATCACTCACCGTGATCGACGCCGGACCGGCTGGCCCTGCTGCGGAGGCCTTGCCCGGGGAGGCCTCCGTGACAGGGGCCGACGGCGGGGCGGTGCCACCCGCGGAGGCGGCGCCTTCAGGCGGGGCTTCCGCTGTGCCGCTCCCGGCCGTCGCTGCAGGGTCCGCCGGACTGCTCCTGGCCGGCGCGGCCGCGCTCATCCTTGTGCTGCGGAGGCGCCGGACGGACACCGCGGCAGCTCCGGCCACGGCCTGGACCTTGGACCAGTAAAAGGTTCAGTGCCGGGCACCTTCCCGCCCCCCTGCAGCTACCTTGGCGAGCACCCAGACCGTCCGCGGCAGTGGCCACAGGAGGGCGAGGGCGAGAATGGGAACCAGCGAGATGCCGACGTCGGGAAACTGCCGGACGATCACAAACAGGTGCGTGTCGAACCGGGCGGGGGCGTAGACCAGGCACAGCCACAGGGCGAACCCGTCCAAGGCGAGCGCGACGGCGGCCCACGCCAGGGGCGCCCACCGTTTCTTCTGCGGTGCTTGCCTGCGGAGCAGGAACCGGAGCGACAGCCACAGGCTCAGCAGCTCCGCCAGCAGCAGCGCCATGGACACCGCCCAGCTGTACTGCTGCAGCCAGTCCTCGAAAACCACGGCGGGCACGGGGGAGTGCCCGTGCAGGATCCGGAGCAGGTTGGTATCGATCGACTTCAGCCGCGACGGGGCAGCGGTGTCATTGCCGTTGATGACCAGCGCGACGCCGAGGCCGGACTCCGGAACAGCGGCCAGGTACGTGTGGCTGTTGCCCCATTCCCCCTGGTGCTCCACGAGCCGCGGCAAGGCCGCATCCGGGGCGGGCGGTGCCGCCGGACCCGCGGATTCGACGAGTGCCCGGCTGAACCAGCCCATCGCGTAGCTCTGTGAATCGCTCACCCGGACCCGCGGCTCGAACATTGCTGCCACGCTCTCAGGGCGGAGGATCCGGGCGCTGCCGTACTGCCCGCCGTCGAGCAGTGCCGTGAGCTGGCGCCCCAGGTCCTCCGCCGAGGCATACAGGGTGGAGGACGGCATGCCGGCGGTGGGCGCCGGCACGTCCGTCTTGAGCCAGAACAAGCCGAACCAGCGGGAGTAGCCGGCGGCAGCGTTGTCCGCGCGGGCGGCCGCCCGGGTGGGATGGCTGTTGGCCATCTGCAGCGGCCCGAAGACGTGCTCCTTCAGGTAGTCCCCGAAGGGCTGGCCGGAGACCGTCTGCACCAGGACGCCCAGGACGTTGAAGTTGGCGCTGGCGTAGTGGAAGGCCGCACCCGGTTCGCCCGTGAGGGGAGAGCCGGACAGGGCTCGGACCTCCGCTTCGAGGGCTTCCGGACCCTGCGCGTCGGAGGCTTCGAAGGCTGTGTCCTTCGAGGACATGCCGCTGGCCTGGTGGAGCAGGTGGCGGACCGTGATCGCGGCGGAGCGGCTGTCGTTTAAGGTGAACCACGGCAGGTAGGTCTGCACGGGCTCGTCCAGTTCTAGCCGCCCGGCCTCCACCTGCTGCATCACGGCGATGGCGGTAAAGGATTTGCTCGTGGAGGCCAGCAGCACCGGCGTCCGCGCGGTCATCGGCCGCCCGGAATCGTCGGCGCGGCCGAACGCGGCGGAGTGCACCTGGACCCCGTCCCGGACCACGGCGACGGCCGCACCCGGGATCCCGAGGGCGTTGAGCTGGTCCTGCAGGAAGTCGTCCAGCGCCGCGTAGGTCTGCCCGGAAGTCCCGGGGCCCGGCGGTGCGGTACCGGGCGGGGCGGGCTCCGGCGTCGTGAGGCCAAGCATCCCTGCGGCCAGCAGGCACACCAGGAGCCACCGCGAGGACCCAGAAACAGTTCGCATGCCCACACCTGCGTTCGGCTGACGGTCCCTTTACGGTAGGGCCTGGCCGGGGCGAAAACAATGCATCTGGCCGCGGCCCCTGCCCAGCCGCGCCGGCCGTGGGTACGTTTGGCTCATGCAAAGGATTCCGTCCCTGGTGGTCAGGTCATGAGGGCGGTGGTTGTGGGGGCGGGCATCGCGGGCCTGGTGGTGGCCCGCCAGCTTGGCTTGGCCGGCTGGGACGTCGAAGTCCTGGAGAAGGCTGCGGCTCCGCGCCTTGACGGCTACATGATGGACTTCTTTGGACCTGGGGTGGAGGCCGCGGAGCGCATCGGTCTCTACCCCCGGCTTGCAGCCGTGACCTATCGCGTGGACGCAGTCGAATATGTCGATGGAAGAGAACGGACCACGTCCAGCCTCGACCACGGCCAGTTCGCCCGCTTTGCCGGCGGGAAGGTCCTCAGCCTGCTGCGTCCCGACCTGGAGCTGGCCGCCCTTGCTGCCCTCGACGACGTGGCACCCGGCCGGGTGCGGGTCCGTTACGGTGCGCCGGCGGGTGGAATAGTCAGTGGCGGGGACGGCGTGCGGGCCGCCGTCGATGGCTTGCCGGACGTGGCGCCCGCCGACGTCCTCGTGGGCGCGGACGGCATCCACTCCGCCGTCCGGGCGCAGGTCTTCGGTCCGGAAAAGGAGTACCTGCGCCCTCTGGGCATGCGTGCTGCCGCCTTCATCGTGACCAATCCGGTTCTGAACGCCCGCTTCCGGAACCGGTTTGTCCTGACGGACAGCCTTAACCGGATGGCTGGGATCTATGGCCTCCGCTCGGATCAGGTGGCGGCCTTTATGGTCTATCGGGATGCTCCGGGCGCGGCTGGGGAGCTGCCGGCAGGGAGCCCCAGGGAGCGGCTGCGCCTGGAGTTTTCCGGGCTCGGCGACGCGGTGGACCGCCTGCTTGAGCTCTGTCCGGAGCATCCGTACGACGACGTCGTCGCCCAGGTTGTGATGCCGGGCTGGCAGCGGGAGCGGTGCGTTCTCCTCGGGGATGCCTGCGGGGCGGTGTCGCTCCTTGCAGGGCAGGGCGCCTCCCTGGCTGTCGCCGGCGCGGCGCTGCTGGGTGACGTGCTCGGCCCGGTGTCGGCGCCTGAAGGAATTGGCCCCGCGCTTGGTGAGTTCGAGCGGCGCTGGCGGCCCGTGGTGGAGGAAGCCCAGTCTGCGGGGAGGCGCGCGGCGTCCTCGTTCCTCCCCGCAAACAGGGCCCAGCGCCTACTGCGGCGGTGGATCATCAGGGCAAGCCACCTGCCCGGAGTTGATCGGCTGGTGGCCCGCCAAATCGTGGGCCGGAGCGGAAAAGGTTAGCCCTTCACCTCATACGCCTTGGGCAGCTTCAGGCCGCGCTCCTCCATAAGGGTGCGCAGGCGGGTGGGGTAGTCGGTGATGATGCCGTCCACGCCCAGGTCCATCAGGCGCTCCATGTCCGCGGCGGTGTTCACGGTCCACGGGATCACGGGCAGGTCCAGTGCGTGGGCTTCGGCGATCATCTCAGGGGTGACGGAACTGAACGTGGGGGAGACGGCGTCGTACCCATGGGCAGCTGCCGCCTTGGGCAGGGAACCGGCGTAGTCGTCGATGTCGATGCCGCCCAGGTTGCGGCTGGCACCGGGCTGGCCCACCCCCATCCAGGCGTTGCCGCTGGAAAGCGCCACCAGCGGCAGCTCCGGCGCGATCTCCCGGGTGAGGTTCAGAGAGGACCAGTCGAAGGACTGCAGGGTGGTCCGGTCCGCCATGCCGGAGGCTTGGATCTCGGCCACCACGGCCCGGGTGAGGGACTCCATGCCGGCGCCGCCCACCTCGCTGCTCTCCACCTTGGTCTCCACGTTGAAGCGGACCTTCGCGGCCTTGGCGTCGCGGACCAGCTGGTACACGTCCTTGAGCTCCGCGATCCGGTTGCCCTCGATGACGTCCTGCACCGGGTAGCCGGACAGCTGCTTAAAGCCGCAGTCCAGGGTCTTGATCTGCGCGAGCGTCAGGTCAGCAACCCGCTTACCGACGTAGCCGGCGTCGCCGGTGTCCTTGCACTTGCCGGCCTGGATGGTGTCGTCGTGCCACACCACCACCTTGCCGTCCTCAGTCAGGTGCGTGTCCAGCTCCAGGGTGGTCACGCCCAGCGCCAGGGAGTTTTCGAAGGCGGCCAGGGACTCCTCAGTCCATTCACCGCGGCCGCCGCGGTGGCTCTGCAGGTCGAAGGAGCCGTTGCGCTCGTTCGTTTTGATCGCGGAGGTGGCGGTTCCGGCAGCGTTCGACGACGGCGTGCCGGCTTCGTTCTCGGAGCTCGCGACGGCGGGGCTCGCCATGGCGGCGATCAGGGCGGCGGTTGCCGCGGCAGTCAGGACGTGGCGCATGGGTGGTTCCTCCTGGGATGACGGGGGCCGGCTGGTGGCCGGTGACCCGTTCACCCTAGGGAGGTCAGGTTGCGCGGTTGGGGCAGGAAGTTGGAGGGGAGGTTAACGGGGCTGGTCCGCGCCGAATCGGCGTTCGAACACCCCTTCACTGTCAGTGCCCTGGAGGTACTTGCGAAGGGCAGCGCCGACGAGGGCCTGTTCCTGGTCAGTGAGGACGGAAGCTGCATGGGCCTCGAGTCCCGCCTCGATGTCCTTCAGGCTGGGGATCAGGCTGGCGCCGGCCTCGGTCAGCTCCAGCTGGACCGCCCGCCGGTCCGCCGCCGAGGTGCGGCGGTGGACCAGCTGGCGGGTGACGAGCATGTCAACGATGCGGCTGGGGCTGCCGGCTTCGCACACAATCATCTCGCCCAGGCTCCTCAAACTAAGGGGTCCGAACGAGTGGAGCACCAGGAGGATCTCGGCCTGCGACGGAGTCAGCTCCAGCGGGGCGAGCAGTCTCATCAGGGCACGGTTCCCTTCGCGCTGGGCAGCAAGGACCAGGTATCGAAGCTCTGAAGGAGCAAGCATTCGGTCGCTGTCAGTGCTGTGCAGGGCTGCGGGGCTCGTCATTCGATGGTTCCTGGGGTTGAAGGTGGACGAAGGCGTCGATGGGGACGGAAGGCTTCCGAAAACGATAGCATGTCATCTTTTTCCGCCGGGGGCGAGGCTACACCGGAGCGGGGACCTTCTCCGGCACGGCGGCGTCCAGCTCAGTTTCCTGGCTCTTCCGGGGACCCAGGACGCGGGGCCCGAGGACCCGCAGGACGGCGGGCATGATGAACATCCTTACCACCAGCGCGTCCAGGATTACGGCGATGGCAAGTCCGATGCCGATCTCGCGCACGATGCTGATCTGTGCGGAGGAGAACGAAGCGAAGACGGCGACCATGATGATGGCCGCGCTGTTGATCATGGACCGTGTACCCCGCACGCCGGACGTCACAGCCTCCGTGAACGGCTTTCCGTGTCCGAAGGCTTCGACGATGCGGGCAATGATGATGACCATGTAGTCCATGGACAGCCCGAACATCACGGCGAACAGCAGGACCGGAGTCACCGAGTTCAGCGGTGCGTTGCTTGCCGCGCTGACGATGCCGGTCAACAGGCCCAGGCTCGCGAGTAGCACCAGCGTGTTGAAGAACAGCGCGAGCACCGGGAGGATGATCGATCGGAAGGCGAAGGCGAGCATCAGAAAGGTCAACACAAACACCACGCCGGCGATCAGGGGAATGGACTCGATAAGCGTGTTGTCGAAGTCCACGCCCTGGGCGGTGGCGCCAGTGACCCCTGTTGTGTACCCGGCTGCGGCTTCATCCACGTGGCTCCGCAGGTCGCTGACCAGCTGGTGGGCGCGGACAGAGTCCGGGCCCTCGGACGGGTCCACCAGGATGCGGGTGGTGTAGCGGCCGTCCTCGTGGGCCCAGAGACCCGCGGCGCCTTCAGCTCCCGCAGGGGTGGCCAGGGCGGCGGCGAGCTGCTCACCCGTGACCCCGCCACTGGTCAGCGAGGTCACCGCGGCGACTCCGGGCTGCGAACCGGCGTAGTCACTGACGCGCTCCACGGTAGCCAGAACGTCAGGAAGCGGCGTGGAGTCCTCAGTGCTCAGGACCACCTGGACCGGAAACAGGCCCTTGTGGCCAATGCGCTCTTCGATCGTTTCCAGTCCTGTGCGTGCAGGGTCTCCGGCGGGCAGGACGGTAGCGCTGGCCACCGGCGACTGGAGCGAAATCCCCAGCACCGGCAGGGCAACCAGGAGCATGGCGGCGATGCCTGCCGCAGCCAATACGCGCGGGCGCTTGCCGCCGGCCGGACCGGCACTGCGTGCCGGCCGGGACTGGAACCGGGTCGGCAGCCGGACGGTTCCCCAGTTGATCCGGTGCCCGAGGAGGCTCAGGGCGGCCGGGAGGACGGTGATGCTCAGTGCGATGGCGATCAGGGTGACCACCACACCGCCCAGGGCGATGCTGGTGAAGGCCATAACGTTGGGGATGAACAGCGCCACGAGGGCGACGGCGACGGCCACGCCACTGAAGATGACGCTGCGCCCGGCAGTGGCGGAGGCTACGGCCAGGGCGGCGCCGGTCTTGTTGCCGGCGTCGAGTTCCTCACGGTAGCGCTTGATGATGAAGAGCGAATAGTCGACGGCGACGGCCAGGCCGATCATGGACACGATGTTCGAGTACAGGATGGAGATCTCGGTGAAGCGCGTTACGGCAAAACCGATCGCGCTGGCGACGCCCAAGGCAGTGCCTGCCATGAGCAGGGGCACCAGGGTTGCGGCCACGGAGCGGAAGACCAGCAGGAGCACGATGATCAGGATCGGAAAGACGATCATTTCGGCCCGCGTCGCGTCCTCCTTGGAATGCACATTGAGCTGGTAATCCAAGGCCGGCTGGCCGGTTACGTAGACGGAAGCCCCCGGGATCTTGTTCTCCACAGCCTTTTGCAGGTCGGGGACCTTGTTCTGGATCGAGGTGTTGTCACCCGGGAAGCCCGCCATGATCAGCGCCGTGCGCCCGTCCGATGACAGGAAGTCCGGGTTGTCAGCGGGGGTTTGGATGGTGGTGGCACCGGCTTCCTTCAGCGGCTCCACCAGTTGCGGCAGGCTGGAGTCGCCCAAGGGGGCATCGGCATCGACGGCGATCAGCAGCTGGTTCGGCTCGTCGCCGAAGGCTTCCTCCACAGTTGTCTGTGTGACCAGGGCTTCTGCCCGCGGATTCGTAAACCCGCCGGCGGACAGGGATCCATCCAGCTGCAGGGCGAAAGGAACGGAGAGCGCCAAAATGAGCAACCATCCGGCGAGGACGGACCTTGGATGTTTCAGGGCGGCACGGGTTATGCGGAGCATGGGGTTTCCTTCACTTGGGCGGAAATGCATGACATGTCATTCATGATGTGACATGTATTTGTGCATGTCAACCAGGTCATGCCGATGCGTCGAGCCGGCGAAAGCGCCGCATCAGGGCGGCGTGCTCCTCGCTGCCCTCGATGATCAGGGCCAGGGCGGAGGCAATGAACGCCATTTGCGGTTCGGTGAGTGCCGCGCTCGCCCGCTCGTGAACGGTCCGAAGTCCTGCACTACTGCGAGGATCTCGGCCTGCGTCCGCGTCAGCCCGTGGTCGCGCATGAGGGCGGCGACTTGGCGGCTGCCCTCGTGCTGGACCGCGAGTACAGCAAGCCGGAGCTTTTCTCTTGCCCTGCCGTTACGAAACACCCTCCGCCGTCTGGTTCTTTACGCACAGGTAAACCCTGGTTGTTGCCGCGGAGTACCCGACGCCGGCAGTCATCAACTTCATGATCACCCACGGGCGGGGACTGGCCTGCCTGAGAATTACGCCCGGCTTCCAGCGCGTTTCTTCACGTCATCCTGCCGGCGCTGCTGCTCATCAGCACCTTCGCCCGCCCGTTCATCCTGAAGCTGGGCGGCACCTATCTCTGCTTCGAAGGCGCCGAGAAGGTCTGGCACAAGCTCCGCGGACAGGGTGACGTCCGCGCCACACTGGGCGGCCAACATGCCACCAAGCACGACGGCGATCCCGCGCCTTAGTCTGTAGGCGGCGGCCAGACTGTGGGGCCAGGCCCGTCGAACAGTGCACTGGTGCTGCTCTGGGGTACCACCACGTGAACGGCGTTGCGCTGGATGGTGAAGTCGGTGGGCGTGACCGCCGCGATCTCGCCGTCGAGGTTCACGGACAGCGGCGGCTCGGTGACCAGCCGGACACTCCGGCTGGTCAGGTGATACACGCGCTCGTGCTTGACGAAACTTCCGTCCTTGAGCAGCCGGGCGATACTCACATGGTCCCGGAGCCGCCCCGCCGGTATGGCGTAGATGTCCAGGAGGTGATCGTCAATCCCTGCCGTCGGGGAGACCATGTTGCCCCCGCCGTAGTGCCGGCCGTTGCCGACGGCCACCTGCAGCACGTCCTCGAGCTCCAGCGTCTCGTGGTCCCCCTCCGGGAACTCAAGGCGGGCCCGGAACGGCTTGTGCCGGGAGTAGGCGCGCAGGGTGGCAACGGCGTACGCCAATGGCCCGATGGTCCGCTTCAGGCCGGGGCTGAGCGCCTCGGTCACACCCACCGACAGGCCAACGGAAGCGACATTCAGGAATGGCTGCCCGCTGGCCCGGCCGAGGTCGATGTCCACCACTTTCCCGTCGGCGACGGCGGCGCACGCCTCGGCGAGATTGTTCGGGATCTCAAGCGTGCGGGCGAGGTCGTTGGCGGTTCCCAGCGGAAGGACGCCGAGCATAACGTCGGTGCCGGCAACGCGGCCGGCAGCGAAGCTCACTGTCCCGTCGCCGCCGCCGACAACCACCAGGTCGTGCCCGTCCGCAACCACCTGATCGAGGGTTTGGGCCAGCTCCGCCCCCGACAGCACGCGGTGCACGGAGGAGATGGGCACGCCCGCCTTTTGCAACGTGTCCAACACCAGTTCGTGTGCTGCTGCTCCGCGGCGTGATCCGGCGTTAATCACCACTGCAGCAGAGCGGGCCTCCCGGGCAACCTTCATGTGGGCCATGTTAGGTCGTCGACCTGTGAATTCCCGCAACCGTCGGGGCGCCGAGGCGCGCGGGCAGAAGGTGTCCTCGTTCCGGGGCAAGCCAACCGGTTGGAACCTAGTGCGTTTCCTCAAGTTCCTTGACGGGCCGCGGGCTCTTCCAGGTGGACTCGCGCGGGCCCGGCGGGTAGGCCGCCGTCTTTCCGGCCCAGGCGATGACCAGTGCAGCGATGACCGGAAGGGCAGCGGCGGCCGGCACGAGCAAAGGCCCGGCCACCACCAAGGCGGCGGAGCCGTAGAGCGCGCCGATGGTGATGCCCAGCTGGATGGTGAGGACCGTGAGACCGTTGGCGGCGTCCTTGTTCTCGCGGCCGGCGCGGAGGATGGCCGACTGGTTGTAGATGCCGATCGCGCCCAGCCCGGCGCCCCACACCGTCATCAAAGCGAGCGCGAAGACGAGGCTGCCGCCCACAAAAGGCAACGCCAGCATCGAGACGGCGATGGCCGCCGTCGTAATCAGAAGCGAACGGCGCGGGTGCGAATCAACGGTTGTCCCCGCGATCCAGATGCCGAGCAGGCCGGCGACGCCGAGGACGGTGAGGGAGAGGCTGATGGCGTAGTCGGGCAGGCCGGCTTCGCGGATGTACGGGGCGATGTAGGTGAAGAGCGCGAAGTGGGCCAGGACCAGCAGCGGCCAGGCGATGGCCACGGACTTCACGCCGGGCTGGGCGATGGCCGCGCGCATGGAGGGGCGGATCTCGCCGGCGCCGCGCCGGACCGAGGGGAGGAAGAAGAAGCCGAGGACGGCGAGGAGCACACCGAAGCCGGCGAGGGCCAGGAACGCCGAGCGCCAGCCGAGGATGGTGCCCAGCGCGGTGCCGATCGGCGCGCCGATGGCCAGGCCCAGGCTGTTGCCGCTGAAGACGATCGCGAGCGCCTTGCCCACCTTGTCCGCCGGGACCACGCGGGCCACGTACGGGGCCATGGTGGTCCAGAGCAGTCCGTGGGCCAGGCCACCCACCAGCCGCGCCACCATCGCGAACGTGAAGTCCGGGGCCAGGCCCACCAGGGCGTTGCTGAGCGCGAACGTCAGGACGAGTGCCACCAGCAACGGCCGCTTCGGGATGTTGGCGAGCAGCCGCGCGGCGGGCACCACGGTGATCACGATGACGGCGGCATAGGCCGCGGCGAGGTAGCCGGCCACCGGCTCCGACACATTCAGGCCAGCGCTGATCTGGGGGAGCAGGCCGGAGGGGAGCAGTTCGGTGGTGATGGCGGTGAAGGCGATGGTGGCCAGGACCATCATGGCGGCAAGCGGGAAACGCTTGGCCACCGGCGCGGAAATCGCGGAGGACATTAAGGGGGTTCCATTCAAGGAGGAGGGGGAGTGGAACCGGGCGCGGCTGGCCGAACAATTCCTCCACCAAGTTTACCCGGTGAACCAGGGGCTTGCGTGCAGGTCCGGCGTGGCGTGAGGGGCCCTGCTGGTACCTGTCACGCGCAATCTGCGCCAGACTTGGAGCCAGGCCCACAACGAAAGCAGATTCCCTTGATTACTCTCCAGCAGGACGCCGAAGGCTTCATCCGGATGAACCGGCACTACCCGGCCAGCGTCCGCATCAGAATCACTTTCACTGACGGCAGCACCGGCGAGTTCTCAGGGCTGACCCTCAACAACGCCTACGACGCAGCGCTCGCGGAGTTCCGCGCGAAGAACGGCCTCGACGCGCGGGGATTCTCCCGGACCTCTGCGGGCCGCACGAACTCCGGCAACAAACTTGATTTCGTTCCGGTGCATCCCGGGATGGAGTAGCCCCCTCAGCCCGCCGCGTCCACACCTGGCGGGGCACCCGCGGCCGGACGCTCCACAGTGACCGTTCCGGCGTCGCCGTCCACCAGGATCTGCTGGCCGGTGGCAATCCGCTGCGTGGCCACCCCGGTGCCGAGGACGGCGGGGATGCCATACTCGCGGGCCACGATGGAGCTGTGGCTCAGCGGGCCGCCCACATCGGTCACCACGGCGGAAGCCATCGCGAACAGCGACGTCCACGCGGGAGTGGTGATGCGGGCCACCAGGACGTCCCCGGGCTTCATCCTGCCGAAGTCCTGCGGACCGGCCAGGACGCGGGCGGGGGCGCTGACCCGGCCTGCGCTGGCTCCGACGCCTTTGATGACGTCGCCGGCCTGGTGCTGCGATCCCGCCGGCATCATGGACCCGAAAGCCCGCTCCATCCACCGGCTCTCCGGAAGCATCTGCGGGGCAGCCGCCTTCGCCTGGCCCCGCCACAGCATCCTGCGCTCCTCCACGGCGGCGGCGCGGACGGGCCGCTCCGCTCCGGCAATCACGACGCCGGCCCGCGCCCCGGGTGCCGCCTGTTCAGCAGGTGCGGTGAGGCCGAACTCGACGGCGCTCCGCAGCTCCGGGAACCGCAGCCAGAACACGTCGTGCGGCGCTGCAACCACACCCGAGGAAACCAGCCGCTGCCCGAGCTCCAGCAGCATCCGCCGGAGCAGCGGCCAGGCCAGGCCGACGTCGGCCAGCGCGTCCTCCCGCAGCGGGGCGAGGTCCTGCGCCCACCGGAGCAAACGGAAGAATACCGCCCGGCGCCGCGGCCCCAGCCGCCCGGCCATCTCCGAGGTCAGCGACTCCCGCCGCTCGGTCAGCAGCCGCTGCCGCTCATGCGGGTCCGTGCCCTGCCCGCGCAGGTAGAACTTCACCGTCTCCAGCAGGGCGGACGGGTCGTCGGCCGCCACCGGGCTGGCGAAATCCAGGTTGTAGACCGCGTGGCCGTACAGGGCCAGATGCTCCCTGAAGGTGAAACGCCATTCCTGCCACAGGACGTTGTCCACCCCTGCCGGCGGCGAACCGGTGCGCTGGCTCCCGGCGAGTTCCGCCGTCGGCCGTTCCAGCAGGGCAGCCGTCAGCCCGGGATCGCTGCGGGCCCAGCCGGCCAGATCGTACAGTGACTTCTCCGCGCGGATGGGTTCGCTGTCGTAGCCCAGGAGGAACGTCTGGGCCGGAGGGTCGCCCTCGCGCCGGACCAACTTGTTGTAGAACGCCCGGAAGGAGATTTCGCTGGTGGCGGCGAGCGGAATGATCGACTGCACCGCGGTGTAGTACACGGTGCCAGCGTCCAGCAGCGCCTGCACGCCCGCCAGCAGTTCCTCGCCGGAAAGCTCCGCCGGGGGCTTCGCCTGCCAGTCCTTGATCACGCGTTCGTACCGGGGGTGCGAATACTCGCTCCAGCCGGCCACGCCCATGTGCGCCCTGCCGCGGGCCAGCGAACGCATTGCCGTCAGCGACATGCCCATCATCCGCCACATCGCCGAGTTGCGGTAATAGTAGTAGGCGTAGCCGTTGATGGTGGGCAGTCCGATGTCGCCGTCGCGCATCACGTTTTTGCCCACCGCCGCGGTCATCAGGGTGGTCAGCGACCGCGCCACGGAACCGTCGATCATGTCGGCGAACAGCGGCGAGAGCGGGTCCGGCAGCTGTTCCACGATGCTCGCCCGGAAGTAGAGCCCCTTCGGGTAGGGCAGGGGCCAGGTTTCCGGGGTGTCGGCGGCAGGTTCGGGCAGCGCCGTGATGGGCCGGGACTGCAGCAGGAAGAACTGGCCGCCGGCCCGCGCCCACTCGATGTCCTGCGGCGCGCCAAAATGCTCCGCGATCCGCTGGCCGTACCCGGCAAGCTCGGCCGCCGCCCGGTCATCAAGCACAGGCGTACGACGGCGGGCTGCCGCCACCGGCTGCTCCCGCGTTCCGTTCTCCGCGTACACGGTCATAACGTCCTTGTCGGCCGTCTGCCGCGACACCACGGAACCGCTCCCGGCGTCGAGCACCAGGTCATCGGTGGTGACCGTCCCGCTGACCACCGATTCGCCCAGGCCCCACGCGGCGCTGATCACCGTCTGGTCCCGCCGCCCGTTGGTGGGGTTGGCGGTGAACATGACGCCGGCGGCGTCGGCCTCCACCATCTGCTGGATGACGACGGCGAGGCGCACCTCCTCCGGTCCCACGCCTTCGCGGACGCGGTAGTTCATGGCGCGCGCCGTCCAGAGCGAGGCCCAGCAGTCGATCACGGCTGTGGCCAGGGCGTTCGCCCCGCGGATGTTCAGGTAGGTTTCCTGCTGCCCGGCGAAGCTGGCCGAAGCGAGGTCCTCGGCCGTGGCGGAGGAACGGACGGCCACTGCGGTGTCCCCGCCGCCGAGGCGGCCATAGGCATCTGCGAGTTCGGCGGCGATCCCGGCCGGCATGCTGGCGCTCCGGAACAGGCCGCTGATTCGCTCCGACGCGTCGGCGTAGTCCTGCGGCGAGGCCTGCAGTGACAGCCTGGCAAGTTCCTGGATGGCCGATTCAAGGTTGTTTTCAGTGACGAACTTCGAGTAGGCCGTGGTGGTCAGGACGAATCCCGGCGGGACCGGCAGCCCGGCCTGGATCAGCCCGCCCAGGCCGACGGCCTTGCCGCCGGCCAGGGCGACATCGTCCCGTCCCACATCGGCTAAACCGTTGACATAGGTCATGACCGCGCGTCCTTGCTGTCCTGTGGTGTGGGCCTGCACTGAGACTGGTGCCCAATATTCTGGCACTGCCGGGGGTGCTAGGCCATAGGTTCAGGACGCCGTGACCAGGTCCGTAGGGCTTTTAACAGCGGTACCTCCGGGACGAACGTGGCCAGGGCTGCGCTGGACTTAACTGCATCACCGCCTGAAGGATGGGCACCATGGCTGATGACCGGGCACCTGCTGCCTCCTCCTTTGACCGGGTAGTCCTGATCTTCAATCCTGGTAGAGCCGGAATGACAGAACGGATCGACGGCCTGCAGCGGGATCTGGGCCTTGACCTGCAGGGTCTGCCTGTTGAACTGCTCCCGACTGAATCCGCGGGGCATGCCCGGGAACTGGCACGGTCCGAGGCCGCGCAAGGGGTTCCGCTCATTGTTTCGGTCAGCGGTGACGGCGGCTACAACGAGGTGGTCAACGGGGTGATGGACGTGCTCGACAGCAGGGCGGTGTGCACGGTGCTCCCTGCCGGTAACGCCAACGATCACCATCGGAGCATGCCGGCCAGGTCGCTCACGGACGCCATCCGCGAGAGCCGCGTCCGCCGCATCGACCTGCTGAAAATTACGTTCCGCGGTGCACGCGGCGAGCAGGTCCAGTACGCCCACTCCTACGTGGGGTTTGGGCTCACTCCGTTGATGGCGATCGGCATCGAAAAGGGCGGAAAGGGGAAAGTCCTCGAGCTCGTTTCCGTTGCCCGGACACTCTCCGGCCTGAGGCCGTTCGAACTCGTGCGGGACGACGGGGCCACGGCGCAGTTCGACAGCCTGATCCTGGCCAACATCTCCCGCATGGCGAAGTACGGAACGGTGAGCGAGTCGCACCACCCGAATGATGGCCGATTCGAGGTGGTGACGCTGCCCCATGCCGGGCGCTGGAAAATGGCGCTGATGACCCTTCGGGCCGTCACGCTGGGACTGGGGCATCAACCAAGCGTCAGCAGTTATGCCTTCACCACGCGCAATGCTGTTCCTTGCCAGATTGACGGCGAAGTGGTCCATGTCCAGGCGGGCACCCATGTGCTGGTGGAAAGCGCCACGGGTGCCCTCGCCACGATCTGACGGATTTTCCAGGCTGCGTTCGTGGTGCTCGGGCCGGGGTGAACTTACGGTTGCACGGAGTCGAAGAACTTGGGGCCGGGGTCCGATTGCCCGGCCTCGGTCTCGGCCTCGCGGGATTTCATCCGGATGAAATCCACGTCCTGCTGGGAGAGCGTAGTTTCGCCGTGGGGGTCCTCGTTGAGGGGCTCACCCGTTGCTGCACTGATTTCTGCAGACAAGGTTCGCGGGAGGATCATGCAGCCGGGGTTATCAATCAGCCACTGTGTAACTGTGGAGGGAAGCCGGTGCCATTGGTCTTGGATAAGCGTGTCGGTCATGGTGTGCCTTTCGGGGCTTTGGTTCACGGCGTGTGTTCGAAGACGGGACCCGCGGGAACGTGGAACGGTTGTGACTGGAGGTTCAGGGGAAACTCGGTGCCGCCTGCAAGCCGCAGCCTTGGGGCTGCAGGAGATTGGACTCATTTTTCGGAAAACCGGATGTCCAGTCACGACGTCCCGAGATGCTGTGAGTCTACGCCCCATGGCGCCCTTCATGGCGTTCAGGACTGCGGCAAATATCTGGCGGGCAAAACCTGCCTTGCTCACAGCCAGGACAGGTCATGAATAACTGCGGGTTTGCCGCTGTGCCTATGATCCCAGGGCCGTTAGGTCTAGGGTCGGGAGTCCAGGCCTGCAAGCATAAATGCGCACAGGCTGCTGTCAAACACCGGATGGGGATCCGGTGTGGTTCGTCTTCGCAACGGTGAGGTCGGCGTCAGGGATCCGCAAACAGTGCCTACCGGTCAGAGGGCAAAGAATTGGATCGGCAATGACGGCTGACCGGGAAATTCCCCTGCACCACTCTTCCAACGGACAAAGCGTGTATCTGTTGGACAATCACGAGCTCGAACGGCGGGGACTGCGCCAGCTGCTGGAGTCGAACGGAATCCGCGTTTCCGGGGAATCAGGGTCTGCGCGTGAAGCCGTCCGGCAGATTCCTGCCCTTCGCCCGGATCTGGTCATCCTTGACGATGATCTTCCCGACGGTTCCGGTGCGGGCGTGTCGTCGGCCATCGCCGCGGCCGTACCAGCAATCCGGTGCCTGCTGATAACCAGCGACGCGGACGAAACTGTGCTGATCGACGCCATCCTGGCGGGCGCGTGGGGGTGCCTGTCCAAGCAGGATGGCAGCACGGAGCAGCTCAGGCTTATCCGCCGTGCGCTGGGCGGGAACACAGCATTCAGCCGCCTGTTCCAGCCGGCTCTCCTGAACCGCGCCCCGGGGCCGGGCCTTGCGGACGAGAGATCCTGCACCCTGACCAAACCAGAAATGAATGCCGCGATCGGAATGGGGAAGGGCCTGAGTAACAGCCAGATCAGCCACGACATGTCATTAGCGGAACACACCGTGAAGGACCTCGTAACGTCCTTGCTGACGAAGCTCAGCATGGCGGGTGCCGCAGCGTCTGCCATGCCTGCAACCGAACAAAATCGCTCCGGACACCCAGCCGGCGGGGTATCCCGGTTCGGCCGGTTCAGGGGCGGGGTCGCCGACGTAGCGGCCGCGCTGCTGATCTGCACCAGCGAGGCCAACACGCTTCCGATTAGCGACGCCATGCGGGCAGGGGATGCAGCCCGGCTGGCCGACGCGCTGACCGTAACCCGGGCCGGGTGGTCTGGCCCTTCAGATGGTGGCCGACAAGCCTGGTAGAGACGGCGCCGAAGCGCCGAATAAGGGATGCCGGCCGGACCGGTAAGCAGAGTCGATGACGGGTTCGAGTTCCTCAAGCACGGTCCGGCTCCCCGGGAGAACCACATGGGCCAGGAATTCCGATTCGAGAGTGGCGACGCCTGCCGTGGCCGCGCCGAGCTTGGCATCTATCGACACGGCCAAAGCGTGCCAAAACCTGCGGATGGCGCGATCCAGGACTTTTGCCTTCGCGTCCCGGAGAGGGCCCTGCGCTATGTCCCCTGCGAGTAACAAGGTCCCGTCAGAATGCGGCATTGAAACGACGATGCGGAATTGCCTTCCGCCGCCCCTGAAAGCAATCGCGCTCCGGTTCCCACGCTGGCTGACAAGAACGTCCGTTGCCCCGTAGTCCAACAGCGCCTGTTTTATGTGGTCCCGGGACGCCCCGCTGCTGATGGAGTCGCCACGGGTGTAAGGACTTGTCATCGTCCAACTATGCGCCTTAAGGCCGCTCCTTCCTATGCCCCAGCCGCTGGGCCGCTGTACAGGTGGCGGTTGGTACTGGTAGGAGGTCTCATGGGTGCGGCCAAAGGGTGTTTCCGTGACGCTGCCCACCGTAGGCTATGGGCATCCATCACACCCAGGAGGCAGCATGCGCAACAAAGCTAATCGAGTGACCGAGCCCGAGCACGTCCTTCCCCTAGCTGAAAACCTGATGGTCCACCTGGCCAAGAACAGGGAATGGGCCACACCCGGGGTGCAGGCTGCGCTGCAAAGGGCGGTGGCCGGCCTGGATACCGGCATTGAAACTGCATCTCCGCGCCTCCAGGCGGTCGTGCGCCGGCTCGCTGAAGAACTGGCAGGCGGGGTGGAGACAATGACACCGCGGGTCCAGGAACGTCTGAAGCGGGTTGGGCCCGAAGCCACCGTGGCCCCCGCCCCGGTCAAGAGTGCATGGCCGGCGCCGCGGATCGCGGCGTTGATCGCAGCCGTCCTGGCCATCGGCGGGTTCGCTGTGTGGCGGTCTTTGCGGACGGCACATGAGGAGCCAGTGTCCTCTGCGCTTGAGCAGGAGCGGCGCGGCGAGGACCTCAATGCTGATCCGGACCTGAACGCGGGCCTGATCTAAGGGGATCCGCATCTAAGGGGGACCCCGCGAGGGCCCCCTCTCTGCTTTCTTGGCCCCGCTTGGCGGCCCGCCCATGCCCCTGTAAAGTATCCTAAGCATGCTTACCATACGCGTTCCCGGTCCACCGGCACTGTCAGAAACTGACGCAGAGTGCGGACCGGGAACGCGTACAAGTTAAGCTTTGTGTTTGCGCTAATGGGTACAGGTACCGCATGGATGCGTGACGGAAACGAACAGGGGCTTGATTTGGCAGGGAATGCAACCTTCCGGCACAGCAACACCGCGCTGCTCTCGGTGAGCAGTGTCGAGGCTCCGAGGATCGTGAGTTCCACGGATTTCGACCGCCGGTTGGCTCCGACCCTGCGGCGGCTGAAGTTCCCCACCCGGCTGCTGGAGCGCGTTGCCGGCGTCACGCACCGCCGCTGGTGGGCGGCCGGGACGTCGTTTGACGATGCCGCGGCCGAAGCGGGCGCGAAGGCCCTGGCCGAGGCCGGCGTCGAAGCGTCCGACGTGGGCCTGCTGATCAACACCTCGGTGACCCGGCGGAATCTGGAACCGTCGGTTGCGGTGAAGATCCACCACGGGCTCGGCCTGCCGTCGTCGGCCATGAACTTCGACCTGGCCAACGCCTGCCTGGGCTTCGTGAACGGCCTCACCCTGGCGGCCAGCATGATCGACTCCGGCCAGATCAAGTACGCGGTGATCGTCAACGCCGAGGACGCCGAAGCCACGCAGGAAGCCACGCTGGCCCGCCTCGAGCGGCCGGAAACCACACGCGAGGACTTCAACCGCGAGTTCGCCACCCTCACCCTGGGCTCCGGAGCCGCTGCCGCCGTCCTGGGCCCGGCCGACGAGCACCCCGGTGCGCACCGGATCGTCGGCGGGGTGATGCGTGCCGGCAGCGAACACCACGAGCTGTGCGTGGGCGGCATTGACGGCATGAACACCGACACCAAAGGCCTGCTCGACGGCGGCCTGCAGCTCGTCGTCGACGCCTGGCACGAAGCCCGGCCGGAGTGGGACTGGGCCGCCATGGACCGGTACGTCACGCACCAGGTCAGCAATGCGTACACGCAGGCCATCATCGACGCCATCGACCTGGACCCCGCCAAAGTGCCCATCACGTTCCCGCACTGGGGCAACGTTGGCCCGGCCTCCCTCCCCATGACCCTCGCCGCCGAAGCGCAATCCCTGGAAACGGGGGACCGGGTCCTCTGCATGGGCGTCGGGTCCGGGCTGAACACCGCGATGCTGGAAATCGTTTGGTAACCGCGGGCTGGCCCGGCGTCCGCCCGGAATGGTCGCGTGAGATTAATGTTCCATCCACGTCCGACGCCGATGCGCCGGGCACCGTGCGCCGCTGGCACCTGCTCGACAACGGCGCCGAGCTCGCCCGCCTAGGGCTGACTCCGGCCGGCACCCTGCTGTGTGTGCACGGCAACCCCACCTGGTCCTATCTGTGGCGGACGCTGCTGGCAGCGGGATCGGATCCGGCTCACCCGTGGCGGGTTGTAGCGGTGGACCAGCTGGACATGGGCTACTCGGAGCGCACCGGCACCTTCCGGCGGCTGGCGGACCGGATCAACGACCTCGGCGACCTGACGGACGCACTCAGCCTGGACGGGCCCGTGGTGACGGTGGGCCACGACTGGGGCGGCGCGATCAGCCTGGGCTGGGCCCTGGCGCACCCGCAGCAGCTCACCGGGGTGGTGCTCACCAACACCGCCGTGCACCAGCCCTCGGGTTCGGAAATCCCGCCTGCCCTGCGGTTGGCCCTGCACCCCGCTGTGCATAAGTGGGGGACCACCACGTCGGACACCTTCCTGCGGGTGACGCACTCGCTGGCGCACCCGACGCTGCCCGCAGACGTTCGCGGCGCGTACATGGCCCCGTACCGCGGAGCCGACCGCCGGGCCGGGGTGGGGAACTTTGTGGCCGACATTCCCGTGGACGCCTCCCACCCCAGCTTTCCGGCGCTCACCGGCGTGGCGGAAGGGCTGCGCGGGGTGACGGTCCCGGCGCTGATGCTCTGGGGTCCCCGCGATCCCATCTTCTCGGACCGGTACCTCAAGGACCTCACCGGCCGCCTTCCGCACGCCGAGGTGCACCGTTTCGAAGGCGCCGGCCACCTCGTGGCGGAGGACCGGGACATTGCTTCGCCGGTCTTCCAGTGGCTCGTCTCGCAGCCTGATGTCAGCAAAATCGGATGCCCGGAAGAGGAAGCCACAACAACGACCGGCGGCCGTGGCCAGCAGAATGCGGCCGCGCCGGCGCCCCCGGCCTTCCGGCCCCTGTGGGACCTGCTCGGCGGGCAGGCGGCAGGGCCGGCGGGAGCAGATACCGCCGTAGCGGAAATGGCGCCGGACGGCACGGTGGCCCGCTCGCTGAACTGGCAGCAGCTGGACCGGAACATCCTGGACCTGGCCGCTGGGCTGCGGGCCGCCGGAGTGGGACGCGGCAGCCGGGTGAGCCTGATGGTGCCGCCCGGGGTGGACCTGACAGTTGCCCTCTACGCGTGCGTGCGGCTGGGCGCCGTGGTGGTGGTGGCCGACGCCGGACTGGGAACCAAAGGCCTGAGCCGCGCCGTCAAAGGGGCTACTCCGGATTTCCTGATCGGCATCGACAAGGCGCTGGCGGCGGCCTCGGTGCTCGGCTGGCCGGGACGGCGGATCAGTGTGCGCGCCTTGCCGGCCGTCCGCCGTCGGATGCTGGGCGTCGAGACCTCCCTCAACGCCCTGGCGCGTTCCGGCGCCGGCCGCAGCCAAGGACAGTTGACGGACAGCGTGGATCCTGACGCCCCGGCCGCCGTCCTGTTCACGTCCGGCTCCACCGGCCCCGCCAAGGGCGTGCTCTACACGCACCGGCAGCTGGCGGCGATGCGGGACACGGTGGCAGAAACGTTCGGGATCCGTGCCGGCGCCCGGCTGGTGGCGGGCTTCGCCCCGTTCGCGCTGCTGGGGCCGGCGCTCGGGGCGGTGTCGGTGACGCCGGCCATGGACGTCACCGCGCCCCGCACCCTGACGGCCAGTGCGCTGGCCGATGCCGCCGCGGCCATCAACGCCACGGTGGTCTTCGCCTCGCCGGCGGCCTTGCGCAATGTCCTTGCCACCCGGGAAGGCCTGAGCGCGGCCGGGCAGAGGGCCTTGGACGGCATCGAACTGCTCCTGTCTGCCGGCGCGCCCGTCCCGGAACCGCTGCTGGCAGAGGTGCAGCGGCTGTTGCCCCGGGCCGCGCTGCACACCCCGTACGGGATGACGGAGGCGCTGCCGGTCACCGACATCAGCCTCGAACAGATCCAGGCGGCCGACGTCGAGGCTGCCGCCGGCACCGTACCGGGAGCCGGCAACGGCGTGTGCGTGGGGTGGCCGGTGCACGGCGCCCGCGTGGCAGTCATCCCGTTGGCGGCGGACGGCACCGCCCCCGGCTGCCACCCCGTGATTGAGGCCGGCGTGACCGGCGAGATCCTGGTCAGCGCCCCGCACGTCAAGGAAGCGTACGACAGGCTCTGGCTGATCCAGCGGGAGAGCAGCAGCCTGCCCGGATGGCACCGCACCGGCGATGTGGGGCACTTCGACGCCGCCGGCCGGCTCTGGGTGGAGGGCCGGCTCGCCCACGTGGTGACGGCGCCCGGTGCTGTGGTGACGCCCGTGGGCGCCGAGCAGGCCATCGAACGCCTGGACGGCGTCCGGCTGGCGGCGCTCGCCGGGGTGGGACCGGCCGGCACCCAGGCCGTTGTCGCCGTCGTCGAGACCGTACCTCCTGCGCGAAGGGCCGGCCCTGCTGAGCCGCAGCTCGCCGGGCCCGTCCGCAGCACTGCCCGGAAGGCCGGCGTGGATGTCTCCGCCGTGCTGGTGGTCCCCGCGCAGCCCACCGACATCCGGCACAACGCGAAGATCGACAGGACCCGCCTGTCCCGCTGGGCGTCGCGGGTGCTGGCGGGCGGCCGGCCGGGGAAGCCGTGAGGGTCCTCGTCACCGGCGCCAGCGGGCTGCTCGGGGGAGAGGTGGCCCGGCTGCTGGTGCGGCAGGGCCATGAGGTGGCGACGTTCCAGCGCCGCCCGTCAGGGGTCGACGGCGCCACGGACTTCCGCGGGTCACTCGCCGACGAAGCGATTCTGCGGGAGGCTGTTCGGGGCGCGGAAGGAATCATTCACCTCGCCGCCAAGGTTTCGTTCACCGGCCAGGCTGCGGAGTTCGATGAGGTGAACGTCGAAGGGACGCGCCGCCTGCTTCGGTGCGCCCGCGAGGCCGGGGTACGGGACGTGGTGTTCGTTTCGTCCCCATCCGTGGCCAACTCCGGCGCCGCCATCGCCGGGCTCGGCGCGGAGCCGGCGGACCCGAAGCGAGCGCACGGTGACTACTCCCGCACCAAGGCCGAAGCGGAGCTGCTGGCGCTCGCGGCAGACGCCGCCGACTTCCGGGTCGCGGCGGTGCGCCCGCACATCGTCTGGGGACCCGGGGACACCCAACTGGTGGAACGGGTCCTGGCACGCGCCGGCCGGCGCCGCCTGCCGTTGCTCGACTCCGGCGCCGCCCTGATCGACACCACGTACGTGGACAACGCCGCCGCTGCCATCGTCGCCGCGCTGCACCGGATGGACCACGTTCACGGCAGGGCCCTGGTGGTGAGCAACGGCGAGCCGCGTCCCGTCGGCGAGCTGCTGGCGGGCATCTGCGCTGCGGGCGGCGTCCCCGCGCCGTCGTGGACTGTGCCGGGCGCGGTGGCGCGAGCAGCTGGGGCGGTGGTGGAGAAGCTGTGGACCTGGGCCCGGCGGGAAGAGGAGCCGCCCATGACCAGGTTCCTCGCCGAGCAGCTCTCCACCGCGCACTGGTTCGACCAGCGCGAGACGCGGGAACTCCTCCACTGGACACCCGCCGTCTCACTCGATGAGGGGCTCGCAAGGCTGGCCGAGCACTACAGGGGCCGGCCGGCGTCGGGGGTTCACGGATCCTGAAGTGGGCCGGGCGTAGGGTGGGACGTGGACGAAAGGAGCACTTCATGAAGAAAATCCTCATGGTACTGACCAGCGTTTCCGAGATCGGCGATACCGGCGAGAAGACCGGCTACAACGTGGCCGAGGCTGCCCATCCGTGGAAGGTATTCAAGGATTCCGGGCATTTCGTCGACTTCGCCTCCATCCAGGGCGGCCAGCCCCCGCGCGATGAGGTGGACTCCACGGATCCCATCCAGGTGGCCTTCACAGAGGATGAGACCACCCGCGCCGGCCTCTACAACACGGCGCGCGTCGACGTCGTTGATCCCGACCAGTACGACGCCGTCTACCTCGTGGGCGGCCACGGCACCATGTGGGACTTCCCGGACAGCGAAGGCCTGCAGAACCTGGTGGCCAGCGTCTACAACGCCGGCGGCCTGGTGGGCGCGGTCTGCCACGGACCGGCCGGCCTGCTGAACGTGGAACTGGAGAACGGGCTCCGCCTGGTGGAGGGCCGGAAGGTGGCCGCCTTCACCAACGACGAGGAGGTTGCCGTAAAGAAGGACAAGGTCACCCCGTTCTTCCTGGCAGACCGGCTTGAAGAGCAGGGCGCCACCCACGTTTCCGCTGACGTCTGGGAGGAGAAAGTGGTGGTTGACGACCGGCTGGTGACCGGCCAGAACCCGGCGTCAGCCGCAGGCGTGGCCAAGGAGATGGAGAAGCTCTTCGCAAAGGTCATCCGCAAGGAAAAAGCCGAGGAGCAACACGAAGCGGAGGCTCTGCGCGCCGAGAAGGACGCCGAGAAGGAAGCCAAGAAGGCTGCCGCAGAAGCGGAGCACTAACTCCGCAGCGCACTAAAACGGACGGCCACCCCGGCAACGGGATGGCCGTCCGCTGTTGTACGTGCGCGGGCGGTTCGGGCCAAGCGCCCTTACGCCTACTCCGTGACGGCCGCCGGCACCGGCTCATTGCCATGGAGAGCAGGAGCGCTGCGGCGGCGCCAGTAAGCAGTCAGAACTGCACCGGACACGTTGTGCCAGACTGAGAAGATGGCGCCAGGCAGGGCCGCTTCGGGAGTCAGGTACTGCCGTGCCAGCCCTGCTGCAAGTCCTGAATTCTGCATGCCCACTTCGATGGCAGTGGTACGCCTGGAAGGAATGGGCAGCCGGCACAACCGTGCCGCTGCGTAACCGAGCGCATAGCCCAGGCCGTTGTGCAGAATGACGGCCGCGAGTACCAGCAGGCCTGCTGCGAAGATCGCCTTGGCGCTGCCGGCTACCACCGCAACCACAACCATGGTGATGGCGAGGACCGAAACCCACGGAAGGGCGGGGAGCGCCTTGTCCACGAGGCGGGGCAGGAAGAGCCGGACAACAAGTCCCAGCAGCACAGGGAACAGCACAATCTGGACAATGGACCACGCCATCGAACCGGCGTCTACCGGCATGTACTGACCGGCCAGCCACAATGCAAGCACCGGTGTCAGCAGGGGAGCGATCAGGGTGGAGACGGAGGTCATGGCCACAGACAGGGCGACGTCACCCTTGGCCAGGTAGGACACCACGTTGGAAGCGGTTCCGCCGGGGCAGCAGCCCACCAGGATGACGCCGGCGGCCAGGGCCGGCGGCAGCCCCAGCGCCGCCGCGACCAGCCAGCCCAGGAACGGCATGATGGCGTACTGCGCTACGACTCCGATCACCACCGGGATGGGGCGCTTGGCGATGACGGCGAAGTCAGGGGGCGTGAGGGTCAACCCCATGCCAAACATGATGACGCCCAGAAGGGGATTGATCCAGGGTGCCAGCCCGGTGAAAGCGGTTGGCGCGGCAAGCGCAATGGCGCCCCCAGCGAGGATAAGAATGGGAAACAGCGTTACGGCAACGCGCGCGCTGCGTTCTTCGGCGGCGGATGCCGTGGAAGGTTCAGATAAGGGAGACATACCTACCGGATTATCACAGTGAGCGAGATGTCGCGGAATCAGCGCGAGTTGATGACGCAACAGCGGAAATTGCGCCTGGGACGGCGGCGCTGAGCGGCATTGCTGCGGCCGGCTCGTCAGTGGTCCCCGCGGTGTCGTCCTGGCCGGAAGGCTGCGGCGGCGAGGACAAGGGTTCCCGCGGCACTGGCCCAGGCGAAGGTGTCACCACCCACCGCGTACCAGGTGCTGGTGCCCTCGGTGGGCACCGATGCCACCAGGGTTTGTCCCACGGCTACGAAGTAGTCGGCTTTGTGGCCCAGGAGACGGCCCTGTGAGTCCGTGGCGAGGGAGATGCCCTGCCGGGTGGGGCGGACCACGGCCGTACCGTTCTCGATGGCCCGGAACGGTGTCTGTTGCGCGTGCCAGGCGGTGATGCTGTCCCAGTCGCTGGAGGGCAGCAGCAGGATGTCCACCCGTGCGGCTCCCGCCTGGCGGACCAGATCGGGGAAGAAGTCGTCCTGGCAGATGATGGTGGCAAGGCGCCCGTACGGCGTCTCGGCGGTCGGGATGATGCCCGGGCCGGGGTCGTGTCCGTCGCCGGGTACCGGCTTGGATTTTAGGTAGTCCCACACCACTGCACCGCCCGGGTCGAGCAGGACGGCGTGGTTCTCGTTCACCGGGCCGCCGTCAGCGGAGCCGCTGGCGGCCAACTGAACGATCATCGAGACCTGCAGGTAAACACCGTGCTCGCGGGCCAGATCCGCAGCCCGGGTGACGACGTCCGACTGGTCCTCCTCCAGCGTCCGTGCCGCCGCCTCCGACCAGGCGACGATCTTCGCGCCGGCCGTGGCCTCCAGCGCCGACCGGCGGAACAGTTCATCGAGCACCGGTGTGAAGTGCTCGTCCCGCACCGCGGCTCGTTCGGCTGGAGGTGCCGCCCTGATGTCCGGCGCGCTGTAGGCCAGCTCGGACAGCTGCCTGTCCGGTGCCAGGGCGGCGACGCGGACGGTTTCCGCGCCCGGTGCACTGAAGGCCAGCCGGGCGCCGCCGAAGAGCAGCGCGGCAACAGTGACGGCCGTGAACAGCCCCACCGGGGACATCACGCCGGAGCCTGACCAGCCTCTCTCCCACACCTCGTTGACCACCGGCGCGAACCAGCTGACCAAAAAGGTCAGTCCCCAGATGCCGGTAACGGACACCAATTGCAGGAGCGGCAGACCGGCGTATTGCGAGTAGGCCGTGCTGCCGGCGGTCCCAAAAGGGTTGCCGATGGTGCCCAGGAATTCAATGGTGGTCACCGCTGCAGGGAACACCAGCGTGCGGGGGATGCCGGCCAGGCGCGGGGCCAGGACACGGTCCACGGCGAACGGCAGCGCACCGCCCAGCCCGAGCGCGGCGACGAAAAGGTAGTAGCCGGGTCCGTCGACCACCGGGAAGAAGCCACCCCGCAGCCCGACGAGCAGCGCACCCGACATTGCCAGTACCAGGACCGGAAACCCCACCAGCAGCCGTTGGCTGCGGGTGAAGCGCAGCAGGAAAACGGGCGCCAGCCAAGCCGTCAACGGGATGAGGGTCTGGAGGTTGGCGAAGGGCAGCAGTGCGGTGCCGACGGCGAGCCAGACCCACGGCCACCGTCCGCGCTGGCGGGACCGGGGCGGGCTTTGCTTGCGGTGGTTCCCGCCAACGTCTGGCGGGACGGTCCCGGCAGCGGGCCTCTTCATGCTGACTCCTCGGGATGGTGTTCTCGGGAATGCGTACGCCGAGTCCCCGTGGGTGGTGGCACACATGATGCCACCGCTTCCGGCATTGCGGAAGGTTCCGCCGAAGGGGACGTGGGAGGCGCGAGCCAGGTGCCGCCGTCGTAAATTACGACGGCGGCACCTGGCCTGGGAGCGTTTCCCTCCATCAGCGCAGGGCGCCTCGCCGCAGGGGGAGCCTGCGGCCTTTGATCAGGAGCCAGAAGATGAAACTCGTTTCGCCGATGATGGCAAACAGGGCGTACACGGGGGTAAATCCCGCCATGAAGATTACCCCGAGCGCGTCCACGATGTATCCCGCGCCGGAGATGAGCAGGAGGACTCCGAAGACTTTGGGGACGAAGGTGGAGCGCAGTTCCAGGTACCCGATCAGGAGGAGATGGAGCCCGAACAGTCCCAGGCTGATGAGCCAGATGGCGCGGAACGATTCGATGGCGTGCAACGCCTGGCCGGGATTCTCCAGCAGGGTGAAGGCGTACGCCAGCTGGGCTGCTGCCACTGCCAGGAGCCCTGAGTACGTGGCGCGCAGCCAGGCCGCGGCCGCGGACAGGTGCCGGTTAACGCCTCTGAACAGTGCGTACCAGGCGGCGGAGACCACTACATCGAGCAGGACGACCAGAAAGATGCATCCGACGCCGGCAAGATAGACCGGGCCCGACTGCGTGATGTCCTGGGCTGTCTTCGCCGCATCTCCGGGGGTGATGAGTGGCACCACTGCGCCGAAGTATCCGGCCGTCATGAGGACCACCATGGCCACCAGACCCAGCCCGGATATCAGGCTCGCGGTGCCGGGGGACCAGCTGCGGAAATCCAGTTGTGAGGTGTTGCGGGAAGCGGTGGTGCCGGTTGCTGGGATAGTGGTCATGATCTTTGCCTTACGTTGTAAGTTTATGATGTAAGCAAGCTACGCCTACGGTGTAAGGTAAGTCAATGGAGCCGGGAGAAAGAGGGGGAAATGCCCGCGAAGAAGATTCAGCGGACTGAGGGCCGGGCGCGTTTGAACCGCGGCAAGGTACTGGAGACTGCCATCAGGCTGGCGGATGAGGGCGGAATCGAGAAGCTTTCCATGCGCCGTCTGGGGGATGAGCTGGGTGTGGAGGCGATGTCGCTGTACAACCACGTTTCGAACAAGGAGGACCTGCTTAACGGGATGATCGATGCCCTTTACGGGGAGATCGATCTGCCGTCCCATGACGATGACTGGAAGACCGCCGTGCGCAAGCGCTCGGAATCGGTGCGGGCAGTCCTGTTGCGCCACCCGTGGGCAAACGGGCTCATGGATTCAGCCACCCAGGCCGGCCCCGGCACGCTGCGCCACCATGACAGAGTGCTCGGGACGTTCCGAAACGGCGGCTTTTCCCTGGCCATGGCGGCCCATGCCTTTTCCGCGCTGGACAGCTACGTGTACGGCTTCGCGAAGCAGGAAAAAGCCCTGCCCTTTGACTCGGGCGAAGAGGCGGCCGCCATGGCCCACGTGATGCTGGCGCAGCTACCGCCCGGCGAGTACCCGTACCTCCATGAACTGATGGCCAAGCATGTCCTTCAGCCGGGGTACAGCTATGCCAATGAGTTCGCGTTCGGGCTGGACCTGGTGCTCGACGCGCTGGAGCGGGCCAGGGATTCAGGACCGGAGCAGAAGGCCTAAGCCGGCTGTATGGAAGGGTGGGGCCTTCGGGCGGACCCGTGTGCGCGGCGGTGAATGAAGAATTCCGCCACCGCCAGGCTGAGGACCCAGGACGCCCCGATCAGGAGCGCCCGGCTCAGTTCGGTCACCGGCCCCACCAGCACGACCCAGGGTATGGTCACCACAACAATGGTTCCCTGGGCGATACCGATGGCGTAGGCGCGGGACATCCACTCGCTGTGCCGGACGTAATTCCGCCGCCGTACCGCGATGAATCCCAGGACGATGAACGCCACCATCGCGGACCCGAAGACCAACCGAAGGATGAGCAGCAGCGTCCCGTCCAGGGGCGGCAGGTCGTAGAAAACGGCCATCCACAAACCGGACAGGGCGGCGAGCAGGCCCAGGGGCGCGAGGATGCGCCCGGCGATCTTGTGCCAGCTTGGCCTGCCGCGTTGGCCCCGGCGCAGTGAGGGAACGAACTGGAACGCGCCCAGCACCAGGTACACGGTGACTGTAGGGATATGGATCAGCACGGGGACAGGCGAATCGAAGAATCGGGCGTTCTCCGGCGTTACCTGGCCTCCGGACAGATCGGCCAGGCGGACAGTCCCGGCGATGATCGGCACGAGGCTGAGGAAGATCAGGGCGGCGGGCACGAGCCACCGGGTCCTGGCGTGCGGGCGGGATCGGGAAGCAGTTGCAGAGGTCATGGGTGTCGCTTCTCTGAAGTGGTGGCTTGTGCCTCGGCACGGACATCGTGGTTCATGCAGGGCTGGCGCTGGGATTCCACGCGTAAATGCCGGAATGACAGTGCCCAGCAGCACCTCTTCGTACGGCGTACGCTCAACCTACTGCACTCGGGTCCGGTAAGCGATACTCGCGTGCAAGCCCGCTACGTAGGGCCCATCGGGACGGATGGTGTTGTAAATACCTGTTTTCTGCGGGAACCCGTTGATGTACGTTGGTCCCAGTTGACTCCCCTTACCGGCAGGAGCGGGCAATGATCGCCCTTCATACCGTGATAGCCATCGTTGTTATCGTCCTGCTCATCATCAAGGTCAAGGTGGACCCGGTGATCGCGCTGATCATCGGCTCGCTCTACCTTGGCCTCGCCACCGGTGTCGGCTTCACGGCGACGATCCTGGCGATCACCACCGGTTTCGGCGAGATCATGGGTGAGGTGGGCCTGCTCATTGGCTTCGGCGTGCTCATCGGGGCGATGCTCCACGCGATGGGCGCCTTCAAGAAGATGGTGTCGATGCTCGTCAACGGTGTCGGCGCGAGGCGCCTTCCGTATGCGCTGACGGCTGCGATGGCCACAATTTTCCCTTCGATCTACGTGGACGTGCAGGTGGTTCTGGCTTCCCCGGTGGCGCGCTCCACCGGGCCCTTCATCGGCCGGACGGGTCTGCCGCACATGGCAGGTGCGCTCGGGACCGGGATCTTCGCCGGCTACGTCTTTGTGCTCCCGGGACTGGCCGCGGTCTCCATCGCGGGCCTGCTGAACATCCCCCTTGGCATCTGGCTGGTCTACGGCCTCGTGCTGGGGCCGTTGACCGCCATCGCCACCACGTTGATCTTCCGGTTGCTGCTGCGGGGCCGGTACTGGGAGGAGGCGAAGGACGAAGAGGTCGATGCAGCGATGGTGGAACTGGAGACCACCGAGCTGGTGGAGGAGGACACCGCCACCCCTCCGCTGTTCGTCTGCCTGCTGCCCATCCTCGTGCCGCTGGTGATGATCGCCTTCGGCGCCTTCGCGGACCTGTTCGGGTTCTCCAACGACTTCATCGCCTTCCTCGGCGACGCCAACTTCGCGCTCTTCGTCGGTTTGCTCGGTGTCTACGTGCTGTGCCGGCGCACCCTGGGCTCGAAGGGCACGGACACGGCCATGGGCGAGGGCTTCCACACCACCGGGGAGATCCTGCTCATCACGGGCATCGGCGGGTCGCTGGGCGCCGTGATCGGGGAGACCGGGCTGGACAGTATCCTGGCCGGCCTCTTCACTGCCGACGCCGAGGCGCCGGTGATCCTCAGCATTTTGCTCGCCTGGCTCATCGCCGCAGTGCTGCACCTGGCCATCGGGTCGGTGTCGGTGGCAGCCATCGCGGCGGCAGGGATCATCGGTCCGGTACTCGGGTCCATCGACGTCCCGCCGATCGTCATTGGCCTCGCTATTGCGTCGGGCGCAATGTTCGCCCTTCAGGTCAACAGCAACTTCTTCTGGATGTTCAAATCGCTTCTCGGGCTGTCGACCCAGGGGACGTTCAAGACGCTGACGATGGTCACCTCGATCGCCTCGCTGGTCTCCCTGCCGATGGTTATGGCAGTGGCGCTCATCCCGTAGGGAAGATGACTGGCAGCACAGATTATGCCAAATTGAGACAGCGGAGGAGCCGTATGTTGGAGCTTGCCCCGGGGGTTCGTCAACTGGCCGGATTTCCGCGTAACAAGATCAATGTCTACGTAGTGGAAGACGTCCTGGTGGACGCAGGCACTGTCGCCGCGAGGCGCCGCATCTTGCGTGAGACGCGTGGCCTCAACCTGCGCGCGACCGTTGTTACTCACGCCCATCCTGACCATTTCGGTTCCTCGCGCGCCGTCTGCACCAAGCTGGATCTACCGCTCTGGGCTGGTGCGCTGGACGCCTCGTCCGTCGAATCGGGCAAGGCAGTGACAGGACCCGGGCGGCTGTCCCGGCTCTTGGGGAAGTACAAAATGGCACCAGGACACAGGGTGGACCGGTTGCTGAAGGAGGGCGACGAAGTTGCCGGCTTCACTGTGCTTGACGTCCCCGGGCACACGCCAGGGCACATCGCCTTGTGGCGTGAAGCGGACAGGGTGCTCATTTGCGGGGACGTTTTCTTCAATCTCCGCCGCCTGGCCCAGCCTCCAGGCATTTTGACCTGGTCGCAGGAGCGGAACAGGGAATCGATGCGCCGCCTCTCAGACCTGCGGCCTCGACTTGTTTTGTTCGGTCACGGCAAACCGGCCACGTACGGCCCGTCAGACCGCATGGCGTTTTGAAGATGCCCGAAGGATATTGCCATTAGGACTGCACCAGGCCCATACCTTTGCCGCATAAAACCATGCCAACGCGGACTTGGACGCGCGTTGTCCCGTGCTTCTATCGTTCCATTCAACGGCGTCCAAGGGAGGACGCCGAACGAAAGGTGCAAGTATGGGTTCCGAGTTCAATCGCCGTTCCTTCTTCAAAGCCAGCGCGACGGCCGTAGGCAGCGGGGGCGTGGCTGCCGCCGCCCTCACCTCAAGTCCAGGCACCGCACAGGCGGCACCAGCCACGCCAGCGAAACCTTTCGTTCCGCTCCAACTGAAGAACGGCGTGGCGTCAGGTTTCGTGATCGGCGCCCCCACGGTCTCTGACCGGGAAAACCACGCTGTGGTCGGGGTGCCGATGCTGTGTGAGGGCGGGCCGCGCCTGGCAGTTACGCAGCCCGTCCGGCCGAGCGCCGCGGAAGAGATCGCAGCGGGCCTGAGCGCCGGGATGCTCGTCGACTTCGTCGTCAAGCAGGGTGAAGTTGTCGTGGGGGATGAGCAACGCGACCCTTTCCACGTGGTGCTGACCAAGAGCGGTACGCCCATTTTCACTACCCAGAAGTATGGTCCGGAGCTGGCACCGCGGAACGGCGGTCCCGGCCAGATGGTCGCTGCCGGCTGGGTGTACAACAAAGCCGCAGGAGCAATCACCATCGGGGACGGCCGTGTGGTCACCGAGGACATAAGCGGACGCCCGTTGCCACAACCGGTCAAGCGGTACGAGGAGACCTATCAGGTGGCCTCCGACGTTGAGGTGTACAGCGTCGACACGATTAACTGGGGTGCTTCCGGCTCCTCGAGCTTCGACGCCATCCCCGTCACCAAGGACTACTCCTACTCCACTACCCAACGTCATGCCGCCTTTGTTGTATTTGACCGTGACCACCGGAAAGTGAAGCAGGCTAAAGTCAGGCAGATCTTCTTTTTCACACCGCACGACGAGTCGGACGGCAAGCCCGTCTGGGACGTGCCCACTCAGAGCGACCTGCTGAGCACCAAAGGCGTCGACCCCGTCTCGGGGAAGCGGTACGTGGACATCGTTGCAACCCGGCCGACCACCGCGGCGTACACCCGAAGCACGGAGCCCTTCGAGATCGTCCCGGGCACCTTCTTCTTCGTCGGCGACAACGAGGTTTCCTGCTACCTGTTCAAGACGAACATGGGGACCCGGAACCCCCAGGACGATCGACTGGTCCTCCTGGACACCGGATGGCCGAACAGCGGATACCAGTACTGGAAGAACATCGAGGCCATGGGCTTCGATCCGCGCGACATCGATGACATCATCATGGCGCACGGTCACCTCGATCATTACGGGGCCACCGTAGAGCTCGTGACGATGATCGAGAACTCGGGCGGAAAGGTCCGGCTCCTCTCGCCCCGCGAAGACATCGCGGGTCTTCCCAGCGACGCGGCCGGTAATGTCTGGAACCTGCCGCCGGCGCTGCCGGCCAGCGAGACGCTTATTCGACAGCGCAGCGAGCCCTTCACCTACGACGAGTGGATGGATTTCGGCAACGTCCGCATGCTGCCGCTGTGGTCGCCCGGCCACACTCCCGGGTCCACCTCCTTCATCTTCGAGGTGGAGAACCCCGAGGACGGCGAACGCCTGATTTTCGGCTACATGGGCGGATACGGCTGGAGCCCCAAAATTGTGTCCCCCACCAACGGATGGCAGCGTCTGGGCTTCGCGTACAACCTTGCCTGGCTGCAGCAGCGCTTCGAGCCTGATTACGTCACCGGGCAGCATGCGAATCAGTTCCCGATCATCGAGATTTACCAGGCACTGAAGGCGTACAACAACGATCCCGCGAACAGCGGCCGGCAACTGAGCATGCTGAAGGCGATGAACCGCGGAGAATGGGTCAACTATCTGGAAAAGCGCTACGCGGTGGCGACCAACGCGGTGGCTGATGACCAGCCGGGTTACCAGAGCATCGAAACATTTGGTCCCTTCAAACCGGGCCGGGAGAACGGCGTCGCGGACGTCCGCGTCCGGCTCGTTGATGGCGGAAAGGTGCTGCACGGCTACGACCGTGCCCTCAACAAGAACCCGCAGATCCCGTTGCTCGAAAATGGCGCCACCATCCTGATCGACAGCTTCGTGCATGACCCGGACGGCTGGTACGTGCAGTTCGAGCTCGACGTACTGGACTCCTACGGCGGCTACCTGCCCGGCGTCGGGCCCGTCGAGTCCATCCGTCCTGAGGTGACCGAGATCCTCCGCACCCAGCGGTTCTCGAGCCGCGAAGAAGCCGAGCTAATAACGAAGTCGGTCGAGGCGGGCAGCACCTACCGCGTCACGCTGACACCCGCCAGCGCCATCGTCATTCCCGACGGCGGAGCACCGGTCTTCAGGGAAGGCTGACGGCAGAAGGAAGGGGGGCTCGGTGGAATTCCGCCGAGCCTCCAAGACATCTTTAGGTACCCCGGGCATATTGACTGCCCGCAGCCTGAGGAATAGCTTCTGCGGTAGCGGGGCGTCTGCCCCGCTTCCACGGAAAAGGGGCCCGGTCCGGGCCACTTCCGCACGGCGAAGGCGCCGGGGAGAGGAAAGACCATGCCGAAGTATCTGTTTGAAGCAACGTACGTGGGCAAAGGAATCCAGGGGCTCATGCAGGAGGGCGGCACCAAACGGCGCGAGGCCCTGTCCGAGGCTTTGAAATCCGTCGGAGGAACGCTGGAAAGCTTTTACTACGCCTTCGGCTACTACGACGTCCTGGGTGTTTTCGAGGCGCCGGACGACGCAAGCGCTGCAGCACTGTCGCTGCTGATCAATTCGAGCGGGAACGTCAACGTCCGCCTGAAACCGCTCCTCACGGTAGAGGACATCGACGAGGCCGCCAAGAAGACGCCGTCCTACCGGGCGCCGGGGCAGTAGGGGACTCTGCCACCTTGGGGAGATGCCGCCGTCGTAATGGACGACGGCGGCCGCTGGCTTGGTGCCAGGCCAGACCTCACCACGCAACGGTTCCGGCGGCCCCGTCCACGGTGATGCGTTGGCCGTCGCGCAGCCGCGTGGTGGCGTCCGCAACACCCACCACGGCGGGGATACCGTACTCGCGGGCCACCACCGCTCCGTGCGACACCACGCCGCCCATCTCCATCACCAAGGCGCCTGCCGTCATAAAAAGCGGCGTCCAGCCGGGGTCAGTGGACGGGGCCACCAGGATTTCCCCCGGTTCCAGGTGGGCGCCCACCGGATCCATAATCACCCTGGCCTTCCCGCTGGCGGTGCCCGCCGAAGCCGGCGTGCCCGTCAGCCGGTCCGCGGCAGCCTCGTGGGGCTTCGCGGCGGCCTCGACGTCTGTGCCGTCCGAGAGCAGAAGGCGCGGAATGCGCCTGCGGCGGAGTTCGACGTCGTACAGTTTCCGGCGGCGGGCCACGATCCCCTTCAGGTCCGCGCCGCGCAGGCCCACGCGCAGTTCCTCGAAGTCCAGGAAGAACACGTCGCCGGCGGCGTCGATGGTTCCGTTCGCTGCAAGTTCGGCGCCGACCTCCAGGAGCTGCCGGTGCATCTCGGCGAGCACCATCACGATGCAGAACTTGGGAAATTCCCGCAGGCCGGCGAGCTGCCGGGTCCGGCGCAGGCACAACGCCACCAGGCGCCCCCGCAACCTGCTCTTTGTTCCGGCGCGCTCCACCAGTTCGCTGATCCGGGCTTCGGCATGGGCGGCGGCCGCGGCGAACGGGCGGTCCGGGGCCTGTCCGGGATCTTCCACCCGGAGGTAGTTCGAAATCATTCCGAGAATGTGATCCGGTTCCTCGGACCACCTGGGCATCCCCAGGTCGATCTCCGCCACGGCCCGGTGGCCGTACTTGGACAGGAACTCCTGCAGCCCGGACCGGGCGGTGCCGGGCAGCGTTCCGGCCCTGTAGCGGGCAGCCAGTTCACCGGGCTTCAGTTCCTTGAACACCCGGCGGGTCTCCGGATCCCCGCCCAGCGACACCGCCAGGTGCCACAGCTCCAGGTCCATGATGGTGGTCACGTTGTGGGGCAGCCCGCGCAGGACCGCCTCAAGTTCACGCGGCCGGGCTATTCCGCGCAGCAGACGGCGGGCCGCGGCCAGCATCAGGTATCCCACGGACGGCGCCGGCAGGGTGCCCTGGATCAGCCCGTTGATGGTGGTGGCCATGATGTCCTCGGTGTGCTGGAGCCGCCTGGCAGCACTGGCCGGCGCGGGGAGGACCAGCCGGGCTGCGAGGCGGTCCTGGTACCGCCGCGCCCTCCGTAGTTCCCGGTCCGGCCAGAGCAGGGCGCGGATCATCGCGGGAATGAGGCCTAGCGTTCGGCCCAGGTTTCCGGCACCATTGCCTCTTGCGCCGCTGCGGGCAGGGGCGGCGCTTCCTTGGCGGCCGGGGCTTTTGCGGGGCTGCCGGGCAACGCTGAACCGCGGGTCCTCCAGGAGGGCGGGGAGGAGGGCGGCGCTCCGTCCGTCCGCGAGCGGCAGCATCCGCGCCAGTGCCTGGCGGTGGGACTTGTTGCGGAGAAGCGGCGTCAGCTCGATGTACATCCGTAGTCCCGGGTTCGTGTATTTCCAGGGCCCGTTGTTACCCCTCATGAGGGCCAGGACGGAAAGCCCCATTGGCGTGATGGGGCGCGTGAGGCCCTGGAGCAGGGTGCCGCACAGGTAGATCCGTGCCTCCGCGCCGGAGGCTGAGCCAACCGTGCTGTCCATGTTTGCCTGCCCGTTGAACGGATCGTCATCCGGCAGCGGGTACAGGGTGGTGATGGGCCGCGACTGGGTCAGCCAGGCCTTGCCGCCGCCGTCGATCACCCACTCCACGTCCTGGGGCGCACCGAAAAGCTGCCGGGCGGCGTCTCCGAGTGCTGTCAGCTCGCGCAGCTGCGGCTCTGTCAGGCTGGGCGCGGGGCCCGGCGGCTGCTGCAGGATCCGGCCCGACGCCGTCTCCACCACGAAATGGTCGGGGTTCACGGCGCCGGACACCACGGCCTGGCCCGGCCCGGGGCTGGCATCAATGACGGTCTAGGTGCGGGTGCCGGTCACCGGATTGGCGGTGAACAGCACACCGGCCGTGCCGGCGGGGACCATTTGCTGAAGGACGACGGCGAGCCCCACCTCGCGGTGGCTGATCCCGTTAGTGGTGCGGTAGGCCACCGCCCGGTCCGTCCAGAGCGAGGCCCAGCAGCGCCGGACGGCCTCGACGACGGCGTCGGCTCCCGTCACGTCTACGAAGGAGTCCTGCTGCCCGGCGAAGCTGGCAAACGGCAGGTCCTCGGCGGTGGCCGAAGACCTCACCGCCACCGGCCCGCTGCCCAGGGCGGCATACGCCTCGCGGACGGCGGCCTCGACGTCTGGCGGTACCGGCGCTGCCGCCACCGCCTCGCGGGCCCGCCGGGCGAGGCGGTTCCGTTCGTCGTCTGGAAGTCCACGATCGCCGTCGGACAGTGCCGCCTTCTCCAGCCTGGTGCCGTCCGGTCCGGCGCCGTCCAGGCGGGCGGTGATGGCGTCCAGCTCCGGGGGCGCGGCCTTCAGGTAGCCGTCTGTGGTCAGGCAGAACCCCGGCGGAACCGGAAAATCCGCGGCGGCAAGCCGGCCAAGGTTGAGGGCCTTGCCGCCCACGGTGGCCAGCGACGCTGACGCCGCTTGGCGGAGGTCAAGCACATACCCGGGCATGACGGCTCCTCGACGGCGGTGGACGCTGATGCCGATCAGGCTAGTCCCGTCGTCGGGCGGCGCACAGGGGAGAAATGCCCTACTTTGGCTGTCGCTGCCAAACTCCGCCAGCAGCCCGGCCGGCAGCAGTGCGAGGACCCAGGATGAACCGGGCAGGGTTCCAGCATCCGCTGTTGCGGTACCCCGGCGGTAGCAGGATGATCGGAAGTGTTGGGCTCCTGCCGGCCAGCCGGGCCGGAAGTACGACGGCGTGTGCCCAGCTTTACGAGCGAGGCGGCGGTGAGCGGGCCATGACAGAGCACCACGGGCAGAAGCGGCGGCTGAAGGTATCCGACGTCAACGTTGTGAACCGCCGCACGCTGCGGAAGGCGTTGGGCGGGACCATCGTGGGCAACACGATGGAGTGGTACGACGTGGGGGTGTTCGGCTACCTCATCACCACCATGGGGCCGGTGTTCCTGCCCGAGGCGGACAGGGCCGTGCAGAACCTGTTCCTGCTGGGGACTTTTGGTGCCACGTTCATCGCCCGGCCGCTGGGCGGGATCTTCTTCGGCTGGCTGGGCGATAAGATCGGCCGCCAGAAGGTGCTGGCCATGACGCTGATGCTGATGGCCGCCGCGACGTTCGCCGTCGGCCTGCTTCCTACATATGCGGTGCTGGGCATCTGGGCAGCGGTGCTGCTGGTGGTCCTCAAACTGGTGCAGGGCTTTTCCACCGGCGGGGAATACTCGGGCGCCACCACGTTTGTGTGCGAGCATTCGCCGGACCGCCGCCGTGGCTTCTATGTCAGCTTCCTGGACATGGGCAGTTACCTCGGCTTCGCGGCAGGCGCGGCCGTGGTGTCCGCCCTGCAGCTGACCCTGGGCCAGGAGCAGATGGAGGCGTGGGGCTGGCGGATCCCGTTCCTGATCTCCGGTCCGCTGGGCATCGTGGCTGTCTACTTCCGGATGAAGATCGAGGAGTCGGCGGCCTTCAAGGCCACCATGGAGGCCGAAGCCGTGGCGGCCACGCATCCCGAGACAGGGGAGGAGCTGCGTCCCGTAGGCCCGCTCGGAATTCTGAAGGCCCACTGGCGGCCGATCGTGCTGGCCATGATCCTGGCAGCGGCCGCCAACACCGTGGCCTACGCCCTGACGTCCTACATGCCCACTTACCTGACCAGCAACAAGGGATACAGCGAGCTGGAGGGGACGCTGCTGACCATCCCGGTCCTGGTGGCCATGGCGCTGGGCATCCCCTTCACCGGGTTGCTTTCGGACCGGATCGGCCGCCGCCGTGTGCTGTGGATCGGGGCCTTGAGCACCGTGGTTCTCGCGGTTCCGGCGTTCCTGGCGATCGCCGTGGGCAGCGTCCCTATGACGTTGCTGGGCCTGGTCCTGATCGCCTTCCCGGTGGCGTTTTCGGTGCCGAACCTCGCGTCAGCGCTGCCGGCGCTGTTTCCCACCGAGCACCGCTATTCCGCCATGGGCATGGCGTACAACGTGGCGGTGGCGATCTTCGGCGGGACGGCCCCGTTCATCATCGCGGCCCTGATCGAGCTGACCGGCGACGACATGGCGATCGCGTACTACCTCATGGCCGTGGCCGCCATCGCCGCTGTGGCCATCCGGTTCCTGCCCGAATCGGCCCGGCGGCACCTGCCCGGGTCCATGCCCAGCGTGGAGTCGGAGGAAGCTGCCCGGAAGCTGGTGGAGACGCAGGACACCAACCCGCTGCTGGACGTGGGCTCGCTGCCGTTTGAGAGCAGCTTCGAGATCGCGCGGGCCGAGCACAAGGGCGGGCCCGGGAAGCCGACGGTGATGTAGGCCCTGTATCCTGACAAAGGTAGATTTATGGACTCCAGCCGCTATCGATCAAGAAGCTCGGTCCTCTGCCGGATGACGGTCTGGAATCTTGGGCCGTAGCCTCGGACGTCGTGGAATCGCCGCCGCAATCGTCGGTCTCCGGTCCGCCCCCCGGACTCTTGGAATGGATCTTTATCAGTACCGACATGCCAGCTCCCGTAGGAATTCCGACGCCGGAGCCCAAGCCCTCGCGCACAGCCGCGGGGGATGAGCGTGCCCTCGTGTCCTGGGTCGAGGCTGGTGTCAGCATGGCCGCGCGATGGCGATCTGCGAACGGCAGGCCGGCGCCGGCGCGCGTCGAAGTGGTCTCCGACTCCCTCACGGCCGATGATGCGAACCGGATGGCGTCACAGGGGATCGCAATGCTCTGGCACGGTGACTTCCACAACGCGCGGCAGATCCTCAACGCCCTGGACCGGCGGGTAGGCGCCGGAAAGAAGATCGCAGGAACTCCGGCCGAAAAGTTTTACCGGCATCGCCAGTCCCGCTCGCACCGAGCTCGCATTCTTGGCCTGCTGCTGATTCCTCTTGATTTGGGCCCGGTGGTGCCGCTGCGCCGGGCACCGGATATCCGGGAGGCCGCCGCGGAAGCGTACGGTGATATCGGTGAATCTTCCGTGGTGTCCCTGCATGAGCTTGTCGGGGCCATTGGCGCCCACGAGTGGCGACGGAATGGCGTCTACGTCGATGCCCTGCAGGGCCGCATCCACCCGCACTATGGCACGTTCTTCCCCACCCGCAGTGAGTATGTGGATCTCGTGGCGGCTGCTGCGCTGCCCTCTGACACGCTGGCGTTCGACGTCGGAACCGGCACCGGGGTGCTCGCCGCGGTCCTCGCCCGCCGCGGCGTCCATCGCGTGGTGGCAACGGACAATGAACCGCGTGCCATCGCCTGCGCCGCTGAGAATTTCCGGAACCTCGGGGTCCAGGACCGTGCCGAGGCCGTCCTGACTGACATGTTCCCGCCGGGACGGGCACCGCTGATTGTGTGCAACCCGCCCTGGATTCCGGCCACGCCGCATTCCACCCTGGATAGCGCCGTCTACGACCCCGGAAGCAGGATGTTGTTCCGCTTCCTGCACGAACTAACCGACCATCTGGAGCCGGGCGGTGAGGGCTGGCTTGTCCTCTCCGACCTGGCCGAGCACCTTGGCCTGCGGTCGCGTGAGGATCTGCTGACCGCCATCGAGGCGGCCGGGCTGAAGGTGGTGGAACGGCTCGACACCAAGCCAACGCATCCGAAGGCATCGGACCGAGACGATCCTCTGTTCGCGGCGCGCGCGGCCGAGGTCACGTCCCTGTGGCGGCTTGTTCCCCGATGGTCACAAGTGCACCGGGTATCGAGCCGGTTCAGGCTTAGGGCTCAAAATCAGCCTCAGCGTTTGCGGCTGGACTAGCCGGTCCTCGGGGCGAGGAGGATCTGCACGGCCTCCATCCGTTTGCCCAAACCCGCAGTGCCTGCCGTTCCGCCGTCGGCCACCCATGACTGCCAGCCCACATCCTGTACGTGAGCGCGGTAGTAGATCCTGTATTGGTTCGCCATCTCACCGGTCAGCCTGATTTCAAACGCTTCCAAACGGAGCCCTTGCCCGGTGGTGCCGATGGGATTTGCCGAGGATGTCCACGGCTGCCAACCGATGCGCTGCACATGCCCACGCCACTCGACGCCCCCGCTATAGGCCGTGCTGGAGACGGTGAGGCGCAACGCCTCGACCCGAAAAGCTCGCCCCGTGGTCCCGGCGACGGTCCCGTCCGAAACGTTTGGCATCCAGCCGACATTTTGAACGTGGGCGGCGTACACGGCGGTGAATGCCGGTGCCACCTTTGGAACCAGCTCGATGGTGACGGCCTCCATCCGCAGGCCCTGCCCGACGGTGCCGGCCGTGGCCCCGTCGACCCCGTGCGGCTGCCAGCCGACGTTCTGCACGTGGGCGCGGTACCTGATGCTGTACTGCGAGGCGAGATCCCCCGTCAGCCGCAACTCGAAAGCCTCCAGGCGCAGACCGAGCCCGGTGGTCCCGATGGGGGACGCCGCCGTCGTCCATGGCTGCCAGCCAATGTTCTGGACATGCCCCCGCCACAGGATGTCGCCCGACAGGCGGTCTCCAGCCGCCGAGAGGCGCAGCGCCTCCAGCGGCAGTGCCTGGCCGGTGGTTCCTGCGGTGGCACCGTCCGAGACGCTGGGCTGCCAGCCGATCGTGGCGACGTGGGCCTGGTAGACCCCGATGCACGTCATGTTGTAGTCGTAGGTGCCGTCGGTCCATTGTGCGAGGTGGACGGTGCCGCCGGAGAAGCTGGGATTCGCGCAGAGGTCGGATGCTTCACTGGCGAAGTCGAGGCGCCCGGCCGGTGACCAGACGGGCACGTCGGGCAGCTGCCACGAACCGGTGATGGCCTCCCAAGCGCTCTGATACGAGTAGATACCCTGTGGGAACCCGGCGTCGGCCAGTGCAGCCAGGAGCCCTGAGATGACGTACCGGTTCTCCTGCCGCTCGGCTGCTGTTGAGCTGGGCCAGGGCTGTTGCGGGCGGGGCTCGACGTCCACCCAGATTCTCTCCGGCCGCCATCCCACCGTGGCGAGGGACGCGAGGGCCGCGCGCCCTTCGGCGTACCCGACGTTGCGCAGCCGGTCCGGCCTGGTGCTTGTGGGGAAGGGACCGTCGTCGCCGTAGGTGTCGTATTGTGCCGTGGTGGGGAACGTGGCCATGGCGTAGGCCGAAGCCCGGACGCCGCGGTCGAGCACCCACTGGTACTGCTGCTGCAGGCAGGGGTTTTCGGTGAAGGCGAGTCCGCGCGTCAGCCCCACCACCAGGAATTCCGTGTTCTCCGGCGGCATGGGCAGGCCGCCGGGACACTGCGGCCACGAAACGTCATGCCCGTAGTCGACCGCCCGGGCGGGTGGAGTGAACAGCACGCCGAGCGCGAGCACCAGCAAAACCGCCAGGAGCCGGGGCGCGAATGCCCGGGAGCGGCGGCCAGGTTGTAGAACACCAAGGCCGGCCATGATGGCCCCTCCTGTTCGAGGATGCCCTAAATTATCCCACCAGGGCTGTCCCGCTGCCAGTGGAGACAGGGGGAGGCGGTCACAGCGGGACACGATGACGGCACCCGGCTTCACGCTGAGGCAGGGTCTAAAAGCCGAACAGTGTGGCGGCCAGCAATCTGGACGAGGGTGAGGTCCAGCAACGGCGTAGGAACGTGGAGCACCCGGGTCCTGCGCGCGAGGTCGCCGAGGATGTGTTCGGCTTCAGCGGGCAGTCACGCACTCAGGTCCCGACAGAGGAGAACGTGAGATGCAGATGCACGGGCAGCTTAGGCTTGGCCCATGTCTACTGATGATGAGAAGGACCCGCCCGTGCCCGCAGACGTCGAGGGTAAGATCCCGAAGAAAGTTCACGACAAGCCAGGCCCAGATGTTGCTGAAACGCCGGCCGATGAACCTAACGATTAACTAGTTCGGTCTCACGTGGCCCTCCCAGCCGGCAGTGCCCGGAGCCGGTGACGATGTTCCTAGTTCCGTCGTTGGTTACCGCTCCTGACGCCGCGGGGAAGTGCGCGAATGGCCTTCCGCGCTCGCGCGTTCAGTGGCGCCCGGTCGGTCGTGGTCGGCTAGCAACACCAAGCATCCCAGACCGTCGGTCTCAGCCCTACGGCTGGATAAGCCCTGCGTGATTGGGGCTTTTTTCCCAACATGTGTTCACCCCGACACCGCCGCCTTCGCAGCCTGCTTGTCGTTCATCCGCTCGGTCAGCCAGGGGGCCCGGCCGCGGTGTCGGTGCTGGACGGTGACAAGCACGCGGTGCTCATCGACTGGACCAAAAGCCGAGCCCTGCCGCGGGTTCCCCTGCGGAGGGGGCGTGTCCGGCAAGTGTCGGGCTCGGCGTCATTAGGCCACCTTGAGGAGTGGTGCCAAAAGTGGCACCATTGCCCTGTGGCGCGGCAATCGATCGGAGCAAGGAGAAGTAGATGTCCACTCGAAAAGCAGCTGCTGCGCCGTCTGCCGTGGCGCAGTATCGATACTCGGTCCAGTGGTCGCCGGAGGATCAAGAGTTCGTCGCCACTGTTTTCGAATTCCCTTCCCTCTCCTGGCTGGACGAGGATCAGTTTCAGGCGCTCCGCGGCATTGAGCGGTTAGTGTCCGACGTCATCCACGAACTTACGCAGTCGGGTGAGCCCGTGCCCGAGCCCATCGCGACGCAAAAGTTCAGTGGCCGCCTCAACCTCCGGGTACCGCCCGAACTCCATCGCAAGCTCGCGATTGAGGCTGCCAATCACGGTGTGCCCCTGAATAAGTACGCGACGGAGCGGTTGACGGCCCAACTTTCCGGTTAGCAGGTATGCCGTGGGGCATGACAAGGAGGCCGACGGCGACACTGAAAAGTCGTCGTCGGCCTCCCTCTTGTGCAAGTGCGAAAGGGCCGGCTCGCGTACCTGGTGCGCACCACCCCGCTAAAGGGGTATGGAACACCCGGGTCAGGCGAGTGCTGGGCTTTCGGGGCGTCAACCAGAAGCGAAGACTAGTTAACGACCTCTACGAAGACGGGGTTGGTGTAGAACCACAGGTCTTCCCACGGATCGGCGTTTCCGATCTCATCCATGGCTGGCCCCGCGGGGTCAATATCTGCGCCGAGGAAGCCTGGCTGGGACTTCTTCCCGTCAGTTCCGCGGAGCCGGATATAGAAGTGATCAGAGGAGGCTTCGATTTCCTGTGTCCAGCTGTAACTGCCGTTCCGGAGCGTCAGGTCCTTGACGGGCAGCTGTGTGATGACGCGCGTATCCGGAGCGGTCATGGTGTCTGCGTCGGCCACCGGGCCGGTCACCTTGCCAAGGATCACGTCAACCCGGGCCAACTCTGGAATGAAGCCGGCGAAGTTTGGCTTTGATGCCGGGGCGATGGAGACCGTGAGCGTGACCTTCCTGCCCCGCTTCGTGCCAAGCTTTCCTCCGAGCGTGACCGACTTGGCCTGGTCCGAGAGACTCACATCAATGGCATCGATCAGGCATCCGTGGTCCACCCACACACGCCCCTCACGCAGCCCCTGCATCACCGAGGCGTGGCTGACTTTCTCGGCCCCCACGTGGGTGCGGCTGTAGTAGCCGGGCCAGAAGTCGTTCTCGGTGAGGTCCACTGTTCCGCTGTAGACCGGGTCTTCGGTGCGGCCCTTGGCGTCGAAGTCGCTTCCGGGGCCGCGAGTGGTGGTATCGAGATACACGTTGTGGCTGTCCGAGGTGGCCGTAACGGAAAACAGCCGTCCTTCGGCGAGCAGGCTGTCCCACACACCGCCCACTGTGGCAGTCATCCAGTCGAAGCCACCCCAGGTGCGGTACGACTCCGCAGGGTAGCCCTTGAAGGAGAAGGCGCCCGGCGCGCCGTCGTAAAGTCCCCGTGCACGACTGCCGACGTGCGGCGCCGGCAGTCCACCGGCCTGATGCCCGGGAGCACCCTCCATGCCAATCACCACATCCGGTGCTGCGTCGATCCACGCCCGGATCTCGTGCGGGGAGTCGATGCCCTGCCGGGAAGGATGGTTTGGAATCATCACGATGTCCTCAACCCGCTTTTTGGCGCGGGCCTCGCCCATGAAGCGGATCCCGTCCAGGGCCAGGGCCTCGTTGGCGGCAGTTCCGTCCCTGGTGCCCTTCACCCGGGCGTCCCAGCGTGCTTCAACGTCCTTGAGGACCGCAACGTCGTCGCGGCCGGGGGCGACGAAGACTGTGGCATGCTCGGCCCCTGGAATGTTCCACTCCAGGCCGTGGTAGATCAGGATTGAATCCCCGAACTCCTGACGCACCTCATCGATGAGAGGAACGATCTGCTCGGTGCTGAGCTGGGAGTGGGCCACGTTGCCGTGATCAGTGAGAACGAGCCAGTCGACGCCGTAACGGATGGCTTGCCGGACATGATCCACCACGCGGTACTTACCGTCGTTGCTGAAAAGGGTGTGAACGTGATGGTCCCCGTTCAGCCAGAAGTACTCTCCCTTCTTCGTGCGCTGGGGAGTTTCGGCGAGGGCTTGAGCGGGAGTGACCGCTGCAATCGAAGCACCGAGTCCTAAGACCGAACCGGTCTTCAAAATTCCGCGGCGGGACATACCGTTTGTCATGAGAGCCTTACTGCATTTGTGCGGTGGAGAAGAGAGCGGCTCGTCGCCTGGAACCCAGGGAACCGCTCCTCACGCGGGCTTCCACAGTCAATACAGCGGACATGAACAGTTGGGGAGCGGCACCTGTCCAGGCAGTGAACGAGTGGCTAGTACGACGGCGGCACGCGGCTTTGGGCGCGCAGGGAACCTTTTTGCCGCTTGCGGATCACGGGGCGGGGTATTGCCGGACCCCGTCTTGAGGCGGGCGGTCCCAGCTCGGAGGTCGGCCAAGTAACGCGACTACGGCACCGCCGCGACACATGCCATCCTTGGGATATGGTACGAACCTGGTTATCGGTGACGGTGGAACTGCTCGGCGGACGTGGTGAGGATTTGTGGCCGTGGCCAGGGCGTATCTTCGCGGTCGGACCGTCGCACACCTTCATGGACCTCGCCAATGCCATCAATGGCGCCTTCGCCCGGTGGGACCGCTCGCACCTGTCCATGTTCTCCTTGGCTGACGGCCGGGTCATCACCGATGAAGAGACAGGGGCCGAGATGGCCGCATCGGTCCATGGCCCGATCACCGCATCGATCGACATCGAGGTAGCCAAGGTCGTGCGTACGGTGGAGCCGGGGGCCGAATTTCAGTTCACGTTCGACCTCGGCGACGCGTGGACCCACCGATGCGTCGTGGCGGAGGTGAAGGTCGACCCGCTGGAGGTGTTGGGTATCCGTCCTGGCATTCCCCTGCCGTACTGGGGCTGGGGCAGCATCCCGGACCAGTATGGGCGCCGGTGGGCTGCCGACGACGGGGAGAGCAAGGCGCCAGAGAGACCGAGCCAGCCGCACCCCATGCTGCTGCACGCATGGCCCGCGCAAGCGCAAGTGCCGGGAATCGACGTGTCCGAAGTACGTGCCGCTATCGGCGAAGGAGATGCAGCCGGCTTTCTTGCGGCGGTGACAGGACACGACATCGATGATGCTCTCCAACAGGTCGGGTCGGGCATCCCGATGGCGCTGGAGCAGAGACGCCAGGAAGCCGAGCCGGTGGCACTGTCGGTCATCAACCGTCTGACTTGGCGCGGCGGTGCCGGTGACCGGGCACTGGCGCATGACCTGCTGGCCGCTCTGCGCCGCGAGCGGCTGCCGGGCCGGGTGGTCCCGGTCGACATGGACATGCTCAGCACCGTCCTGGAAGGGGATATGGACCTGTGGGCGGGTGGCTACCTCGACCTTCGCACCGGGCAGGTGTACGGGGACAGTGCCACTGACCCGATGATGGTCGGGGACGAAGCCATCGACGTGGAGGAGGACCCGGACCGTCGGCTTCGAGTCGACCGCACGGGTTCGAGGGATGCCTGGGAGGACATGGCGGCCTTCGCCGAGCGGCAGCATGATCAGGCCCTCCGGGAGCGGCTGGAGCGCGCAATCGAAGGTAAGGGTGCCTTCTCGCGGTTCCGCGACCTCGTTCACGGCGAGAACCTCAGCGAACAGTGGTACACCTTCTCCGCCGACCGCCAGATGGGCCGTGCCCGCGAGTTCCTCGCCGACAACGGCATCCGCGTTGGCTGACGAACCTGGTCCAGTCAGCGTCGGCCACCCCCCAGGATAGTCGCCAATGAGACCCTGCGGGGCTGGCGGCGAGCTACCCCGCCTCCGCCGCCCGGGACGCCTCCATCCACTCGCTCAGCCACGGAGCCCGGACACTCGATGTGATCCGGCAGTCGGCCACGAACGTTCCCTTGGCGCCGGCGTCGATCCAGTCCGTGAGCGCGGCGAGGTCCCCCATCCGACAGCGGCGGCTATTGAGTTCGGGTCCGACACCCCTCTTTGACTCAACCTCTCACTAGCGTCGAGCCCATGGTGCGGGCTTTCAGCAGATTGGGGCCGAACTACCTTTCACCGCCCATCCACAGACACCCTAGTTTGGGTTTGGAAAGCCGGCTAAACCCTTCTGTCGACTTTCTCAGCACTGCGGTAGATGTGTGCCAGTAGTGCATCGGCAAGCGGCCAACAATGCTGACGATTGATCACCGAGGCGCCCCTGCTAGCCCACAAGGAAACTGCATTTCGGGCTGCCGTCACGAAGCAAGGGTCCTCTTTCAACGCTTGAATCAATAGCCTCGGTTGAAGACGGACCTCACGTAGCATCACATGGTCGGCTTCATGCCACTGATCTTCTCCCTTATAACGAGTTGACAGCACGGGACTAGGGACGATGTTCGCGGTCGCGTAGATCTCCCCTCTTCCAGAGTCAAAAAGTGTGAGCAGATGCATGTTTTGGAACGTTAAGCACGCAAGCCGTCGCCTACCGTCGTCGGATCGCGGTACGGCTGTAACAACCCAGTTGCTTCCTTCAGTTTTTGCGGGATCACGAATCGTGGAGCCCAGGAATACTGCGAGGGCCTCGATCGCCTCAGTGGACCGCGGATGTTCAATCAACCGGACGTAATTCTTCAGACCTTGCAGGTCCGCCGACGCATCCTGTCCCCGAAGCTTCTGGTCGGGTATTTGGTGAGGGAGTAACCGAAAGGTGATCGGATACTGCTGGGGCATCCAATGGTCGGGCAAGCGATAGTCCGCAAGGGTGTTTTTCAGGAGTATGTTCAACAGGTCCGCTCCTTCCCGTTGACGCCAGTGGATCGTGAGGATCTCGAACTGATCTAAGCCGGGGCGGATTACCGGGGCGAAGTCGATTGCAGTAATCCGACTGCCGTATCGGCGTGAATGAACTCGGTAGCGACTCAGGAAGTCGACGGCTTGTCCTACATATTCCTTCCCGTCAGCGAAATGAAGAATGTAGATGCCGTGGTAGCTATCGGTGTCCTCCAGCAAATAGGCCAGGGAAATTCCTGTGGTGACAGGAAATCTGCGAAATGTGAGTTCTTCGTGCATGACTGGCGCCTAGTTGAGAGAGCGGCGCACTGTCAAGAGCTATGAAGGCGTCCGCGGTCCCTATTGGACACTACCGGTTGTCCGACCTGCTTCAAATCAACGATCAGGATGTCGCCCTCCATTCGAGGTAGCCATCGCCGCGCCTGAGATGTGTCGAGGTTGATGTATCGCGCGAACAAAGTGCCGGCGATAAGGCTAGCGCCGCTACGCGACTGGGCGCTTCGGGCCGGCGCTTGTCGTCGAACTGGATAAGCGTTCGAGGAATCAATACCTACCGCTTGAATTCCTATAACTTTTCTATCGCGATCCCATAGAAATTGAACCGCTTCTGGATTATGTAGCAGATCCATCGCAGCGCGATTTAGGGACAACAGGCCCTTCTTCTGGACGGTGACACTTGGCGCATTCGGGGGAGGGAAGCTGCCTCGTTCGAAAACTTCGAATGCCATGGTCTGCACCTCATCAAAGTGTTGAGCAACAACCGCGAGCGAGACCTGCAAGAAATGCTACGCCCGAGCGGTAATGCGCCGCAAGACACACAGCTCAAATGATCAACAAGGTTGTAGACGCGGCAATTAGGAACTTCAATGCTTTCGGAAACTTCGAGAACATAGACGCTTTCGGCGCCAACATGGACAGCTCGACGTTCAACACGTCTACCCGGCCACCGCCGCCTTTGCTGCTTGCTTGGCGTTCATCCACTCGCTCATCCATGGCGCCCTCACGCTAGAGGTGATCCGGCAGTCGGCCACAAAGGTTCCCCTGGCCCCGGCGTCGATCCAGTCCTTCAGCGCGGCGAGGTCGGACAGGGAACGGATGACCGCTGACTCGGCACCGAGGGCGCGGGCGACCCCGCTGAAGTCCACCTCCGGGATCAGCATGGGCTTTTCGGTCAGGCCCTGGGAGCCGTACTGATGGATCTCGGCTCCGTAGGCGGCGTCGTTGTAGATCACCACGATGGCGCTGCTCGCAGCTGAGATGAGGGATTCGAGGTCGGACAGGCCCATCAGGAAACCGCCGTCGCCGGAGGCCAGCACCAGGGTCCGGCCGTCCTCCACAGCACGGGCTGCCCCGACGGCGCTCGCCAGGCCCAGCCCGATGGACTGGAAGGCAGTCCCCACCATCACCAGGTCCTGCGGCCGCGGGATGTTCCAGTACATGGGCGCCCAGCCGAGGAAGTGCCCACCATCCTGGACCACCGTGCGGCGCTCCGGCAGCACGGCATCCAGGGCAGTGGCAAGGGCGCGCGGGTCCAGCCGGCCATCCGCGGTTTCGTCTGAGCCCGGGTGGTGGGCCGGTCCTTCCGCCAGGCGCTTGCGGGCTTCCGCGCGCCAGCCCTCCGCCACAGCCGAGTCGTCCAGCATCGCGAGGAGACGTGCCGCGGCGGACTTGGCGTCTGCGCTGACGAAGAGGTCCACCCGCGGATGTGTCGGCTGCAGGGCGGTGTCGATCTGGATGACAGTGCTGTCCGGCCCGAGCAGGTGCCCGAACCGCATGGTGAAGGGGCTCAGGCTGGCCCCGGCCACCAGGACCACGTCGGCCTCGCCCATGAGGCCGGCCGCGGTGTCGGTGCCGAAACCGCCGGCCACGCCCAGGTACCCCTCGCCGTTGAGGAGGTTGAGCGCGAGGGCGGTTCCGGCGGTCAGTGCGCCGAGCCGGTCGGCGAGCTTGCGGAGCTCCGGGCCGGCGCCGGCGAGGTGCGCGCCGCGGCCGGCGAGGATCAGCGGCCGCCTGGCCTCGGCGAGAAGCCGGGCGACGTGCCCAAGGTCAGTGCCGCCGTCGTCCGTCACCGTAGCTGCCAGGGGCGCCGGAAGCTCCTCGTCCTCGGCCTCGAGGGCCGCGAGGTCGTAAGGGATGGCAATGACGACGGCGGTGCGCTGGGCAAGTGCGTACTCCACCGCCTGCCGGGTGATGGAGCCCACGGCGTCGCGGGTGACGGTGAAGGTGGCCGCGCCGAGGCCCGCGGCGATGGCTGCCTGGTCCACGTCCTGGGGCCGGGCGCCACTGCTCGGGGCGTCCCCTGTGACCAGCACCACCGGGATCTGCGCCTGGACCGCCTCGGCCAGGGCCGTGAGCGCGTTGGTGTAGCCGGGGCCGTAGGTGGTGGTGCCCGCAGCGAGCCGTCCCGACGTGCGGTAGTAGGCGTCGGCCGCGGCGATGGCGGCGCCCTCGTGCCGGACGGGGGAGAAGCGCAGGCCAAGCTTTTCGGCGGCGTCCAGGAAGTAGACGTTGCCGTTGCCCATGACGCCGAAGACGTCGGTGACGTAGCTGCCGAGAACCTGTGCCACGCGGCCGGAGACGGTAAGAGTAGTCATGCAGGAATCGTGCGCCGGGGTTCCCGTTGGAGCAAGAGAGTCCATTTTGCTTGGGATATTTGGCAGTAGAAGCAGTAGTAAAGTGAAAATCTGACCACCTGTGGTGCGGGTCACTCTGCTTTAGGTGGTGGGACGGCCTTCCTGCTCGGACAGGCGGCTGATGAGGCCGTCGTAGCGGGGCGGCATGAGTTCCATGACGGAGATGGCGGTGCTGGTCCGCTGGATCCCGTCGATTTCCAGGATCTGGTTGGTGATGCGGTAAAGGTCGGCCGTACTGCGGGCCACTACCTTGGCCATGAGGTCCGCGTCCCCGGTGGTGGCGTGCACCTCGATGACCTCCGGGATCGCTGCGAGCCCGCTTTCCACTGAGCCGAACCGCGTCTGGCTGATTTCCAGCGATAGGAAGGCCATGAGCTCGTAGCCGAGCGCTGCGGGGTCCAGCCGTCGGCTGAAGGAGCGGAGCGCGCCGCTGCGCTCCAGCCGCGCCAGCCGGGCGTGGACGGTGTTGCGTGCGACGCCGAGCGTCCGGGAGAGTGCCAGGGCGCTGGCTTCCGGGTCCTTGTCGAGGGCCAGGATGATCCGGCCGTCGAGCGAATCGAGGGTGCGGGAGGTAGCGATGGTCATATTTTCACCAGAGGTACTAGAAGTTGAGCAGAAGTCCCAATGGCCTAAGCGTATCTTGCACTGTGGGCCGGATCACAACCATGATCGGTGCCCATGACCCCTGATCAACTCCTGACAAGGCCGGACACCGCACTGCCCACCCTTCGCGGCGCGGTGACCGGACTTCCCTCCTACGTCCCGGGCAGGCGCGGTGCCGGTGCGGACATCGCCGCCCTCGCCAGCAATGAAAGCCACTACGAGCCGCTGCCCGCTGCCGCCGCTGCCGTGGCCAAAGCAGCAGGCACCATGAACCGCTACCCTGACGCGGCCGCTGTCGAACTCCGCGAACGGCTCGCCACCCACCTGGGCGTCACCGCGGGGGAGGTGGCGGTGGGACCTGGCAGCGTGGGCGTTCTGCAGCAGATCATCACCGGGCTGTGCGACGCCGGGGATGAAGTGATTTTCGCGTGGCGCTCGTTCGAGGCCTACCCGATCCTGGTGGAGCTGGCGGGCGCCCGGCCGGTCCGCATCCCGCTGGATGACGCGGAGGGCCACGACCTCGACGCCATGGCCGCGGCCGTCACTGATCGCACGAAGGTCATCCTGCTGTGCACTCCCAACAACCCGACCGGCGTGCCGATCAGCCACGAACGCATCGAGGCCTTTCTGCAGTCCGTGCCGTCCAGCGTCCTGGTGGTGATCGACGAGGCCTACGTGGAATACGCTGACGCCGGCAGCGGCCCCGATGCCCTGGCGCTCTACCGCCGGTACCCGAACGTCTGCGTCCTGCGCACCTTCTCCAAGGCCTACGGCCTGGCCGGCCTGCGCGTTGGGTATGCAATTACGACGGAGGCCATCGCCGAGGGCCTGCGCCGCACCGCCCTTCCCTTCGCCGTGAGCGCGCTGGCCCAGAAGGCGGCCATCGCGTCGCTGGACGCGGGGGAGGAGATGGAAGCACGGGTGGCCGTCGTCAAGCAGGAGCGGTCGCGGATGGCTTCGGCACTGGAAACCCAGGGCTGGAAGCTGCAGCCGAGCCAGGGCAATTTCCTGTGGATCCGTGCCGACGAGGAGCTTCGGGCCAGGCTGGTGGAGGCGTTCGACGCCGCCGGCATCATGGTCCGCGCGTACCAGGGCGACGGCGTGCGGATCACCATTGCCGATGCCGCCTCCAACGACCGCGTGCTCCGGCTCCTCGAAGCCCACGTGGCCTGACCATTCTCTGATCCCTTTCTCCTTCCGTTCCACCTACTAACTAGAGGAATTCCCATGGAACAACAGACAAAGAAGTCTGCCCGCGCCCTCGGCGCGGCCCTCAAACCACGCCAGCTCACGATGATGGGCCTTGGAAGCGCCATCGGCGCTGGCCTCTTCATCGGTTCCGGTGCCGGCATCCAGGCTGCCGGCCCTGCGGTGCTGATCTCCTACCTCGTGGCAGGCACCCTCATCATCCTGGTGATGTGGGCGCTCGGCGAGATGGCCGCCGCCAATCCGGACAGCGGCGCCTTCTCCGTCTACACCGCAAAGGCCTACGGGCCGGTGGCCGGAGCCACGGTCGGCTGGTTGTGGTGGCTGCAGCTGGTGGTGGTCATCGCCGCGGAAGCGCTCGGTGCGGCAGGCCTGCTGGCCACCATCTTCCCGGCGCTGCCGGTGTGGCTGATGGCCTTCGTGTTCATCGTGGTGCTCACCGCGGTGAACCTGACCAGCGTAAAGAACTTCGGCGAGTTCGAGTTCTGGTTCGCGCTGCTGAAGGTGGCGGCAATTGTCGCGTTCCTGGCTGTGGGCGCTGCGCTGCTCTTCGGCTGGCTGCCGGGCGTCCAGTCGCCGGGCCTGTCCAACTTCATGGGCGACGGCTTCGCGGTCAACGGGTTCAGCGGGATTGCGACTGCGCTGTTCGTGGTGGCATTCGCGTTCGGTGGCACCGAGATTGTGTCCGTGGCGGCAGCTGAAACCGCCGAGCCTGCCCGCAGCGTCAAGAAGGCAGTCCGCACGGTGCTGTGGCGCATCCTGGTGTTCTACATTGGCGCCATCTTCGTTATCGCGGCGGTTGTTCCGGTTGGTTCGGAGGGGCTGAAGAGCCCGTTCGCCGCGGTATTGGAGGCAGCCGGCCTGCCCGGTGCAGCCACCGCCATCACGCTGGTAGCCGTGGCAGCACTGCTTTCCGCTCTCAACGCCAACCTTTACGGTGCTTCACGAATGGCCTACTCCCTGGCTGAGCGGGGCGAAGCACCACGGCTGCTCGCTTCGGTGTCGAAGGCACGGGTTCCGGTTGTCGCAGTCTTGGCCAGCGTTGCCTTCGGTGTTGTCACTGTTGTCCTGGAGCTTGTATTCCCCGAGATGGTCCTTGGCGTCCTGCTCAACATCGTGGGTTCCACGTGCCTGCTGGTGTGGACGTCCGCGCTCCTGGCCCAGCTCGCGCTGCGCCTCCGCGCCGACCGTGAGGGAACGGACCTGCCGTTGCGGATGCCCGGCTTCCCGTGGCTCACTTCACTTGGTCTACTGATTTTGGTAGCGATCTTCACGGTGGGCTTCATCGGCGAGGACTCCCGCCCCCAGCTCCTGAGCACCTTTGGGCTCGTGGGGGTTCTTGCGGTGGCGAACTGGCTGAACCACCGGGGCGGCCGAAAGGTTGAAGGTGGCGTTGAAGCTACGGACCGTGACAAGCAGACGGTGTCTATCGACTGAATTCAAAGGCGAGGAACTACTTCGGCGTTTTGCATACGAAGGGCGTCGTCCCGGCTTCGGCTTGGCGCGCCCTTCGCGCAGCCCACCTTGAAAGGTGGTGCCAACAGTGGCACCATAGTGCAAGTGGCGAGCATCGAGAAGATCGAAAAGCAAGCTAGAAATTCACCTGAAAACGTTTCCTATAGCGACATGCTCAAACTTTGTACCCACTACTTTGGCGAACCCAGGTCAGGCTCTGGGAGTCACAACGCAATCTTCAAAATGCCTTGGGCGGGGGATCCCCGGATCAATCTGCAGAACAAGAAGGGCAAGGCTAAGCCGTACCAGGTGAAGCAAGCTATAGCCGCCATCGATCGGAGCAAGGAGAAGTAGATGTCCACTCGAAAAGCAGCTGCAGCACCGTCTCCGGTGGCGCAGTACCGTTACTCGGTCCAATGGTCGCCGGAGGACCAAGAATTTGTGGCCACGGTTCTCGAGTTCCCGTCCCTCTCTTGGCTGGACGAGGACCAGTTTGAGGCGCTGCGCGGCATTGAACGGTTGGTGTCGGACGTCATTGATGAACTTACTCAGTCAGGTGAGCCTGTGCCTGAACCCATCGCCACGCAAAAGTTCAGTGGCCGGCTCAATCTCCGGGTCCCTCCGGAACTGCACCGCAAGCTGGCGATCGAGGCTGCCAATCACGGAATGCCTCTGAACAAGTACGCGACTGAGCGGTTGACGGCTTGAGTTCTCGGTCAGCAGTTAACTAGTACGGCCCCGGACCTGTGGTGGCTGTCCCACTCGCGGGGCGACGAGTTGCTTGACCTGTTCGGAAAGACGGTTTCCGCCTTCAGCAAGGAGCGCTTCGCATCGGCGCAGGTGTGATGGGCGGCAGTTGACGAGCCGGCAGCACCTCCTGACGTCGTGCATTGTAGTTGAGGAGGGACCCCTCTATCGACTCGGACGCATAGGGAAGTTGTGCTTCCTTTGGTCCCGCAATGGATCTCAACCTTGACGAAATTCGGTTGCATCGCTGGTACTCCTTTCCTGCCGATACTCGTCGCGGTGGGCCCGGGCGATGTAGATACGGGAAAGCTAACAGTCGCCTCTGACATTTCTGTGGGGTGTTTGCAGCGCCCCTGACGTGGATACATAGGACATGTTGCTGCGCGGCCCGGCGGACGAAAAGCACCTTGGAGGTTTGATGAGGTATCGGCCCCTGTCAGGGGCCAATCGGCATGAACTTCGAGGCTTAGATTTCGCCTGGCACCCCATAAACATCGTGTGGTGCAGGATGTCCAACTGCTTGCGGGCGACGTCCACTGCCTCCTCAGCGTTGCCGGCGCAGAGGGTCGCCACCAACGCGATGTGGTCGCGGTTGGACTTGTGCAGCTTCTCGATCGGATAGCGAATGAGGTAGCCGCAGAGTTCGGCGAGCGTCTCATGGTTGGATGTCGACGGTGCCCATTCCTGACGCCGTCCTCACCAGCTTATGAAACCGCTCGGCGGCCTGGTGGTAGACCGGCCAGTTCGTCGCCTTGGCCATGTCGCGGGTCAGCAGGTCCAGCTCATCCAGCGGTTCAGGCACGGCATTGACTGGTTCTTAAGCAGCCTCTCCCGTGGCGCTAAGAAGACAACCAGCCCGGTGTCTTACGGTACTTTTTGGGTTCTACGCTGCCGGCTGCTGCTGCGAGGAACCGCGTTGCCGAACTACGCCAGGAGCAGGGTAATGGGCAGTGCTTGCCGCCGCACTTACCGTTGTTCAGCGGCTTGGATCGCACTCATCACAGCAGCGGTTGCTCGATCGCCTCCCTTGGGCGCCCGGCTCGGCGGTGCTGATCTCCTGCCTCGTGGCCGGGATCCTCATCATCCTGTTGATGTGAGCGTTCGGCGAGATGACCGCCGCCAACCCTGACAGCGGCACCTTCTCCGTCTACACCGCCAACGCTGCTCGGACTACTCGGTGGTCGACCTCCGGGCCTTTCTGCTCGTTTTCGTTGCTTCCAGCAGATTGTTGAGACTATCCATATCAAGGAAGCCAGCCACGTCGATAGAACCATCTGGCAGGACACGTATATCGACACGATTGGCGGCAATTTCAGGCCGATAGGATCTATACCGGTCGGATATGTGGATAAAGCGTTGGTTGGTGGAACCGACCAATGCTCGGTTTGTTTCCTGGTTCCACGCTTGGTAGGGGCCGTCAATGAGCAGATCAATCTCGGCAAGGAAGCTTTTGGTGGCTTGGTCCCTGTCACGCAGGGTCTCGTACTCGTAGCCGGAGAACGCGATGACACCTAGCCCCTGTTCCTGCGCCTCTATGGCAAGCTTCGCTCCAGCGGAAGACTGGTCAAAGGGCTCACCCCCGATGAGCGTGAGGCCCTCGACTTCCCCGGCTATCGCACCCAGGACGATGTCGCTGACCGTCATGTCGCTTCCGCCGCTCGGGCTGAAGAGGTGCGGGTTTATGCACCCCCTGCAGCGAATGCTGCATCCCTGAAACCAGACGGCTGTTCGGAGACCAGGGCCTTCGGCTGTCGTCCCATGAAGGACTCGCGCGATGCGCAGAACTTCCGTGGTCAAAGATCGAGTCTTCGGGCTGCTTGATTCGCGCTGCGCCTTGTCGGCTGTGACTGTGCCGGGGCCTGCGTAGCCCCACTGCTTGGGTTTACGAAGACAAGCCTGTGACGGTGTGGAATGAGAAGGTGCGGTTGTATCTGGGCCTTGGCCATGAGTTGCTCGAAGGAGGTGAACTGTCCTTGGCTTTGACGAGCCTGCACGATACGTTCGGCAACGGCGTGTTCGATTCCGAGGGCAGTAACAAAGTCCTGGGTGGCTGCCGCGTTCACGTCAATGGCGGACGACTGGGCACTATGATCCGAAACGGTTTGGGCCGGCGGAGCATGTTGGGCAAGAGTGGCCGGAGGTGGAGGACCGACTGACCTGAATGCGGCGGACGCGGCGTTCGGATCGTAGCCTGCGGCAGGGCTGGTACTGACCGAGGGTGCGGAATTTCCGGCTTGGGCATACCACTTAGTGTCCCCAGCGTGCGCTTTCCACACCAACCACTTCCGGTTGGTTATGAACATTGCCACGAGTCCACCGATGAAGGTAAGGAACCATATCCATCCCCAGACGGTGCTCGCCGTGGAACGAATGGGTGCTTCCTTTGTGCCGGAGTCATACGTTCCGGTCGCCACCATGAGCCCGACTCCCAGGACGAGGAACCCTATGCCCATTTGGATCCACAGCTTGTTCTTGGCTTTCACCCCGCGGATAAGAAATCCCACGCCCGTAAGGAAGCCGAAAGAGAGAATACTCCACAGGACTCCGGCACTGTTCCGCAGCCGCCATGTTCGTGAACACAGTTTCTCTTCAGGCGTCATCGTCCGTTGTCCCTCTCATGCTGCAGTTGGTGATTTGCCACTGTTTGTGTTGCGGGTTGAAAGTAGGCAGGTGTCAGGCGTGAGTCTGCAATGACTGCGTCGGGCAGGAGGGCCTGAATCGCGGCTAGCTCATCTACGCAGGCTGGGCCGGGACCATTCGCCTCAGCAGTGATGGACCCTGAGGCTGAAACCGTGATAGTTATGGTCTTCTTTTGCATCAAGCGGCCTGTTCGAAAACGAGTTGAACTTCTCCGTTTGCTGCCGTCTGGGAGACCAAGGTCATCCCCATTTCCGCGGCTCGGGCGTGCAAGGAGGCGATCGTTCTTTGCTGCAGCAAGGAGCCAACGGTCATGTCCAAGGCAGCCAGCATGTTGTCAGTGACCTGGTCGTCGGCGCGATCCACGCGCCCCATGAACAGTTCCCCGATCCGTTGAAAAGTGATCCGTCCGTAGGGGCTGTCACCGGTAATGCGGCCTTCGGCGACGCTGAGGCTGGCGGCGCCCATGGCAAGTAGTGCGTCCTGCAGGAGCTGCTGGTCCTTAATCCGCGTGGTTTTGCACTTCTCGCACAAATCAGTGCGGCCAGCTTCACGAATGGCGGCAATGGCGGCTATCCCGATCGGGATGAGGAGAACTTCGAGGCTCATGGTTGCCCTAGTCCCCAAAGTCGATCTGCCGGCCGCCGCGCCAGGAGTTGACGTCACCGGTTGCTGCCGAGCCGCTTGTGGAGTAATCACCGCGGGAGCTGGTCGATGTCGCTGCTACGGCCCGCTGCGAGGCCCATTCCCGTACCCCATTGATTTGCTCAGCTTGGGTGACTGACAACGGGACTGTGTTGGTAATCGCCCTCCGCAGGTCTTTTTCGGTGAGCCTCCGTCGCTCCGAGAAGGCCTCAAAGCAGGCGCTCACAACTGCTTCTGCGATTTCGGCCCCGGAAAACCCTTCTGTTTGTTCCGCCAGGAAGCCCAGGGAAGCGTCGTTGATTTCGAAATCACCGCTGGCTTCAGACCTCGCTGTGAGCCTCTTTTCGAGCTGGATGCGCCAAATTTGGACCCGTTCCTCCCGCGTTGGTAGGTCCACGAAGAAGATCTCATCGAAGCGGCCCTTGCGGAGGAATTCCGGCGGAAGGGAATCGATTTTGTTCGCGGTGGCGATGACGAAGACCGGGTTCTTCTTCTCCTGCATCCAGGTCAGGAACGTCCCGAAGACGCGCTGGCTGGTGCCGGAGTCTCCGCTGCCGCTCGAACCAAAGCCTTTCTCGATTTCATCGATCCAGAGGATGGAGGGGGAAACTGCTTCGGCCAGCCTCAGGGCTCCCCGCATGTTCTGTTCGCTGGAGCCCACGAGGCCGGAGAAGACTCGTCCAACGTCTAGGCGGAGTAGGGGCAGGCCCCATAGCGTGGCCATACAGGTCGCGGTCAGGCTCTTGCCGCAGCCCGGGATACCGGTGATGAGCACACCCTTCGGTGCGGGAATTGACCAGCGCTGAGCTTCCGGCAGCCAGGAGCCATTCCGCTTCTCCAGCCATTTCTTTAAATTCTCCAGACCGCCTACGTCGTTCAACGAACCCTCGGGCGTGATGAACTCCAGCAGTCCTGACTTCCTAATGGTCTGGCGCTTTTCGTCAAGGACCAACGCGATGTCCGAAGCATCCAGCCGTCGGTCTGAGGCGATGGCGCGCGCGAAGGCGTTCTCCGCTTCACCGAGGGTAAGGCCCTGTGCTGCCTGGATGAGCCTCTGGCGTTCGTCCGTGTTCAGGTCAACGATGATGGACGCCGCGTTCGCGCTGACAATCTCATCAAGGACGCCCTCGATCTCCCCTGCTGTGGGCAAGGGAAGATCAACAACGGTAACTTCCTTTTCGAGATCCGCTGGCAGAGTCATGCCCGGGGAAACAATGATGAGAGTATGCGGGACCTCTCCGGTACGGAACGCTGTCGCTGCGTCCTGGACCGCGCGCACCATCGTGGGCTCGGCTGGACGGCCCTGCGATCCTAGGAAGTGGTGGAGATCGAAGAAGACGAAGATGGTGGGCTCGGTAGTTTTGATGGCTTCGGCGAGCGCAACGTCCGGGGCGGTTGGCTTCCCCGCTTGACCGGGTGCGTGCAGGCCCTTGGAAACCGTGTAGGTAGTGACCCTGCGTTGACGGCGAATATCCGGGCTAACGGCCACAGCTTCAGCAGCAGCAACCACTCGGTCGCCTTCGTGAGTCTCCACCAGAAGGATCGGATGCCGCGCCCGGATCAGTTCTACTAGCGTGGCCCCGAACTTAAGCGGTGTCTTGGAATCCATTCTTGCCCCCCGAAATATTACCTATGTCACAACTGCATGAAGCTTATCCCAGCTATTTCTGCGACTGTGCACTTGACGGCCGCGGCCAGTGATGTGCATGACGATAACTCGCTTCTGAGGCAGCAAGACCCCGCCTTAGGGCGGGGTCTTGCATACGCCAAGGTGGCGTTTAAGAGACAAGCTTCGCGTAGACAACGTAGTTGTCGTCGAACTCACCTGTTTTTGGATCATATCCGTCGCAGGTTATGAGGCGAAGCTCGGACCCCTCCGTATTCCCATAAACCTTCTCGGTCGGGAATGCTGCCTTTGAGTACTGTTCACCACCATCAGTTTCGAAAACGGCGGTTGTGCCGTCCTGGCGCGTGATCCTGATGAGGTCGCCCTTCACGAGACTGCGTAGGTCGGCGAACACGCCTGGCCCACCGTCAGTCGCGTTGACGTGTCCATAGATGACAGCGGGCCCAAGTTCGCCGGGGGTAGGCGACCCGTTAAACCAAGCTGCCGGGGCTCCTGGCGCGTCCGGCGGGACTTCCAGCGTCCCGTCTGCGCGCAGGCCCAAACTGATCAATTTGGATTGCACCTGCGAGTTTGGGATATCTATGGAAATCGGGACAGAAGCGGCCATGACGTCATCTTGCGAGGCCGGTGCGGCCGCCGGAGATGACGGGGGAGTCGACTTACTGCCCGTCTCGATTGTGGTGTCCTGGGCACTGACCGCTTGTGTGGAAGCGGTAGATGCACAGCCTGTGAGTAGTAGCAAAGCGACCGCCGCAGACGCGAAGCATCTGCGGCGGCCACTTGTAGAGCTAGTCATTCGAAGCAATCAGTTCGAAAAGCTCTAGGCCTTGACGGCACTACGGCGGCGCACGACGACAGTTGCGGTGGCCGCAGCCGCCACAAGGCCTCCAAGAGCAAGGAAGCCCATGCCCATGTCGCTCTCCTGCTCGACGCCGGTAGGAGCACCGCCGACCGGCTTCTTGGCGACCTGGGCACGAACCTGACTCTGGGCGGGAGCCTGAGTCGGGGCCGGAGCCTGAGTCTCTACGGGAGCCTGGGTCTGCACCGGAGCCTGATCTACCGCTCCATCTTCCGCCGCGCGCTCGCACCCAACACCATCACCATCACTGTCCAGATGCGGGCCGTAGCCGGGTGTTCCAATCGCAATGTTGAAAGCGCCCGCTGCTGCTGCCGCACTGCAGTTCGGGTATGCACCAATGGTGGCACTGGCCGGGGTTGCTGTCAGCGCTGAAAGGCCAACCACTGCCGCTACTGCCAAGATTGAAGTGCTCTTCTTCATTTAATCCCCATTTTCATTCCATCTGTTTTGCGGAAGTCAGTCGCACGACCGTAGGGGAAGTCAAAAACACCATACCCCCATGGCCAGTCGTAGCTGGCTTCTCTTTGGCTTGTGGGACTGTCTGAATAACGGTGGATCCGTGGTTGGCCTGACACGCCGGGCTTTGCCTGGCGGGAAGGACTGATCATGAGCGACACCATGGATCCCA
>NZ_JBHVZR010000022.1:0-54844 GCF_042879835.1 Pseudarthrobacter sp. NPDC058329
GACGGGTATGGGCCGATCCCCCCGTCGATGGCACGGGACCTGGTGGCCAACGGAGCGGGTTCGTTCTACCGGGTCCTGGTCGATCCGCGGGACGGGGCGCCGCTGGAGATCGGCCGGACCAGCTACCGGCTCACACAGGCCATGAAAAAGGCGGTGCAGCTCCGGGACGGCAGATGCACCTTCCCCGGCTGCAACAACCCCTCTTTGGACAACGAAACCGACCACCTTACGGCCTGGCAGCACGGCGGGACCACCGGGCTCAGCAACCTGGCCCAACTCTGCCCAAAGCACCACCGCCTCAAACACAACAGCGGCTGGACGCCCACCCCAACCACGCAGAACGCGCCCCCCGGGTGGACCTCACCCACCGGCCGGCACTACAAACCCGAACACCACGACTGGGAACCACCCCACTGGCCCCACCGACCGACGTCCGCGCCCCCGGATTCCATTGGCGACCCTCCGGACTTCGTCTACGTGGAATTCTCACCCGGCGAAGACAGTCTGGTGCGGTTCCTCCACGCACCACCTGCCAGACCACCCGGGTGGCCTGGGTCATTATCCTGTGGACGAGTTTCCGGAAGACACGTTCGACGACTGGTTCCAGCGCGGGTACCGCCCACCCAAAGACCCCGTCCCGCAACACTTGTGGTGGGAAACGGCCTGCGAAGCCAACGCCCGCAGCAGGTAGCGACACTCCTGAATGAGGGGGGTGAGCAGCATGATCGAGCATGCCGTCAGAGACCAGGCGAGCGGTGCTCACGGCGGGTGCAGAGGATCGGGCGTGCTGTGCTCATGGCGCATGCGGTGTGCCCGTGCTAAGGGGGTGCTGACAAAGCATCCCAGTATGGGATGAACCGCCGTCGAACTTTCCCCAGCGCACGCAGCCCGCTAGATTCATCAGCAAGATGACTAATTCACGCACGCCGATCCACGCGACAGCCTATTGGACTACAGCCAAGGAGCAGGGCGAGCTCCGGTCGGAGGAGCTGCCGGCGCCAGGTCCCGGCGAGGCGCTGGTTCGCGCCCTTTACTCCGGAATCAGCAAGGGCACTGAGATGGTGGTCCATCACGGCTCGGTCCCGCCCCGCGTGGCCAAGGAAATGCAGGCCCCGCACCAGGAGGGCCAGTTCCCGGGACCGGTGAAGTTCGGTTACCTGTCCGTCGGGGTTGTCGAAGACGGCCCGGCCGAATGGATAGGCCAGCGGGTGTTCTGCCTGAACCCGCACCAGGACCGGTACGTCGTTCCCATGGATGCGCTCACAAAAATTCCCGACGACGTACCTTCACAGCGTGCTGTCCTCACCGGAACGGTGGAAACGGCCGTCAATGCCCTGTGGGAGGCCGGTCCGCGGCTGGGGGACCGGGTGGCGGTGGTGGGTGCAGGACTGGTCGGCGGCATGGTCGCCACCCTGTTGAGGACCTTTCCGTTGCAGCGACTTCAGCTCGTGGACCTGGATCCGGGGCGGAAACAGCTCGCCGATACACTGGGTGTGGACTTCTCGCACCCGGATGCCGCCCTCACGGACTGTGACATCGTGTTTCACTGCTCAGCATCGCAGGGCGGCCTCGAGCGGAGCCTCCAGCTGGTCGGTGACGAGGGCGACGTCATCGAGATGTCGTGGTACGCGAACCGGGAGGTTACGTTGCCATTGGGCGAGGACTTCCACGCACGCAGATTGTCCATCAGGGCGAGCCAGGTGGGCGTTGTGGCACGGCCGCGACGCCACCGCAGGACCAACGCGGACCGCCTGGACCTTGCCGTTTCGCTTCTGGCGGATCCGGTGTTTGAAGCGTTCCTGACCGGATCCTCACCGTTTACTGAACTTCCCGACGCCGTGCAGGGCCTTGCTGACGGCTCTTTGGAAGCGCTGTGCCACGTCATCGAATATCCCCAAGATCCAACCCGCGAAGACCAGAGGTAGCCCATGTTCAGCCTGACCGTCCGCCGCCACTTCATGATTGCCCACAGCCTTCCGCGGGAGGCTTTCGGCCCCGCCCAAGCCCTGCACGGGGCGACCTTCGTAGCGGAGGTGACGTTCCGGCGTCGGACGCTCAATCACGACGCCATCGTGCTGGACATCGGTGCCGCGGGAACCATCATCGAAGAGGTGCTGGCCGGCCTGAACTACCGCAACCTGGACGAGCACCCGGATTTCGAAGGCAAACTCAGCACCACCGAGGCCTTGGCGGAGTACATTGCGCAGTCGGTTGCGGACAAGCTGAAGGATGACGACGACGGCGGCCGGCTCGCCGGCATTGACGTCACCCTGCGTGAGAACCCCGACGCCTGGGCCACCTACTCGCTGGACCTCACCGCCTGATTCCAGTGCGCTCCCTCCGGCTCCTCACTCCTGCCAATATCCTCCACAACTCGGGCGGCAACGTTTACAACGCCCGCCTCGTGAAGGGTCTGCGGGCCATGGGCGTGGAGGTTGAGGTGCTGCCTGTCGAGGGTTCATGGCCGGAGTCCACTGCAAAAGAACGACGGCGGCTGGGCAGCCTGCTGGGGGCGTGGGAGCCGGGGCACGGACCCGGGTTGCCGGTGACCATCGTGGACGGGCGGATCGCCATGGGTGCGCCGGACGAACTGGAGTTCGCAGCCAAAGCCCGGCGGGAGACCTGGGTACTGGTGCACATGCCCGCGCCGGCGAACTACGAGCTGGAGGCCCGGTCCCTTCGCGCGGCTTCGGGTGTGATCTGTACCAGCAACTGGGCAGCCGACGTCCTGAAAAGCAGGCACGGGCTGAGCGGACTGCACGTCGCACTTCCCGGGACTGACCCGGCGCCCGCAGCGGAAGGATCAGCCCCTCCGCACTTGATCATTGTGGCCGCGCTCCTGCCCAACAAGGACCAGTTGCTGGCCATAGAAGCCCTGGCACGGATCCGGGACCTCGAGTGGACGGCATCGCTGGTGGGATCAAACCAGGCTGACCCGGATTACGCTGGCCTGGTGCGGGCCGCGGTGGCCTCGCACGGGCTGGAAAAACGGGTGCGGCTTGCCGGCGAGCTGAAAGGCCGGGCGCTCGAGGACGAATGGAACCGCGCAAGCCTGAGTGTCCTGGTTTCCCGGGCCGAGGCCTTCGGCATGGTGGTCACGGAATCCCTGGCACACGGGATCCCTGTGGTGGTGCGCGCAGGCACGGGTGCCGTGGAAGCCCTGAGTTTTGCGGCACCGGATGAAGCCAAAAGCGGGCGCCTTCCGGGCACGGCAGCTCCTGTCCCGGCAACCGACGATCCTCAGAACCCCGCCGTGCTGGCCGAGGTTCTCAGCCGCTGGCTGCTGCACAGCGGAACCAGGGACAGCTGGCGCGCCGCCGCGCTGGACACAAGGGACCGGTTGCCGGGCTGGGAGCAGACAGCCGCTCACATGCTGGACATCCTTCGCGACTTGAACGCCGGGCCCGGGTCACCGGCAGGGGAAGGCAGCTAGAGCCGCGTGCGGTGCCCTGCAAAGAAGTCACGCAGCATACCGCCGCATTCGTCCTCGCGGACCCCCGCGTAAACCTCAACCCAGTGATTCAGCCGGCGCTCACGGAGAACGTCGAACACGGAACCGGCGGCTCCGGCCTTGTCGTCCCAAGCCCCAAAAACAACCCGGGGAATCCGTGCCAGGACAATCGCCCCGGCACACATGGCACAGGGCTCCAGCGTCACCACCAGCGTGCAGTCGGCCAGCCGCCAGCCGTCCCCGCTGCCGCCGCCGGCCGTCGACAGTTCACGCAGCCGGGCAGCGGCTTCGCGGATGGCCACCACTTCCGCATGGGCGGTAGGATCTCCGAGCTCCTCGCGCTGGTTCCGTCCGGAACCCAGCACGCCGCCGTCGGGCCCTATAACTACGGCGCCGATGGGCACATCCTCCGTGGCAAGGGCACGGCGGGCCTCCGCCAGGGCAAGGCCCATCCACACATCGTGTTTATTTTCAGCGGAGACCATGGCTCAATGATAGTTTCGAAGGATACCCAGAGCCCGTGACGTACACCGCCGGGAGGCACAATGAGCACGGTCCGAGACCGCGTGGACAAGTGGATCAAGCCTTACGCCGCCCTGTGGCTGACCATGATGATCGGCGGCGCTCTGGTGCTCACCATGGCCCTGCTCGGCGCGGAAGTCTACTCGGATGTGGTGGACGAGGAGGGGCTGTCGGGCCTTGATATTCCTGCACTGGAATATTCCCAGTCGCTGCGGAACCCTGAGGTCGACGCATTCGTCACGGGCTTCACTAACGTTGGCGGCGGAATTGGGATGCCAATCCTCGCAAGCATCCTGACGGCGTGGCTGACGCTCCTCAGCCGGACCTGGCGGCCCATCGTCCTGGTGGGCGGAGCGGCCCTCGTTTCCACCACAGCCACCACCTTGGGCAAGCGCCTGGTGGGCAGAACCCGTCCGGACCACTCCGAAGCCGTGCCGCCCTTCGAAACGTCGCCGTCCTTTCCGAGCGGCCACACTCTGAACACAACAGTGGTCATCGGAGTCCTGGTGTACATCATGTGCCTCCAGTTCCAGATGCTCTGGGCCAGGATCACTGCCATCACCGCCGGGGCCATCTTCATCATTGCCATGGGCTTGAGCCGGGTATTCCTGGGGCACCACTGGATGACGGACGTGATGGCCGGGTGGTTCCTGGGGCTGGCCTGGGTGTGCATGGTGATCCTTGCCCACCGGCTGTTCCACCTGATGCGGAAGCGCGAGCATGCCGGGCCGGCGCCCACCTTCGAGCATCCGGTCCTCCGCGAGGACCACAGCGGGGACCCCCTGCCGGGCAGCGCGGGCACGTCCGAACGGAGCGACGGCGGCTCATCGAGGGGGAACGACGGCGGCACCGCACAAAGTCACGACGGCGGCACTGGGCGGGGGAGTGACGGCGGCTCGTCGCGGACAACTGCGGGAGGCTGACGGCAGAGGGGCATCTGCGGCCGGGTGATAGTTTTGACCCATGCGCACTCTCGTTGTGGACCACCCGCTGGTCGCCCATAAACTCACGGTCCTGCGGGACAAGAACACCCCGTCCCCGGTCTTCCGGCAGCTGACGGAGGAGCTGGTAACACTGCTCGCCTATGAGGCCACGCGCGAGGTCCGCACCCAGCCAGTCACCATCGAAACACCGGTCAGCACCACGGTTGGCACAGCGTTTACCAAGCCCACCCCCCTGGTGGTCCCCATCCTGCGCGCCGGCCTCGGCATGCTCGAGGGAATGACCAAACTCGTTCCCACTGCAGAGGTCGGCTTTCTGGGCATGGCCCGGGACGAGGAAACCCTGGACATCATCACCTACGCCGAGCGACTCCCGGAGAACCTTACGGACCGCCAGATCTTTGTCCTGGACCCCATGCTCGCAACCGGCGGAACCTTGCGCGAAGCCATCAAGTTCCTCTTCAAGCGCGGTGCTTCGGACGTCACCTGCATCTGCCTGCTGGCCGCTCCGGAAGGCCTGGCCAAGCTCGAGGAAGAACTCGCAGACGCCAATGTGACCATCGTCCTTGCCTCCATCGACGAAAAGCTCAACGAAAAGTCCTACATTGTCCCCGGACTGGGGGATGCGGGCGACCGCCTTTACGGCATCGCCGGGTAGTCCTCAAGCCTTTTGGATTCCGCGTCCCGCCGCTAGCCTGTGCGGATGGACTGGAAACTCGAACTTGTGTATGTCCCTGTGTCGGACGTGGACCGCGCCAAAGACTTCTACGTTAACAAGGTGGGGTTCAACGCCGACTTTGATGAGCGGCCAACGGACTCCATCCGCTTTGTCCAGCTGACACCTCCCGGATCGGCCTGCTCGATCTGCATAGGGGACGGGCTTACGGATGCGCCTCCCGGTACGGGCTCCAACCTCCAGTTGGTGGTCAGTGACATCAATGCCGCCCATCAACACCTCAAGAACAACGGAGTGGACGTCAGCGACGTGGACGTGCAGGACTGGGGCCACTTCGTGTACTTTGCCGATCCCGATGGCAACAGGTGGGCAGTCCAGTACATCCCGGGCCGTGACGCCTGAGCAGGCTCCCCGACACCCGGTCAGCGGCGGCTGACATCCCCGTGCACCGGGCACTGACGTAGCCAGGCCCGGTGCAGACGCCAGGCGGCCCGCCCCCCAATAAGGTGCGGGCCGCGAGGGCAGGCGTTTTGTGGTACCTGCGTGCTTAGTACCAGTTGTTCGACAGGTGGAAGTTCAGGGCACCGCACGGGGACTGGTAACGCTCCTGAATGTAGTTCAGGCCCCAGTTAATCTGGGTGCGGTAGTTGGTGCGGTAGTCCGCACCGGCGCTGGCCATCTTCTCGGCCGGCAGGGATTGAACGATGCCGTAGGCGCCGCTGCTCGGGTTGGTGGCCGTGGTGGTCCAGTCCGACTCCTTGGTCCACAGGGTCTTCAGGCACTGCATCTGGTCAGGAGCCCAGCCGTAGTTTCCCAGCTGGCTGGCGGCATAAGCCTGGGCGCCGGCGGGATCATTGACCGCGACGACGGGGGCAGGCTCAGGTGCGGGAGCCGGAGCCGGAGCTGGAGCGGGAGCAGGTGCCGGAGCGGGCTCGGGAGCCGGTGCCGGGGCAAGCTCGGGAGCAGGCGCCGGTGCGGGCTCGGCGGCCTGGGGCACCACATTGATGTCCGGCACGGCCGGGGCGGCGGACTCGGGAGCGGGATTCGCCGTGATCTCGCTCTTCTCGATGCTGAGGTTGGACTCCGCCTGGGCGGCCTGCGTCTCGGTGGCTGCTACGCGGATGCTGGTTTCGGTTGCCTGTCCCGCAGCGCCCACTCCAATGAGCAGTGCGCAGGATGCGGCCACCACGGCGGCGCGCTTGCCCAAAGAAGGAATCCTGCTGCCGGTTTCCGGCCCGGCCTGCGGCGCGGACTCGTTTTTTGGGCGTGGTTTTACCGGGAATTTGAACATGTTGAATCGCCTCTCACACCTGCGGAGTTAGCTGTCGGGTTCGGATGAGGGCATCCGGCCACACGGAAAGATCACGTGCTGGCTTAACCCCAAGGGCAATTAGTGCCCGGGACGGTGGGTCCCCCGCCTCTGCCTTGACTCAAGCGGAATCCGGGAAGTGGCAGAGCTTGGCGTCATCCGGATATGCGGCCCGAACGCCGGACCGCACCCAATCAACGGTACAGGGATGCGGCGCTTAAGTCACATTTTGGTAACAGAGATCACGACGGCGGCGCGTCGCCTTGCTCGCAAGTGTCACGGTAGAGGCAGCTGAAGTGCGAACTCTGTGCGCCCCGGTTGTGATGTCACCGTTACCCTTCCGCCGTGGGCTTCGACAATGGACTCCACGATGGACAGTCCAAGACCGCTCGTCCCTTCGGCAGCTGAAGCCCCGGCCTGGTCTCCCGTGCCTTTTCGAGCCGCGTCTGCACGGGCGAACCGCGAAAACACGTGGTCCACGAACTCCGGAGGGATCCCGCCGCCGTCGTCCGTTACCGTGACCAGCGCAGCGCCGTCTGCCGTCCGGCCCACTCCGGTAACAACAGTGGTGCCGGCAGGCGTGTGTTTCCGCGCGTTGGACAACAGGTTCATCAGCACCTGGCGCAGTTGGGAGGGGTCGCCGTTGACCACAATGGGTTCATCCGGAAGCTGCAGGCGCCAGTTATGGCCCGGGGCCATCACCTTTTCATCACTGACGCCTTCAATCACCAGCTGCGTAAGGTCCACCTCGCTGAGCTTCAGCGGCTGGCCCTCATCCAGCCGCGCCAGCAGGAGCAGGTCTTCCACCAACGCGGTCATCCGCTCCGACTGGCTCTGCACGCGGGCCAGCGACTTTTTGCCGTCGGGGGTGAAATCCTCCGTCATCCTCATGAGTTCGGTGTAGCCCCGGATGGCGGTCAGGGGAGTGCGCAGCTCGTGGGAGGCGTCAGCCACAAACTGGCGTACTTTTGTTTCGCTCTTCTGCCGCGCCTGCAGCGCGTTTGCCACGTTGTCCAGCATGAGGTTGAGTGCGTGACCCACACTGCCCACTTCCGTCCCCGGATTGGAGTTCGACGGCGGGACACGCACCGCGAGCGCCACCTCGCCGGCGTCGAGCGGCAACCGGGAAACCCGGGTGGCAACCTCGGACAGCTGTTCGAGCGGCTTCATGGTGCGGCGGATGAGGACGGTGCCCACCAGTCCGATCAGCAACAGGCCGCCGAGGGACACGAACACAAAGGTCCACACCAGGGACGCGAGCGTGCTTTCCTTCACGGCGAGGGGAAGCCCTGTCACCAGGACATCGCCGAAGTCGGTTTTCACCGCGATCAGCCGGTAACCGCCATTGGACAGGGTGCGGTCCACGGGCTGCGCGTCCTCCGCGAGCGCCAGCAGGGCTTGCTTGTCCTCGGTGGAAAGTGCAGACCGGGTGGTGTTCGAGGTGAGATACCCGCCGCCGGTGACTTGCCCGTTCACTATCCGGGCGTTCATGGTTCCCACGCTTTGGCCCCGGGCGTCCAGCGGGTCCCTCCCGTTGAAGCCCCCGCCGGGAGGGCGGCCCGGATCGTTGGAGCGGTTCGCCGCCTGGCTCAACTGCTCGTCCAGCTGACGGGTGAGGAACGCGTCCATGGAGGCATAGCTGGCAACGCCCACGGCACCACAAATGGCGATCAGCAGGGCCATGGCCAGGAGGATGAGGCGCGTGCGCAGGTGCCAGGTGCCGGGCTTAAGCCAGCTCCTGCGGTGGGGCCGGGCCGTCCGAGGTGACGCCATGGTGTGCCTACTCCGCAGGCTTGATGACGTACCCGGCGCCGCGCACGGTGTGGATCATGGGCGGGTGCACGGCGTCCACCTTCTTGCGCAGGTAGGAGATGTAGAGCTCCACAATGTTGGCCTGGCCGCCGAAGTCGTAGTTCCACACACGGTCCAGGATCTGCGCCTTGCTGATGACGCGCCTGGGGTTCTCCATAAGGTAGCGGAGCAGTTCAAACTGGGTGGCCGTGAGCTGCAGCTCGTCGCCCGCCCGGGTGACCTCGCGCGTATCCACGTTGAGCACCAGGTCGCCCACCACCAGTTCTGCCGTGTCCATGGCGGCGACGCCGGCGCGCTGGACCAGGCGGTGCAGCCGAAGCAGGACTTCCTCCATGCTGAAGGGCTTGGTGACATAGTCGTCGCCGCCGGCCGCCAGGCCCACGATCCTGTCCTGGATCGCGTCCTTGGCTGTCAGGAACAGCGCGGGCACCTCGGGCGCGAAGGCGCGGATCCTGCCCAGCAGTTCGACGCCGTCGAACCCCGGCAGCATCACGTCGAGCACCAGGACGTCCGGGCGGAAGTCCTTGGCCAGCTTTACTGCCTCGGGGCCGTCGGCGGCCACCGCCACGGACCAGCCGGCCATGCGCAGGCCCATGCTCATGAGCTCGGACAGGCTTGGCTCGTCGTCGACCACCAGGGCGCGGATGGGGGATCCGTCCGGGTGGGAGAGCTGGGGGAGGTTGTTGGTCATGGAGTGCGAAGTGGCCATGGGACAACTCTCCGATCGATCGGTTAGCCGCGGCTATGGGGTTCCTGTGCCTCAGCTGTGAATCCCAGCCTAGCGAGCTGGGTGCTGATGGGGGGTGGCGGCTGCCTCGGTGCGAGTTGTGTCTACGCGAGCCCGCACAGCTTGCCTCCCGGATGCAATCGCCCTGGCCGCGGCGGAAGAGGGATTTTTTCTGTCCGGCTCCGGGTGCCGCTGGACAGAGCGAGGACGATTTCGGCATTTCCGGGACATCTGAAGAAAAAGTTCCAGAGATTCGTGATCTGCGAATTAAATTCTGGCAAGGTCAGGACAAGGCCCTGAAAATTAGATAATGATCAGTAATCTGACCATTGTCCAGAATCGTGACTTGCGGCACATTAAGCGCTTTTGTCTCAATATGCGGACCAAAGCGCCCATTGTTACTTGCAAGTTAGCATTGTTACGCTGCACACTTCCATTGTGAACAAGAACTCAACAGCACCTGCAGCCGCAGACAATTGGCCCAGCACATCCGCTGCTGTCGACATGCGCTGTTGTCGAATGTACGCCTGACCTTCCCACCCCCGAAGTTCGTAGGCATACGCCCCAGCCCAGCGTCGGGCGTCCTCCCCAGTTTTATTGCCGGGAACCCAGCATTCGAGCCGCGATGACGGCCATTCACATTGAGGTAAGCAATCCATGTCAGTTGCATCCGGATACGTCCACATTTCTGTCCGTAACGCCGCCAAGGGTGGCCAGCCTTCAGGCCTCCGCCCTGGCTTCGGTCCACGCACGTCGCTCGCTCCCGCAACCTCGGGAAGCAGCTTCCCCGGCCCGGGATACGGCCCCCAGGGTTACAACCCCAACTCCTACGGCCAGCTCCGGGCCGTCCCGGCGGCCGAGGCTGCGCCGGTCACTGCCCCCACGCCCGTAGTGGCAGGACCGAACCCGGTCCGCCCGGTTGCCAACGACAACGTTGCCCGCGGATTCGTTCTGTACATGGGGATCGATGAGGAAACCGCGGCCGCCGCAGGCACCTCCATCGCCAAGCTTGCCCAGGAGATCCGCGCTTACGCCCAGTCCTTGGTCACCGGAGCCGAGAGCTACGCCGCTGTTGCCGTCGCCCCGGCCGGCACGCCCGGCTCAGCGCTCGACGTCGTCCGCTCCACCTTCGGCGACCCCACGGTCAACACCCGGCAGCGCACCGAAACCCCCCGGCCGCAGCAGCCCCAGGAACCGCGTCCCTCCGGCGTCCTGATCGACCTCGCCCGCCGCGAAGTGCACCTTGACGGTGAATCCCTGAACCTGACGTTCAAGGAGTTCGAACTGCTGAACTACCTGGTGGAAAACGGCACCCGCACCGTGGGCCGCGACGAACTGCTCGAAGGCCTGTGGCGCAACGCCGAAGAGGTACCCAACGAGCGCACCATCGACGTCCACATCCGCCGCCTCCGCTCCAAGCTGGGCCGCCTCGCCAACACCGTGCGCACCGTCCGCGGCCAGGGCTACCGGTTCTACGAGCACCCCGAGGTTGTTGTCTGGGCCGCTCCGGAATACTCGATCTAGCACTGACACCCGAAAGCGCCTGTCCCACTGGGGCGGGCGCTTTCGCTTCCGCGGCTAATACGCGCTGGCATTAGGCTTGGGCCATGAGCCAGCACCATCTTCGACGCCTTGTGATCATGCGGCATGCCAAGGCCGATTGGCCCGGTGGCGTGGCGGATCATGAGCGCCCCCTGGAGGAGCGGGGCCACCGGGAGGCTCCCCTCGCTGGACGGTGGCTGCTCAAGCACAACATCGTGCCCGACTTCATCCTGTGCTCCAGCGCCCTCCGGACCCGGCAGACCTGCACCTGGGTGTGTTCTGAGTTGGGGGATAAGGCGCCTACGCCCAAGCTGGAAGATGGCCTCTACGCGGCGTCAGCCCTTCGGATGCTGACCGTGGTCAACCACGTGCCGGATACGGTGACCACCCTGATGCTGATCGCGCACCTGCCGGGTGTGCAAGACCTTGCCATGCACCTCGCCTCCCGCGATTCCGATCACGACGCTTACATGGACGCTGCCACGAGGTACCCAACGAATGCCCTTACCGTCCTCGAAACGGAGAAGTCATGGGCGGAGTTGGACGGGCAGGACGCACGGATCACCAGGTTCAAGGTGCCAAGGTCCCACTAGGCCGGTTATTTCCTCGGTGCGGGACGGCGCTGAGGCTGCTTCGCCACACTCTGCCTGGCGGCGCCCTGGTTCGTCGCACCTTGTCCTGGAGCACTTCGCCTCACCGGGCCCTGCCTCTGCGGTACCTGCCGCGCGGACGACGTCGGCTGCCGCACCGGTGCGCGTCCGCTGGAGGGGGTGCGCGGCTGCGAAGCGCCAGGCTGCCGGGCCGGTGTCCTCCTCGCGGCGGTGCTGCTGCCGCGGGCAGTGCTCCGGACGCCGGCACTCCTGGATGCGCCGGGATGTTGGGTGGTCCGCCGGCGCCCCGGCCACATGGCGCCGAGGAACAGTGCCGCCAGCGCCGTCGGCAGGGCGAGGGCGGCCAGGAAGAAGTAGTTGTCCGGGTCCGAGGTGGGCAGCGGAGTGCCGAACAGTGAGGTCTGGTCGGCGGAGGCCAGCTCCCAGGTGCTGAGGAAGGCGAGCGATCCCGCCACGGCCAGGCTGGTGGACAGGCCGGCGATGGCGAGCATCAAGAAGCGGCGGCGGCGGAGTACCTCCATAATGCAGGCGAGGCAGGCGAGCCCGAGGACGCCAAGGAATGCGATGAACACAGGCTCGGCCAGGGTCATGCCCGTCAGGACCAGCAGCCCCGCAGCCACAAGGCCGGCTATGACCGCGAACTTTCCGCTGTTCCCCATGTGACGCATGTGCACCATCATCCCCGAGGAGGGGACGGCTTCAGTACGTAGCCGCGCATTATGGCCATGATTGCTGCAACGCTTTGGTCACGGGTGCGCTCGGGGTTGTACGTCTGCCGGTCAAGCCCTACTACAAAGCAAGCGCCAAAGACGGCTGTTTCCAGGCTGCCCCGTGAAACGCCAGGATCCACCGGGTACGCCCTGGCCACGTCTTCCACAGCGTCCCCAATGACTGCCAGGAGCTCGGCCCGCAGGAGCGTGAACGTCCCCTGCCACTCGCTGGGCGTACGCCAGTTTTCACTAACCCAAAGGCGGGCAAAGGACGGGTACTCAGCCATAAAATCCATGGCCTGCCCGATCATGGCTTCCATCGCCAGCAAAGGGTCCTGGCGGGTACCGCCGCCGGCTGGCCCGCTGACTGAAGCCCCGCCTTCGGGCACCGCCTCCTCAGGTGCCTCCAGCAGGCGGCCTTTGAGGATGTCCACGCCATGCCGCAGCAACTGGGCAATGAGGTCGGATTTGCTGCCGAAATTGTAGTAGACGGTTCCCTTCGAGACACCCGCGGCAGCCGCAATTTCGTCCACGGTCACGCCGGCCGCGCCGCGCTCACCGATCAGTTCCATGGAGGCGTCAAAAAGCTTCTGCCGGGTGGCAGTGGTCCGGGCAGGGCGGAGTTTCTTGGCTGGCTCCGGGCCCGCCCGCCCCGGGTCGGCATTCCGGGAGCTCATACTGCTATCTCCGGTTTTAGCGTCGTGAGCGTCCAGTACTTGCCTTTGCGGACGGCGAGGGTGGACATTGCCAGCCCGAGCGCTGTGTACCCGGCGAGTCCCAGCACGGTGGGGACAATCATCGACAGGTCAGCCCCGTAGATCAGGTGCCTCATCCCGGTAACCACATATCCCATGGGCAGGATCTCGTGCACCACGTGGAGGGGCTGCGGCGTGGTTTGCCAGGGGAAGGTGCCGCCCGAGGACACCAGTTGGAGGACCAGCAGGATCAGCACCACAAGTTTGCCGGGGGAACCCAGCAATGCCACGATGCCCTGGATGATGGCGCTGAAGGCCATGGCCGCAGCCAGCATAAAGAGCCACATCAGCACGGGATGGGCGGCGTCGAGGCCCAGCGCGAGGTTGACCACGAGGGTGAGGAGGGTGGCCTGGACAACCGAAACGGCAAGGAAGGGCAGCCAGCCGCCCACGGCGATCTTCCAGGAACGGGCGTTGGACGCCAACGCCCTCTGCGTCAGGGGCCGCATTGCCTGGATCAGCATTAAGATGCCGATCCACAGGGCGAGGGTGAGGAAAAACGGTGCAAGTCCAGCGCCATAGGATCCGGCCTTCGCCTGCGAAACGTTACTGACGGCCACAGGGTCGGCGATAACGCGGGAGAGGTTGCTCTTCTGGGCGTCGTCAGGGTTTGGCACCTGCCCCGCACCGCTGCCAATCTCGTCCGCCAGGGTCCGGGACCCGGCTGCGGCTGAGCCCGCCCCTTCCCCGAGCTGCGCTGCGCCGGCGTCGAGCTTGCGGGCCCCCTCCGCCAGGGCGGAGGCGCCGTCCACCGCCGTCTGCTGACCGGTAGCCAGCGTGGCCGCGCCGGTATGCAGCTGGTCCGCACCTGCGGATGCCTGGAGGACGGCCTCTTTCAATGCCGGGGTGCCGGCGGCCAGCTGGGCTGCACCCACACTGACGGATTCTGCACCGTCAGCCAGCTGCTGAATCTGTGCAGCATCCGTTTGGATCTTCGTTTTGGCTGCTGCCACCGGGTTGGAGGCCGCCATCGAGTCGAAATCCGCAAGGATGCTGTCCGCCTGGGCTTGCGTGAGGACTCCGGCAGCAACCAGCCTGGTGTTTGACTCCACCACCCTGGTCCGAAGTCCCTGGTCCGCGGCCTCCAGCTGGGCCGCCACGTCCTGGATCTTCGTGTTCAGCTGCGCGTTTCCGGCGGCCACCTCCGCGGCGCCGGCGGCCAGTGTCTGGGAGTCGCCGGGCAACGTTGCTGTCTTGTCCTTGAGGACGGAAAGCCCGCTGCTCAGCTGGCCGGCGCCGTCGGTCAGCTGGTTGGCGCCGTCGCGAAGTCTGAGCTGGCCGGCGTGGAGCCCGTCGGCCCCGCTGCTCAGGGCGGCAGTGCCGTCGTGAAGGGCGGCCGTTCCGTCCCGGAGCGCGGCCACGCCGTCGGCGAGCCGGCCGGCACCGTCTGCGGCCCTGACCATCTGCGTATGAATGGTGCCGAAGCCCGTAAGCAGCTGGTTGGCGGTCTCTTCTCCGACGTCGGCGGCAACAGTGCTGTGCACGGAAGTGGTCAACTTGTCCACGATGGTGCTCAGCAGATAGTTGTTGGCATCGTTGGTGGTGACGTTGAGCATGGCCTGGCTGGCGGAGTCAAAGCTGCCGGGGGATACGAGGTGGGCGGAAAAGTCCTGCGGTATCTTCAGCGCAAAAGCGTATTTTCCGCTGGCCACGCCCTCGTCCGCCTCATTCGCGCCGGCCAACGGGATCCAGTGGAAGACGTTGCCCTCCACCAGGCTTTCCGCCACCTCCTCGCCCGCCCGGAGCTCCGCACCGTCGCTGGCGGTGGCGCCGGTGTCCTCCACCACCAGCGCGGCGTCGATCTGGTCCAGGTTGCCGTACGGATCCCAGTTGGCGTAGAGGTATACGGCCCCGTACAGCAGGGGAACCATAATCAGGGCGAGGATGGTCAACTTCGGCAGCAGCCCGCCGGTCATCCGCTTGAGCTCGGAGCGGGCCAGCCGCAGTACTGTCACTTGGCATCCTCACGTTCGAGTGCGAATTCAGGGGCGGCAGTGTGGCCTTCCGGCCCGGCTCCCGCTTCGGGTGCGGGCTCCCGCGGCACCGCGTTGCCTATCGTGGCGGCAGGCCCGGACCAGGACGGCGGCAGGGCAGCCACCGTGGCCACGACGGCGAGCGGCCGGCCGGCGTCGGACGCCAGCTGCTGCAGGCGCGGCAGCCAGCTTTCGGATCCTGCGCCGTGCCGGTCGGGGGAGTCCACCACCAGCAAGTCCGTACGCGGGTTGGCCAGTGCCAGCGCCGTCAGGAGCTCCAGCCGGCGGGACGGGACGAGCTGCTCGGTCCACAGGTCCGCGATGTCCTCAAAGCTGTTCACCTTGAGCCATGGACTGCTGAGCAGGGCGCCCCGGTAGCGGCGCGGGATCAGGGCCAGGTCCTCCGTCACCAGGTCCCGCACGTTGAGGTGGGGCTCGGGCTCGTTGACGCCATGGGCGTCGACCAATGCACTCACCAGGCGGAGCGGTTTGATTCCCCGGCTGCCGTCCCAGCTGACGGAGCCCCCGTTGGCTTTCATCCGGCCGCTGATAACCAGTGCCAGTGCCGTGCGGTGGTCCTGCCGTTCCCCGGTAACGAGGGTCAGGTCCCCGCGGCTGGCGTGGAGGGATGTCGCGGGGAGCAGGGGGTCCCGGCGGCCGTGGACGTGGAGCTGCTGAGCTAGGAGCAAGAGGGCCTTTCACAGACGTGTTCTGCGCTCCAGTCTAGTAAAACTGACCAGTCAGTTCAAATAGAGACTACAAGCCGTACTTTTCCAGCAGCCGCAGCCAGACCTCGCTGATGGTGGGATACGAGGGGACTGCGTGCCACAGCCGGTCCAGGGGCACTTCGCCCACCACCGCGATAGTGGCTGCGTGCAGGAGTTCCGCTACGTCCGGTCCGGCGAACGTCGCGCCCAGGAGGACTTTGCGGTCCTCGTCCACAACAAGTTGCGCCCACCCCTCGTAACTCTCGGAGTGCAGCGAGGACCCGGCCACCTGGATGGGAAGTTCCACTGACGAAGCGTTGTAGCCATCCCTGTGTGCGGCCTGCAAGGTGCGGCCGACGGCGGCAAGCTCCGGATCGGTAAAAACCACACTGGGTACTGCATGTTCGTTGGCAGTCTGTGCGAAGCGGCTCCAATCGCTGGCCGGCCCTTCCAGCTCCCCCTTGGCCCTGGCGGCAATAGCGTCTCCGGTGGCGCGGGCACCGTATTTCCCCTGGTGGGTGAACAGGTTCTTTCCGGCGGCGTCGCCTACTGCGTAAAGCCAGGACTCCCCGCCGGGAACTCCTTCCACCAGCCCCGAATTGTCAGTGGTGAGGGTGAGGTGCCCTTCCTCATCCGGCTCGAAACCCACGCTCTCCAGCCCCAGGCCTTCCAGTGCCGGATGGCGCCCTGTGGCCACCAGGACCTTTTCGGCAGTCACTCTGGAACCGTCACCGAGGTGCAGGCTCAGTGTCCCGTCGTCGTTCCCGCCGATGCTTTCGACGTGCGTGTTGAGCCGGATCTCGACGCCGTCGGCACGCAGCCCGGCCGCAACCAGGTCTGCTGCTTCCGCGGGGAAGCTCCGGAGCAGCCCGCTGCGTGCCACCAGCGTTACCGCCGAGCCCAGCCGGGCATAGGCCTGGGCCATTTCCGTGCCGGCGACCCCGCCACCCAGCACTGCCAGCCGTGGCGGCACTTCCTTGGCCGAGGTCGCCTCCCGGGTGCCCCATACCTGCACGTCCTCGAGCCCCTTGACGGGGGGAGAGTTGGGCGCTGAGCCGGTGGCCAGTACCACCGCATGACGCGCCTGGAGCCGGTAGGAGTCGCCGTTGAGTCCTGCGACGTCGACCGACCGGGGTGCCGTCAGCCATGCATGGCCCCGGATCAGTTCGATTCCGGTGTCCTCCACCCACTTGACCTGTCCGTCGTCCTGCCAGTTGGACGTGAGAGCATCCCGGCGCTTGAGCACGGCTGCGGCGTCGAGGGTCCGGGTCACTGCCTCCTTGGCGCCGGGTGCGGTCTGCGCCCCGTGGAGGGCGGTGCCCGGGCGGAGCAGGGCCTTCGACGGCATGCATGCCCAGTAGGAGCACTCGCCGCCCACCAGTTCCGCCTCCACCAGCACGGCCGTAAGGCCGCCCTGTACCACCCGGTCCGCGACGTTTTCCCCCACGGCGCCGCCGCCGATCACTACAACATCAAACTCACGCGAAATTGCCTCGGGCATCATGGGGAAAGCCTACGCCGGGGATCGGCTTCCGGGACTGAATGGGAAAAGTGCCGCGGCCGCCAAGTGGCGTAACGAATGGGGCGGCCCGCCCGGCGCGAAGCAAGAGCCTGCACAACGCAAAAGGTCCGCACCGGCGAACCGGTGCGGACCTTGTCTGTGCGCCCAAAGGGATTCGAACCCCTGACCTTCTGTTCCGTAGACAGACGCTCTATCCAGCTGAGCTATGGGCGCATCTTGTGTCCGGGAGAAGAACCGCACTCCCTGAACCTCGAATTACTTTACGCGAGGGTTGGGTGCGATGCCAAATCGAAGGCGGTGTAATCTCAGCAACTAGACCGGTATAGGTGACCTTCGTCACTTTATTGTACGATTTGAGCCTGAAGTTCCTTGAATTTCCGCGGAAACGGATTCTTCGGGCCCAGAATGCTCAGCATACGTCCAAAAAACTCGAGTGGTCCGGACCATAGCATTTAGCACACACCGATGAACCCGAGGAAGGGAACCGAAATGGGCGATCTGGCGCAGAAGCCGCTGCTTGAGAAAGCACCCACCACACATGCCGGTCTGCTGGCATGGGTCGAAGAGGTTGCTGAGCTTACGCAGCCGGACCGGATCTACTGGGTTGACGGCTCCGAAGAGGAGAACACCCGCCTCACTGACGAGCTGGTGGCAGCAGGAACACTGACCCGCCTGAACCAGGAACTGTTCCCCAACTCATTCGCGGCCTTCTCCGATCCCGCTGACGTGGCCCGCGTGGAGGAGCAGACCTTCATTTGCTCCGAGAAGGAGCATGACGCCGGGTTTACGAACAACTGGATGGCGCCGGCAGCGATGAAGGACAAGCTTCGCGGCCTGTTCGCCGGATCCATGCGGGGCCGGACCATGTACGTCATTCCGTTCGTTATGGGCCACCTCGACGCCGAGGACCCCAAGTTCGGCGTCGAAATCACGGACAGTGCCTACGTTGTCGCATCCATGCGCATCATGGCCCGCATCGGCACCGACGTCCTGAACCGCATCACCGAAACGAACGCGTTCTACGTCCCCGCCCTTCACTCCCTGGGTGCGCCGCTGGAAGCCGGCCAGGCGGACGTCCCCTGGCCCTGCAACCCGGACAAGTGGATTGTCCACTTCCCCGAAGAGCGGTCCATCTGGTCCTTTGGCTCGGGCTACGGCGGCAACGCGCTGCTGGGCAAGAAGTGCTACGCCCTGCGCATCGCCTCCGTTATGGCGCGCGATGAGGGCTGGCTGGCCGAGCACATGCTGATCCTCAAGCTCACCTCGCCCGAACAGAAGACGTACTACGTCTCCGCTGCCTTCCCCTCCGCCTGCGGCAAGACCAACCTTGCCCTCCTTGATCCCACCATCAAGGGCTGGAAGGTCGAAACCCTCGGCGACGACATCACCTGGATGCGGTTCGGCAAGGAAGGCGAACTGCGCGCCGTCAACCCTGAAGCAGGCCTCTTCGGCGTTGCCCCGGGCACAGGCTGGGGCACCAACCCCAATGCCATGCGCGCCATCGCCAAGGGCAACAGCATCTTCACCAATGTTGCACTGACCGACGACGGCGGTGTCTGGTGGGAGGGCATGACCGACGAGGTGCCGGCCCACCTGACGGACTGGCAGGGCAACTCCTGGACGCCGGACTCGGACAAGCCGGCGGCCCACCCCAACTCCCGGTTCTGCACGCCGATCGACCAGATCGACATGCTGGCCGAGGAGTACCACAGCCCCAACGGTGTGGAACTTTCTGCCATCCTGTTCGGTGGCCGGCGCAAGACCACCATCCCGCTGGTCACCGAGGCCCGCAGCTGGTCCAACGGCATCTTTATGGGCGCAACCCTGTCCTCGGAAACCACTGCTGCCGCAGCTGGTGCCGTGGGTGTGGTCCGCCGCGACCCGATGGCCATGCTGCCCTTCATTGGCTACGACGCCGGCGACTACCTGAACCACTGGGTCAACCTCTCCGCCAAGGCCAACCCCGAGCGGCTGCCCAAGATCTTCCTGGTCAACTGGTTCCGCCGCAATTCCGAGGGCGGCTTCGCCTGGCCAGGCTTCGGCGACAACGCCCGTGTCCTCAAGTGGGCCATCGAGCGGCTCGAAGGCAAGGCAGACGCCGTCGAAACCCCCATCGGCTTCGTGCCCACCGGTGACGCCATCGACCTCGAGGGACTGGACATGACCCCCGCGCAGGTGGAAGAGGCAGTCAAGGTGGACCCCGCGGAATGGTCCAAGGAGCTCGCCTCCATCGAGGAATGGTTCGCCAACTTCGGCGGGTCCCTGCCCGATGCGCTGCAGTCTGAGCTCACCAGCCTGAAGTCCCGTCTGGGCTAAGCATCCAAGTACGACGGCGGCCCCGCACCTTGAGATTTGAAGGTGCGGGGCCGCCGTCGTTCCCCATCGGCCCAGTGGGAATTCAGCTTGCGAGCCAGATATCCGGGCCGAAGACCTCGTAGTGGATCCGGGTGGCCGGAATGCCGGCGTTAATGGCCTCGTTGCGGATGTTCTTCATAAACGGCAGCGGCCCGCAGAGGTAGAGGGACGCATCCGCCGGAAGGTCCACTTCGCGCAGGGACATAAACCCTTCCCTGGCCCCCGCCTCGGGCTGTTCCAGCCACAGCTGCAGCTCGGCACCGTCCAGGCGTTCGACGTCGTCCGTCATTTGGCTGCGCAGCGCCCAGCTGTCGAGGGTGCTTTCCGCGTGCAGCACCAGCACCTGCCGGCCGGTTCCTGACTCTGCCAGGGACCGGAGGATGGAGGCGGTAGGTGTGCAGCCGATGCCGGCGGAAGCCAGCACCACCGGTCCGTCGCCGTCCTTGAGGGTGATCTCGCCGTACGGGTGGAGATCTCCAGGATGTCGCCCACCTGCACGCTGGTGTGAAGGACCGGGGAGACCTCTCCGCCGTCGTCCAGCTTTGTGGTGAAGCTGCGGCTGGTCCCGGCCTCGCCGGACAGCGAATACTGGCGCACCTGGCGAAGGCCTTCCGGCAGGACCACCTTGACGCTGATGTACTGGCCCGGGAGCGCCGGCGTGACCGGGGTACCGTCTGCGGGCTCCAGGGTGAAGGTCATGGAGCCGGCGCCTGCGGGAGTCTTTGCAGTGACCCGCCACGGCATCCACATCCTGTCGTTCGCCTGGCCGGCGTACAGTGCCTTCTCGAGTTTGATCAACGCGTCCGCCATGAGCCAGTACACCTCGGTCCACGCTTCCGCGATGTCCGGGGTGATGACTTCTGCCAGGTCCTCGGCGATCGCAGCGAACAGGTGCTCGTAGACCACCTGGTACTGCGGTTCGGTGATGCCTAGGGACGCGTGCCGGTGGGCGATGCGCGAAAGGACTGTCTCGGGGAGGGTTCCCGGGTTGTTAACGAGGTGTGATGCGAACGCCGCGATGCTGCCGGCCAGCGCCTGCTGCTGGTTGCCCGAGCGCTGGTTGGAGCGGCTGAACAGGCCGTCCAGGAGTTCAGGATGGGCGGCGAACAGCCGCTGGTAGAACTTGGGGGTAATCTCGCTGATGCGTGACCCGACAAGAGGCAGCGTGGCCTCGATGACCGGGCGGGATTTGTCCGAGAGCATGGGAACTCCTGAGGTAGCGACCGGGGCCTTCGTCCGGCCTTGTCGAATACCTGCAGAAGAAATGCCTGTATTCGTATCCCAAGTTCTACACGCCGTAGAACTTGGGATCAAATCGTGCGGGCCACAACGTTTGGGGTCGCGTAACAGCGGAGGAAGAAGCTCCGGGCAGGCGCCTAAAGCCCGGGACGCAGTCCGATCATCTCGAAGACCGGAGCCATCTGCCGGGAGGCAGGAAGATCAGCGATCACCACGTCGTCGAGCTCGCGGTAGAACGCCTCACGGGCGCGGGACAGGGCGGACCTGAGCTTGCACTCGTTGATAAGCGGGCAGTTGCCGCCGGGGGCAACGCAGTCTGCTGCGTCGGCGCGGGTATCGAGCTGGCGGAGGATCCGGCCAACCGTGGCGACCCGGCCCGCGTGGCTCAACCGCGAACCGCCGGTCCGGCCGCGCTCCACCTCAATCAGCCCGAGGTTGCGCAGTTTTGCCATCGCCTTGCTGACGTGGTTGTACGGCGTTCCCACCGTGTCCGCAACGTTTTGTGTGGTGAGCAGGGTGCCGGCAGGGGCGGCTGCCAGCACCATCAGGGCCCGCAGGCTCACATCAGCAAAAGCGTTGATCTTCATGGCCGTGCGCCGGTCTAGTCCACCCAGATAACGGGCTCGCTGGAGTCAGCGGCAAGCTCGCCGAATTCCCAGGTCCGCGTGGCGGCGTCGGCGGCGTAAGGCAGGACGGCTGCGAACACCGGGCCCTCGCGGTGCTCGGTGGCCACATGGATGGCGTCCGAGTCCTCCTCCACCAGCAAAATGTCGCAGACCACGGCGGCGGCCCGGAAGTCTTCCCGGTTTTGACGCAGCAGGGCGGTGAGGTCGCTGATCATGGCATCGGCGTCAAAGTCGCCGCCTGAGCCTTCCTGCGCATCCGCCGGGGAAACAGCAACCAGGCGTACCTCGCCGTCGTTCTGCACTGTCAGGGCGAAGGGCAGGAATCCGCCGTTGCGCTGGAGCTGTTCCTGGGCAGCGCTGATACCGGTACCCAAAAGGTTTTCGAGGTCAGTGGCCGTGCTCTCCGGGACGGAGTCCCGCCAGGACGCCTGCGCGGGGGTACCTTTTCCGGCGTCCAATCCGGTGTCCTCAGCCATGCCTGGACTAAGCCCGGACAATCGACAGCACGCGGTCCCGGACACGTTCCATGGTGGCGCGGTCCGTGGCCTCGGCGTTAAGCCGGAGGAACGGCTCGGTGTTGGACGGGCGCAGGTTGAACCAGTAGCTGCCGTCGTTGGCCGTAAACGTGCTCCCGTCCATCCCGTCGATGGTGAGGTCCTCGTCCGCAAAAGCGAGGCGCACCCGCTCCACTGCCGCGGCCTTGTCCTCCACTTCGGAGTTGATTTCGCCCGAAGATACGTAGGGCTCGTACTCGCGGCCCAGCTCGGACAGCGGTCCGTCCTGCTCACCCAGGGCGGCCAGGACGTGCATTGCCGCGAGCATCCCCGTGTCCGCGTTCCAGAAGTCGCGGAAGTAGAAGTGCGCCGAGTGTTCTCCGCCGAACACCGCTCCTTCCTCCGCCATGACTGCCTTGATGAAGGAGTGGCCCACCCGGGTACGTACCGCCCGGCCGCCGTCGTTTTCCACCAGTTCAGGAACTGCGCGGGACGTCAGGAGGTTGTGGATGATGGTGGGGATAGCTTCGCCCTGGGCCTTGGCGCGGGCGATTTCGCGGCGGGCCACCATCCCGGTGATGGCCGACGGCGAGACGGGCTCGCCCTTCTCGTCGATGACGAAGCAGCGGTCAGCGTCGCCGTCGAAAGCCAGTCCGAGGTCGGCGCCATGCTGGAGTACTGCCGCCTGCAGGTCGCGGAGGTTTTCCGGCTCAAGCGGATTGGCGGGGTGGTTGGGGAAAGAGCCGTCCAGCTCGAAGTACAGGGGAACGATGTCCAGGGGCAGCTTGGGGAGCAAAGCATCACCCAGCACTGCCGGGGTGGTGAGGCCGGCCATGCCGTTGCCGGCGTCCACGACCACCTTCAAGGGGCGGGAGGCGGACAGGTCCACGAGCTTGCGCAGGTATTCGGAGTAGTCCTTCAGGACGTCCCGGACGCTGATCTGTCCACGGGTTTCGGCGGCCGGGATGGAGCCGGTGTTGAGGTACTGCTCGGCGAGGGTCTGGATGTCCTTGAGCCCGGTTTCGGAGGAGATGGGCACTGCTCCGGCCTTGGACATCTTGATGCCGTTGTAGCCCGCGGGGTTGTGGCTGGCGGTGAACGTGGCGCCGGCACGGTTAAGGTGGCCGCAGGCGAAGTAGAGCTCGTCAGTGGAGATCAGGTCCAGGAGCTCAACGTCGGCGCCGCGGGCAGTTGCACCGTTGGCGAAGGCCTTGCTGAACTCGGGGGAGGAGGGGCGCATGTCGCCGCCCACCAGGATGGTCTGGCCCTTGAGCTGCAGGACATCCACAAACGCGGCCCCCACGGCTTCGACGATTTCGGCCGTAATTGATTCGCCCACAATGCCACGGACGTCGTACGCCTTGAAGGATGCCGAAAGGTCAAAAGTCGTTGTCTGTTCGCTAGTCACGGGCTTTATCTTACGTGGACGGCGGAACTGCCTGTGGAGGACAGGTTTGGAAGCCCTGTATATGACGACGGCGGTTCGCGGGACCGCGATGTTCCCGCACTTTCCACAGAAGAGCTGCGGCCGGTGCCGGGTGTCAGGGGCGGCTGGGATACTGAATCAATGGTCAATAACCAGCACGCCCCAGCAATTTCTGACCCTGCCCGGAATTTGGACGGTCTTCCGCCCCGTTCCGCAGCCCCCTCCGCCGGTCCTGCCTCCGCAACCCACCATCAGGCACTGGAAGTGCTCCGCGAGCTCGTGGGGCACCCCGGGGCCGCCTTCCATGAGGGGCAGTTTGAAGCCATTGAGGCGCTGGTCGACGGCGGCCGGCGGGCTTTGGTGGTCCAGCGCACCGGCTGGGGCAAGTCGGCCGTCTACTTTGTGGCTTCGCTGCTGTTGCGGCGCCGCGGCGCCGGGCCCACCCTCATCGTTTCGCCCCTGCTTGCCCTGATGCGGGACCAGGTGGCCGCCGCTGCCCGGGCCGGCGTCCGTGCCGTGGCCATCAACTCCGCCAACCAGCTGGAATGGGACACCGTCCGTGAACAGCTCGCCGCGGACCAGGTGGACGTGCTGCTGGTCTCACCGGAGCGGCTCACCAACCCGGCCTTCCGCGAAACCCAGCTGCCGGAGCTTATCCGGCGGACCGGCCTGCTGGTTATCGACGAGGCCCACTGCATCTCCGACTGGGGCCACGATTTCCGCCCCGACTACCGGCGGATCGCGGACTTGATCACCCAGCTGCCGGACACGGTTCCGGTGCTGGCCACCACCGCCACGGCCAACTCGCGGGTGGTACACGATATCGAGGAGCAGCTTGGGGACCAAGTCCTCACCATCCGAGGTTCCCTGGGGCGTGATTCGCTGCGGATGGGCGTCCTGTCTTTGCCGGACTCGAAGCAGCGCCTGGGCTGGCTCCTGACGCATCTGGCCGATCTGCCCGGAAGCGGCATCATCTACACCCTTACCGTGTCGGCGGCGGAGGACACCGCCCGGCTCCTCGCCGAAGCCGGGCACGACGTGCTGGCCTACACCGGACGGACCGATCCAGCGGACAGGGAGCGCGCCGAGCAGCTGCTGAAGGACAACCAGGTCAAGGCCCTGGTGGCAACCTCGGCCCTGGGGATGGGTTTTGACAAACCTGACCTGGGCTTTGTGGTCCACCTCGGAGCGCCGTCGTCCCCGGTGGCCTATTACCAGCAGGTGGGCCGTGCCGGCCGTGGTGCAGCCAACGCCGATGTCCTGTTGCTTCCGGGCTCAGAGGACCGCGACATCTGGCAGTACTTCGCCACGGCGTCCATGCCCTCCGAGGAGAAAGCGGCGGCCGTCCTCACAGCTTTGGCCGAAGCGGGCAGTGCGCTGTCCACGGTGGCCCTGGAAGCACGCGTCGACCTCCGCCGCACCCCGCTGGAACTGCTGCTGAAAGTCCTGTCCGTCGACGGCGCCGTGGAACGGGTGGGAGGTGGATGGCGGTCCACCGGCCAGCCATGGATCTACGACGCCGAGCGCTACCGGCGGATCGCCGAGGCGCGCGTGGACGAGCAGGACTCGATGGTGATTTACCAGGACACTGCCGGGTGCCGGATGGAATACATCACCTCCGTCCTCGACGACGAAACCGCCCGGGCCTGCGGCCGCTGCGACAACTGCGCCGGGCGCTGGTTCCGGGCAGACATCGCGGAAACAGCCACGCAGGCCGCCGGGCAGACCCTCAGCAGGGCAGGCGGGGTCCTCGAAGCCCGGCTCCAGTGGCCCAGCGGCATGGACCGCCTGGGCGTCCCGGTCAAGGGGAAGCTCAAGGCCGGTGAAGGCCTCGCCGAGGGGCGCGTCCTGGCCCGGCTGACCGACCTCGGCTGGGGTGGTGCCCTGCGCGGTCTGTTCGCGTCGGGAGCTGAAGACCGGCCCATGGATCCGGCTATGCTCCAGGCCTGCGTGCAGGTCCTGCGGGAATGGGGGACCGGTGATGGCCGCAACCCTGGCTGGAGCGGAGTTGGCCGGCCTGCCGCGATCGTGAGCATTCCGTCCCGGAGCAAGCCGGAGCTGGTGGGCTCCCTGGCCCGGGGGATCTCGGAGATCGGGCGCATTCCCTACCTGGGCGGGCTGCAGCTGGCGCACGGCGGTCCTACGGGAGGCCGTGGCGGCAACAGCGCCTACCGGCTCGCGGGGGTGTGGGACCGGCTCGTGGTGGGCCCTGAGCTCGAAGCCGCCCTGGGCGCAGTGCAGGGGCAGCCGGTGATGCTGATCGATGACCTGACAGACAGCCGGTGGACGTTGACGGTGGCCGGGCGGGCCCTTCGGCAGGCAGGCGCGGGGGCTGTCCTTCCGCTGGTCCTCGCCCAGGCCGGGTGACTAGACCCGCTGGGCTTTACGCTGGCTGACCTCCGCGCCGGCGTGCCGTGGCAGGAACAGGCTGTCGGCGGTGCTGGCGAGCATCAGCACCGCCATGGCCAGGAAGGCGCCGCGGAAGGGTCCGGCCGAGTCGTCCGGGAAAGTGCCGAGTCCGTCGAACAGCCGGATCAGCAAGGCTCCCACCGCAATGCCTGCCGCGGCGGCCAGCTGCACCAGGGTGGCAGAAACAGTGTTTGCCGAGGTGAGCTGTGCCGGTGCGATGTCCGCGTACTGAACCGATGCGTAGGCTGAGAAGCCGATGGAGCGGAAGGCTCCGCTGCAGACCAGCAGGGCGAACGTCAGCGGCTCGGGGGTCTCCGCCGTGAGCAGGGCGCACAGCGCGAAGGTGGCTGCAGAAGCAACTGAGGCAAACACAAGCATCGCCTTGAAGCCGAACCGCCGGATCAGGGGTGTGGTGGCTGGCTTGATGCCGATGTTTCCGATGAAGACGGCCGCCACCATGGCGCCTGCGTGCAGCGGTGACCAGCCGAACCCGGCCTGGAACATCAGCGGCAGCAGGAACGGGACGGAGCTGATGGTCAGCCGGTAGGCGAACCCGCCGGTTGCCATGGCCCTGAACGTGCGGGTGCGGAACACCCCGAGGTCAAAGAGCGGATTGCGGGTCCGCCGCATCCAGTGCACGGCACCGGCCACCGCCACCGCACCCGCCCCTGCGCTGAGGGCCGCCCAGGGGGCGTCGGGGTGTGTGCTCGCCAGTTCGAGTCCAACCACCAACGCCCCCACCCCGAGCGTGGTGAGGGACAGCCCCAGCCAGTCCAGCCGCCGCCTGCGGTCACCGGCAGCGGCCGGAACCAGCCGCAGTGCGGCAACCAGCGCTGCAACACCCAGCGGAAGGTTGATCAGGAAGATCCAGTGCCAGGACAGGTAGGTGGTGAGGGCCCCGCCCACCAACGGTGCCAGGACCGGTGCCAGCAGGCCCGGCCACACCAGGAATGCCGTGGCGCGGAGAAGCTCTGATTTTGGCGTTCCGCGCAGCACCAGAAGGGTTCCGACCGGCACCATCATGGCACCGCCAAATCCCTGTGCGATCCTGCTGATGGTGAGCGCAGGAAGGTCCTGGCTGAGCGAACAGGCAAGGGACGCAATGGTGAAGATTGTGATGGCGATGCAGAAGATTCGGCGTGCGCCAAACCGTTCGGCCAGCCAGCCGCTGAGCGGGATGCCCATGGCAACGGTCAGCAGGTAAGCCGTCATGGTGATGTTGACATCCGCCGCGGGGACCCGGAAGTCGGCAGCGATGTTGGGAATGGCCGTGGTGAGGATGGTGCCGTCGAGGAACTCCATAAAGAAGGTGGCGGCCACCAGCAGCGCCAGGCGGGGACTCCAAGCCTGCGTGCTGCCGGCGTTGTCCACCGTGTTGCTTGCTGCCATCTGCTTATCTTTCCACGCAAAAGGCCCCGGTCCAGGACCGGGGCCAAACGCGGAGACGGGGGGATTTGAACCCCCGGTGGAGTTGTGCCCCACACTTCATTAGCAGTGAAGCCCATTCGGCCGCTCTGGCACGTCTCCAATTGCTATTCCTAGCCCACCAAGGATACGCAGAACGTGGCACGCAGTGCAAAACGGGCGGCGCGGGGCTGCGCTGCGCCTGCCAGGCCTTGCCGGGTGGGGGTGGCGCTTACGGCCGCGGGGCCTGCCCGGGCCGAACCATCCTGATTTCGCGGAGGTTCTCCCAGTCGGGGATCACGTCCGCGGCGCCGTCGGGTGCGAACCCGAAGTGGCTGTAAAAACCGATGGCCCGCCCGTTCTCAGCCGCCACCCACAAACTCGCAGCGTTGCTGCCCAGCGCTGCCTCCAGGAGACGGCGCCCCAGGCCCAGCCCCTGGTGCGATGCCAGCAGGTACAGCCCCCACAACTCCAGCTCCCCGGACGGCGGCGGCCCGGCCTCGTGCAGTGATCCGTCAGCGGGCACGTGCCGGACACCGGCGAACCCAATGACAGTGCCGCCGTCGGAGGCCACCCATGCTTCCCCCTGCCCCGGTGGCTCGAGGAGGTGGCGCCACAGCGGCAGCCGGGTTTCGGGACCCTGCGACGCGAGAAATCCCTCGGACAACATGCCGCGGTACGTCTCCTGCCAGCAGCGGACATGGACCTCCGCCAGCTGCTCCACGTCGGCTGCCACTGCACGCCGCACCACCAGGGCCACCGTTACGGGGTCCCGCCAGCCAGTGCCTTCCACAGGAAATGCTGGCTGCGGGCCTGCAGCGAAGCGGCCTGCCGGTTGTCCGACGCTCCGGCGTGGCCGCCCTCGAGGGCCTCATGGAACCAGACGTTGGGGATGCCCATTGCCAACATGCGGGCAGCCATCTTGCGGGCCTGCACCGGGCCCACACGGTCGTCGGAAGTGGCGGTCCAGATGAACGTTTCCGGGTACTCCACCCCGTCCTTGAGCAGGTGGTACGGCGAAAAAGTCTTGATGTACTCCCACTGCTCCGGGACGTCAGGGTCACCGTACTCGGCGATCCACGAATGGCCGGCGGACAGCTTGGTGTAGCGGCGCATGTCCAGCAGCGGCACGCCGCAGGATACGGCCCCGAACAGCTCGGGGTACTGCGTCAGCATGTTGCCCACGAGGAGTCCGCCGTTGGAGCCGCCAACGCAACCCAGGCGCTCCGGCGACGTAACGCCGCGGGAGATGAGGTGGCGCGCAACGGCCGCGAAGTCCTGGTACGCCTTGTGCCGGTTCTCCTGGAGTGCGGCCCGGTGCCATCCCGGCCCGTACTCACCGCCTCCGCGGATGTTCGCCACCACGTACACGCCGCCCCGCGAGTGCGGCGCTGCCCCGTTGGTGACGGCGGACACTGATGTGCGGCGTTCCAGCCACGCCCTGCCCACTGTCCCGCTGTAGGCGGGAGTGCGGGAAACTTCGAAGCCGCCGTAGCCGGAGAGCTGGGTGGGGTTCTGTCCGTCCAGCGCAAGGTCGCGGGAGGCGACCTGGAAATAGGGAACCCGGGTTCCGTCGTCGGAAACCGCGAAGTGTTGCTGCACCTCGTAGTTTTCATCGGCGAAGAACGACGGCGACGTCTTGACTGGGGCATGGCGGCTCACTACGCCCGGGGTCCCCGATGCTGCGCGCTCCAAGGTGCCGCGCATCAGCGTGCTGGGGGTAGTGAAGCCCGTGGCAACGAGCCAGAAATCGTCACCGGCGCCGTCGGCTTCGTCTTCATCATCCACGGCATAGGCGTTGACGTCATGCAGCGGCGGGCAGGCGTCAAGGTGCGTGGACTCCCATGCTCCGTCCGTGTCGCCCGTTGGCCGCGACGGGTCCAGCACGCGGATCTCGGAGGACACATCCTTCAGGAAGTTGAGCAGCAGGAAGTTCCGGGTCCAGCTCCAGGACTGCAGCGACGTGGTGGCGTCCGGAGCGAACAGTACCGAAATCTCCCGAGAGCCGGCCAGGTAGTCCTCAAACGGGGCGGCGAGGAGCGAGCCCGCGGAATAGGTGGACCCGTTGAGCAGCCAGTCCTGCTGCGGGCGGAACAGCAGCCATTCGCGGTGGGCGCTGACGTTGACGTCAGTGGGAACGTCGATCACCACCCACGAGCCGTCCCGGAGGACAGCGTTGCTCCGGTTGTAGAAATCGATGTAGTCAACGGCGAAGGTCCGCTCAAAACCCGGGGTGGAGTCGTGGGCCACCACCGCCATCATGTGGTTCTCCGGGACCTCGAACAGGCGGGGCGCGTCCGGCAGGGAGCCGCCACGCTTGAGGGTGACGGCTGTGCGGGCGTAGGAGGAGGCCGTTTTCGGAAGTCCCCCGCCGGTGGAAGCGACCAGAAGCGTGTCCGCGTCAAGCCACGAGACGTTGCCCTTCGCCGTCGGCAGGTCAAAGCCGCCGCGCGCGGGGTCCACGAACGTGCGTGTTTCCACGTCGTACTCCCGGTAGCGGTTTGCGTCGCCGCCATCAGGGGACAGCGCCAGCAGCGCGAGCCGGTAGGGCTCGCCGGGGGCAGGGCGGAGGAAGGTTGCCCCGTGGAAGACCCATTCTTCGCCCTCAGCAGCGGACAGGGCGTCGATGTCCAGCAGGACGTCCCAGTCCGGTGTCTCCGTGCAGTAGCTGTCCCACGTGGTGCGCCGCCAGAGGCCCTTGGGGTTCTGCTGGTCTTTCCAGAAGTTGTAGTACCAGTCGCCGCGCTTGCCCACCATGGCGATCCGGTCGGTGGAGTCCAGCACCTCAAGGATGCCGTTCTCGAGTTCCACGTAATCGGCGTCCTCCAGCAGGTCCTCCGTGCGGGAATTCTGCTCCTTCACCCAGGCCAGCTGCTGCTCGCCGTAAATCTCCTCGAGCCAGACATTCTCGTCAGTGGGCTCGGGCGCGATACCCGACGGGGTGCCGGAGGTGTTGCCGGAACCGGGGGCGGGCGCTGGATCAGCTGCAGTGGTGGTCATGCGCCCATCCAAACAACATCGCCGCCCGGGTAGCAAGTCAAGCGTTCAGCCCATCCTTTGCTTTCAGCCCGTACGCTGGATGCCGTGGAAATAACGCAGAGCATACGGACCGCCATTATCGGGGCAGGTCCGCGGGGCACCAGCGTCCTGGAACGCCTGCTCGCCCGCTGTGCTGCGCAAAGTGCTTCCGGCTCGGGCCCGCTGCGGCTCCACATCGACGTCATCGACCCCTACCCGGCAGGTCCGGGGCATGTGTGGCAGCCCGGGCAGTCCCGACTGTTCCTAATGAACACGCAGTCTTTCTATCCGACTGTCATCCCGGAGGACCCTTCCCTGGCGCCGCCGGTGGCCGGCACCACCTTCGACCAATGGCGTGCCCGGCAGCAGAAGCACCCGTCGCCGGACCTCAGCGGGGAAGAGCGTGCAGAACTCGCCGTCCTGGCATCCAGCGACTTTCCCAGCCGCGCCATCTACGGCCGCTACCTCCGCAACACCCTGGAGGGGCTGATACGCAACGCGCCCCACGGCGTCACCATCGACTTCCATGAGACGTCGGCACTGTCAGTCCGTCCCTCGGGAAACGGAACGTTCGACGTCGGCCTGGCCACCGGCGCGACAATCCGCACCGGATCAGTGGTGCTGGCACTGGGGCACATCCCGTCCCGGCTGAACCACGAGCAGCGGGACCTGGAGGCCTCGGCAGGGCAGTTGGGCCTGCGGTACCTGCCTCCAGCCGTGCCGGCCGATGTGGACTGGTCCCGGATTCCTGCCGGCGAGCCGGTCCTGGTCCGGGGCATGGGCCTGAACTTCTTTGACACCATGGGCCAGCTGACCGAGGGCCGCGGCGGAAAATTCGTCAGCAACGGTTCGGTGCTGAGTTACGAGCCGTCAGGCCAGGAACCGCACATCATTGCTGCCTCCCGGCGGGGGACGTCCTACCGGGCGAAAGCTGCCCTGGACGGCTACTACCCGGCGTCGGTCACCCTGCGCTATTTCACCGAGGCGGCGCTGGAACGCTTCCGCACCGCCGGGATCCGCCCGGCATTCGATCACGACCTGTGGCCGCTCCTGCACCGCGATGCGCTGTGGGCCTACTACTCCACGCTGGTGCGCTCGCAGCCCAATGCCGTGCCTGACACGGCAGCCTTCCTCGATGCCCTGGACGAAGCGCTCCACCCGCATGCGCACAGCGCCGCGAACTGGGAGGACAGTGTGGAGAGCGTGCTCGCCGTCCACGTAGGGCCCCGGCACCGGCTGGACCTGCCGGGCCTTGCCGCGCCGCTGGCGGGACGCTCCTTTGCTTCCCGCGCCGAGCACGACACCGCCGTTGTGGAATACCTGCTGGATGACGCCCGCCGGTCCGCGCTCGGCGAGGACGACCCCGTGAAGATGGCCATCGGGGCCCTCCATCACGGGCGCGCCGTGCTCAAGACAGCCGTGGCCGACGGCGGCATCACCGATGAGTCCTGGGTTGCCGGGCTCCGTGGCTGGTTCGAGTCGTTCGTGGAGGGACTCGCCAGCGGGCCTCCGGCACTGCGCTCGGAACAGCTTGCGGCGCTGGCCAGGGCAGGAGTGGTCAGCTTTGTGGGGCCCGACCCCAAGTTCGGGGTGGACCGCCGGAACGGTGTGTTCACGGCCTTTTCACCGTGGGTGGACGACGCCCCGGTGACCGCACGGACCATGGTGGAGGCACTGGCGCCGGGCAATCGGGTCTCAGCCAACGATTCGCCGGTCCTGGAGCAACTGCTGGCGGACGGCCTGGTTCGGCCGCGCCTCATGATGAGCGTGGAGGGAGCCCCCGTCCAGTCCACCGGCCTGGATGTCGAACCGCATCCTTACCGGCCGGTGGCAGCCAACGGGTCCGTCACCGAAGGCCTGTACGTGCTGGGGCTGCAGCTTTCGTCCGCCCAGTGGGGCACAGCCATCGCCGCCGAGGCTGTCCAGCCCGGCGGCCCGAACTACCGCAGCGGCCAGCGGACACTGCGTGACGCCGACGAAATCGCCGGAGCCATCCTGACGCGGTAGCAAACCCAAACGCTCTCTCACTTGCCGCGGCTTAAGCCCGAACGCTCTTTCACCCAGTTCTCCTGGGTGAAAGAGCGTGGGAGTAATACGCGAATTATGTGAGAGAGCGTCAACGGGAGTCGCCGAATTAGCTCCTCAGCCGCGGAGGCACACCTGGTACTGGAACCAGGCTGCCGCGTAGCGGATCCAGCCCAGAACGTCGTACCACCTGGTGGGCTTCACCGGCGCAGTGCACACCGGCTCAACCACAACACTGGCCACCGTCACGTCAACAGTGACCACCGTGCCGGATTCTGCCGTGGTGAGAACGAGCGTCCCCGTCCCGGGAGCGGCGCCGGCCGGAACAGGCAGGCTCACGTTCGCGGCACCGGCAGCGACCGGCACAGACCCGAGCTGGGTCACGGTGCCCGCCGAGTCTGTCAACACGGCTGACAGCGTCTTGTTGACCGGGCTGCCGAGCGAGGTCAGGTCCAGCTTGGAGACGGCCACCGTGATGGGATCGCCCGGCTTGACCTCACCGGCTGTGGTGTTGGTGACGGCTACCGATCGGCGGGCAAAGTCCGGCGAGACCGGGCTGCTCTTCTTCAGGTATCCAATCCAGGCATCCCGGTCCACCAGCCCCGAGTCCTTCGTGTTGGCGCCCTCCGTGAAGATGCGGAAGTTATCACCGCCGGTGGCCAGGAAGCTGAACGTGCCCACCCGGTAGGACTTCGCCGGATCGAGCACGGCGCCGTTCACCCTGACGGCCGTGATGCGGTCCCCGGCCGGGCGGGCGGCATCGTAGGTGTAGTTCACGTTCTTGGACAGGCCGAGCTGGATGTAGGCGCGGCTGGGGACCGTGCCGTCCGAGTTGGTCTGCCACTGCTGTTCCAAAAGGGTCTTGAACTGGGCCCCCGTCAAGGACGTGGTCCAGAGGTTGTTCACGAACGGCAGCACGGCGTTTGCCTCTGCGTACGTGATGGTCCCGTCCGGGGCGTAGTAGAGCTCGTTCCTCAGTCCGCCGGCATTGACCACACCGATTTCGGCGCCGCCCAGCTCAGCTGGCTGCAGGGAGTCCAGCAGGGAGTCGGCCACGAGGTTGCCCAGTGTCGACTCGTTTCCGCGGTCGTCACGCTTGGCCACTCCGGCGGCGTCCGTGGTGAAAGCGGTGGTGATGTCCGCCGTGACAGCGCCGACGGGCTGGTTGCCCACGACTGCGGCGTCCTCGAGTGCCTTCCTGACGATGGCGTCGACGGCGGCCACCCGCGGGTAGGCGGCGATCAGGTCCGCGGCAGTGTCCGTGGTGCGCTTGACGTTGCCGGCCTTATGCGCCGTCACCTGCTTGGTGGCGGTGTCCACGGTGAGCTGGATCTGTCCCACGTTCTCGCCGTAGTTGCCGGTCTGGACGATCGGGCGGGTCTTACCCTCGACCCCCGGAACGGGGGCGTCCCAGGCGTATTCCTTGTGCGTGTGGCCGGTGAAGATGGCGTCGACGTCCGAAGACGTTTCGGTGACGAGCTTCGCGAACGGTCCGCCGGCTGCCACTTCCTCTTCCAGGGTGGCACCTTCCACCGTTCCCGAACCGGCGCCGTCGTGGTTTTCCACGATGATGACGTCGGCAAGGTTCTCCGCGGTGATCCGCGCAGCTGCCCGGTTGATCGCGTCCACCGGGTCGCCAAACTCAAGGTCGGTGATGCCGGCGGGAGTCACCAGGGAGGGAACTTCCTGCGTAACGGTGCCGATGACTGCGACCTTAATGCCGTTCATGTCCAGGACAGTGAACTCGGGCAGGACCGGTTCGGCAGTGCCCTTCCGGTAGACGTTGGCACCCAGGTAGGGGAACTTGGCGTTGTCGCCGCCGGCGATGACGCGGTCCCTCAGGTCCGCCCAGCCGCCGTCGAACTCGTGGTTGCCTACCGCGGATGCCTGCAGCTCCAGGGCATTGAGCACGTCGATGGTGGGCTGGTCCTTGGCCACGGAGGACGCAAACAGCGACGCCCCTATGTTGTCGCCGGCCGAGAGGAAGGCGGTGGCGCCGGGAGCGGCTGCGCGGAGTTTCTCGATGGTGCCGGCGAACTGGACCGTGTTGGTGTCGATCCTGCCGTGGAAGTCGTTGATGCCCAGGAAGTTCAGGTCAACGGCAGCAGGTGCGGACTCCAGGTTCAGGCCCACGATCACGGGGTCGTGGTCGCTGGCTCGGTACTGGTCCGGGGCGTAGTAGTCGGTGACGTTGTTGTTGTAGCGGCTGTACTCCAGTGCCACGGACTCAACAGAGTTGATGTTCCAGATGTCCGCACCCGTCACCGCAGCGTCCGCTGCGGGGGAGGCCAGGATGTGGTCCAGCGAGCCCACCATTCCGCCGAACAGGTAGGAGTGCTTGGCGGTGCCGTCGGCGTTGCGGGCCTTTTCGTCCTGGTTGACGTAGCCCTCGGCGGTGAAGACGTTGATGGGGTCTTCCTTGGCGTACGCGTTGAAGTCGCCGATGAGGAAGACCTTGTCGGTGCCCTTGGACTGCTGCAGGGTTTTGGTGAATTCCAGCAGCGACTTCGCCTGGGCGGTGCGTGCCAGGTTCGATGCGCCCTGGCCCTTGTCCGTGTCCTCCGGAGTGGCAGCGGAACCCTTGGACTTGAAGTGGTTGGCGATGGCGATGAACTCAGTCCCGGCGCCGCCACCCACTGGCTTGAAGACCTGGGCCAGCGGCTTGCGTGCGCTGGCAAATGCTGCGGTGTCGTTGTGGATGATGGATTCACCCACGGGTTCTGCGGCGGCCTTCTTGTAGATGAAGGCGGTGCGGATCATGTCCTCATCGCTGAGCGGCGGGGCGTTGGCAGGCGAGCGGACGTAGTCCCAGATACCCGGGGTTTCGATGTTCAGGGCATCCACGAGCTTGGCCAGGGCGTCGTCCCGGTTCTTGCCGAACTGTGCGGAGTTTTCGATCTCCATCAGCGTGACAACGTCCGCGCCGGCCTTGGTGATGGCCGCGACGATCTTGTCCTGCTGCCGTTCGAAGTTCTCGGCGTTGGCGGCCCCGCGGGCGTCACAACCGCCTCGGACGGTGATGGGGTTTCCTGCGCGGTCCTCGTAGAAGGTGCAGCCGGTGAGGGTGTCACCTGTGGTGGGGAAGTAGTTGAGGACGTTGAAGGAGGCGATTTTCAGGTTGCCTCCTACCGCGGCGGGGGCCTCTGTGCGGGTGGCGCCGAAGGTGGCCGGCTGGACGGCGGCCTTGTTGGCCTCCGTCAGGTGGGTCAGCGGCTGGAGCTTCCAGGCGTTGTTGCCGTAGCCGAGCACCACGTTGGTGGTGAAGCTGACGGGGGCGCCCACGCGTACCGGGTCGGTTGTGGTCAGGTACGGCAGGACCTCGGCCTTGGTGGCGGCGTCCTTGAGGAAGTTGGTGCTGGACCCGTCGTCGAGCTTGATCCCGCGGTCCGCGTTTTCAGCCACCGCGGCGGTGTACCCGGCTGAGCCGTAGGGAGCGACGGCGGTGGGCTGGACCAGCGGTGTTGTTCCGCCGGCGAGGCCTACCTCGCCGTACTGGTTCAGGGTGTAGTTGTCCGTGACCGTCAGGGGGCCCTGGGGTGCCAGGAGCATCCCTTCCAGGGACTCGCGGAAGGTCTCGTTGGCCGGCAGCGTGAACGTGGTGGCCTTCACTTCCGGTGCGGGAGCTGTGAGCTTGGTGAGCCCTGCAGCGGCAGCGACGTTGAGCTGGGTCATACCGAAGTATTCGGCCACCGTGCCGGTCACCTGCACGTGGTCTCCGGCCTGGACCGACGCCGCCGTGGCGGGGGAGTAGACGAAGATACCGTCCGACGCCGCGTGGTTGGTTGCCGTCAGATCCCCACCGGTTCCCGCAGTCTGAAGGTAATACCCGTTAAGTCCGCCGGTGGGGAAGACTGCCGTGACCTTGCCCGTGGTGGTCACCGTGGACCCGGTCAGCGGGCTTTCGGTACCCGTGCCCTGGATTTCGGCAACGGTCCGGGTGGAGGGCGTGGGAGCCGGCGTGGGGTCAGGTGTGGGATCCGGCTCGGGGGTGGTGGTGCCGCCCGTGCCGGTTGGGGTGATGCTGGCTTTCAGGCTGAAGTCGGCGGCGTTCGTGTTGTTGTCGGCGCCGGCCGTGCGGTTGAGGCTCTTGACGTCTCCCGTGCCGGAGGGGCCGGCAGCGAGGGCGGTTTCGAAGGTGTTGGAGCTGCCGTAGCCCAGGAGATCGGCCACGCCGGCAGGCTCCACCTGGGACCCGGTGCCCAGCGCGACGGCGGTGGGCTGCTTTGCCAGCACGATGGTGCCGGTTGTGCCGCTGAGGTTCAGGCCCGTCGCGACCAGGTCCGGGGCGGGGAGTTCGGCGCCATTGCCGCCATTGCTGGAGCCCTGGATCAGGTAGTGCCCCTTCGCCGGGATCGAACCGGTCAAGGCGGCCACGGTGGTGGGGGCGGCAACGCCTGCGGCCGAACGGTATTGGACCGACCAGCCGTTAAGGGAAACCGGGGCGTCCGATGAGTTGTACAGCTCAACGAACTTGTTCTTGTAGGCGGCGCCTGTGCTGCCGCCGCTGAGATAGGCCTCGTTGATGACAACCGGCGAGGTTCCCGCCGCGGGCGAGACCTCCGCGGCCGCGGGGATGGCTGCCAGCGGAGCTATCAGCCCTGCCGACAGCGCTGTACCCAGCGCTAATTTCCAAGGTGTGTGCATCTGCTCTTACTTTCAGAAGGGTCTCCCCGGTGGGGGAGCCGATGGAAGGTGTCCAGGTTGTACCGATGGACAAGGGCCCGGATCCTGCTCCTGGTCAAGTGGTATCCGGCACATCAAAACAGCGGTGAATGAACGCAAGGTTGATAGCGCGTGCATTCGGCGGGACGTTCCCCAGCGGAACGGGCTGCCTCGCCGGCCGGAGCCACAGTGGCCCGGACCGGTGATGCTGTCAGCAGTGGTTGGTTTGGTGGCCGGAACCCCGTGTGCCGGCCATCACAAAATGATACCGGCCGGTAGCTTTAGGGGAAGCCCCGGCCGGCAGTTCTTTTGGTGCCTTTTTGCCGTGTATAAAAGCTGAGGGTCCATCCAGGGCCTGCATTCCCGGGTAAACGAAAGGACCCCTGCCGGCCAGCGTGCTGGCGGACAGGGGTCCCAATCGCGGAAGGTAAGAGATTCGAACTCTTGGTACGGGGTTACCGCACACTAGTTTTCAAGACTAGCTCCTTCGGCCGCTCGGACAACCTTCCTCGACTAGTAGTGTTTCATAGGCACTTGCCTGCAACAAAACAGAGACCGGAAGGTGTCCGGTGCACACTGGTTGCAGTCAGTATTCAGTCAGAAACGGGAGTGTTCCATGAAAGCCGTCTACATATCCGAACCGGGCGGCCCGGACGTGCTGGAGATCCGGGAGGCGGACGCACCTGTGCCCGGACCGGGGGAGGTGCTCATCGACGTCGTGGCCGCCGGCCTGAACAGGGCGGACGTGCAGCAGCGCAGGGGCTTCTACCCGCCGCCGCCGGGTGCATCCGAGATCCCCGGGCTGGAAGTCTCCGGCCGGATAGCGGGCTTTGGCCCCGGTGTCAGCAAACCGTTTTCGCTCGGCGACAAGGTGGTTGCACTGCTGGCGGGCGGCGGATATGCCCAGCAGGTGGCGGTGCCGGCCGAACAGGTCCTGCGGGTTCCCGACGGTGTTGACCTCGTGACAGCTGCGTCCCTGCCGGAGGTCGCCGCCACGGTTTACTCCAACCTGGTGATGACTGCCCAGCTCCAGGCCGGCGAGACGGTCCTGATCCACGGCGCCACCGGCGGGATCGGCACCATGGCCATCCAGCTCGCCAAGGCGCTGGGCGCCAAAGTGGCCGCCACGGCCGGAACTGACGAAAAAGTGGGAACCGCCAAAGCCTTCCTGGGTGCGGACATTGCCATCAACTATGCAACAGAGGACTTCCCGGCGAGCCTCCGCGAGCAGAATGGCGGGCGGGGCGCTGACGTGATCCTCGACGTCGTGGGCGCCAAGTACCTGCCGCAGAACGTGGAGGCGCTCGCCGACTATGGCCGGCTGGTGGTGATCGGCCTGCAGGGCGGAGTTAAGGGCGAGCTGGACCTGGGACAGCTGTTGAAGAAGCGCGCAGCAGTGGTGGCCACAGCCCTGCGGCCCCGGCCGGTAGAGGAAAAAGGCGCCATCATGAACGCCGTCCGCGACGCCGTCTGGCCCCTGGTCAGCGACGGCCGGATCCGTCCCCTCGTGGCCAAGACCTTCCCCCTGGACGAGGTCAGGGCCGCGCACGAATACTTCGACTCCGGCGACCACGTGGGCAAGATCCTCCTGCTTCTGTAGACACCGCACACCGAGGCCCACGAAGCACGAGGAGCTCCATGTCCATCCGCCACAGCCTCCTCGCCCTGCTGCAGGACCAGCCGCGCTACGGCTACCAACTGCGGGTCGAGTTTGAAAACCGCACGGGGACCACGTGGCCGCTGAACATCGGGCAGGTCTACACCACGCTTGACCGGCTGGAACGCGACGGCCTGGTCGCCAAGGACGGCGACGACGGCGAGGGCCACGTGGTCTACAGCATCACCGCAGCCGGCAAAGCCGAGGTGGGAAGCTGGTTCGCAGCCCCGGTGGAGCGGAACAATCCGCCCCGCAATGAGCTCGCCATCAAGCTCGCCCTCGCCGTCACTATCCCGGGCGTGGACGTGCAGGCCATCATCCAGGCCCAGCGGGTGGCCTCCATCAGGGCGCTGCAGGACTACACGAAGGCGCGCCGGGACACCGCCGCCAGTCAGCGGTCGGGGGATATCGCCTGGCTGCTGGTCTTTGATTCCCTAATCTTCCAGACCGAAGCGGAAGTCCGGTGGTTGGATCTTTGTGAAGCGAGGATGGTCCAGCAGGCACAGGGTATGTGAGCAATTAGGTCACTAAATTGGGTCTTTTTGATTGTTCCCGGCGGGTTTACCGTGGGGTTCAGGAGCTGTCCGGCCGGGGCAGCGAAAACAGGAGGACTTTCCATGGCAACGCACGTCGCAGACTGCAGCGTAACGAACTGTTCCTTTAACGACCACACCAACTGCAATGCCGCTGCCATCACGGTGGGCGGCGCGGAAAACCACGCACGCTGCGCCACGTTCATCGATACCGGCGCCCACGGCGGACTCCCCAAAGTGCTGGCCGACGTCGGAGCTTGCCAGCGCTCTGAATGCGTCCACAACGACCACCTGATGTGCAAGGCGCCGGAAGTGCATGTAGGTCCGGGGGCCGACAACGCCGACTGCCTCACTTACGCGCACGCCTAGCAACCGAATCCGCCACTGGCGGGACTCAGGGCCTCCGTCCGGAACACCGGATGGGGGCCCTCTTTGCTTGGAAGCGTTCTCGAGCCGGCGCCGCTGGCTGCAGCCGAAGGGTGTCGTTGGGCGCCGGGTGCCAGCCGTTCGGCGCAGGGACTCTCCCCGGGCAGCCGAATCCAGCCCGATCCGCACCCGCCGTTGGTAGGGTGCCTGTCAGCAGAAACGGAAAGAATCTCGAGGAGGAGACATGGCCGAAACGCCCGATAGTCGACGAAGCGCAGCCAGGGGAGAAGGAGCGGTGGCTACTGATACCGGCCTCCCCCCTTCCGCGCTGGATGAAAAAGTCCGCGACGCGGAAGACAAAAAATGGACGCCGGGGAAGATCGCCCTCTGGGCGGCAATCGCCCTGCTGGGCGGCGTGGCATGGTTTATGCTCGCGATCATCCGCGGCGAGACGGTCAACGCCATCTGGTTCGTGTTCGCGTCGGTGAGCACCTATCTCATCGGCTACCGCTTCTATTCAAAGGTCATCGAGCGCTACATCACCCGGCCGGATGACCGCCGCGCTACCCCCGCAGAGTACAAGGCGGACGGCAAGGACTACGTCCGCACGGACCGCAATGTCCTGTTCGGCCACCACTTCGCCGCCATTGCCGGCGCCGGGCCGCTGGTCGGCCCGGTCATCGCAGCCCAGATGGGGTACCTGCCCGGCACTATCTGGATCATCGTCGGCGTCGTCCTGGCCGGCGCGGTGCAGGACTACCTGGTGATGTTCTTCTCGATGCGGCGCGGCGGGCGCTCGCTGGGACAGATGGCCCGGGAGGAACTGGGCGTCATCGGCGGCACGGCGGCCCTGATCGCCACCCTGCTGATCATGGTCATCATTGTGGCCATCCTGGCCCTGGTGGTGGTCAACGCACTGGGTGAAAGCCCCTGGGGCGTCTTCTCCGTCGGCATGACCATCCCCATCGCCCTGTTTATGGGCGTCTACCTTCGGTACCTGAGGCCCGGCAAGATCATGGAAGTTTCCCTGATCGGATTTGTCCTGCTGATGGCAGCGATCATCGGCGGCGGCATTGTGGCTGAAACCCCGTGGGGCGCCGAGCTCTTCACCCTGGACAAGGTCACCATTGCCTGGGGGCTCATCGTCTACGGCTTCATCGCGGCCATCCTGCCGGTGTGGCTGCTCCTGGCACCGCGGGATTACCTGTCCACGTTTATGAAGATCGGCGTGATCGTGATGCTCGCGCTGGCCATCGTGGTGGTCCGCCCCGAGATCACTGTTCCGGCCTTCAGTGAGTTTGCCGGCAGGGACAACGGCCCGGTGTTCCCCGGCGCACTGTTCCCCTTCCTGTTCGTCACCATCGCCTGCGGTGCCCTGTCCGGCTTCCACGCGCTGATTTCCTCCGGCACCACCCCGAAGCTGGTGGAAAAGGAACGGCAGACCCGGTTTATCGGCTACGGCGGCATGCTCATGGAATCCTTCGTGGCCATCATGGCCCTCGTAGCGGCAATCTCCATTGACCGCGGCCTCTACTTCGCCATGAACGCTCCTGCTGCCCTGACCGGCGGGACCGTGGAAACAGCGGCAACCTGGGTCAACAGCCTGGGCCTGTCCGGCGTCAACATCACCCCGGACTTCCTTGCCCAGACCGCCGCCAACGTGGGCGAGGAAAGCATCGTTTCGCGTACCGGCGGTGCCCCCACCCTGGCAGTGGGCCTCGCCCACATCATGCAGCAGTTCATCGGCGGCACAGCCATGATGGCCTTCTGGTACCACTTCGCCATCATGTTTGAGGCCCTCTTCATCCTTACCGCAGTGGACGCCGGTACCCGCGTGGCACGGTTCATGCTCCAGGATTCCATCGGCAACTTCGTTCCGAAATTCAAGGAAGCCTCCTGGCGGCCGGGTGCCTGGCTTTGCACAGCCATCATGGTGGGCGCGTGGGGCGCGGTGCTGCTGATGGGTGTCACCGATCCGCTCGGCGGCATCAACACCCTGTTCCCGTTGTTTGGCATTGCCAACCAGCTGCTGGCGGCCATCGCGTTGAGCGTGTGCCTGGCCATCGTTGCCAAGCGTGGAACCTTCAAGTACCTGTGGATCGTGGCGCTGCCCCTGGCGTTCGCGGCGGTGGTCACCATCACGGCGAGCTACCAGAAGATCTTCTCGCCCACCCCGGCTGTAGGATACTTCGCCAACAACGCCGCCTTCAGCAAGGCGCTCGCAGACGGGAAGACGGAGTTCGGCACGGCGAAGTCCGTGGCAGCAATGGAGGCAGTGGTGCGCAACACCGCCATCCAGGGCTGGCTGTCAGTGATCTTCGTGGTGCTCAGCATCATTGTGATCGCGACGGCGGTGCTCGCCACCGTCAACGCGTTCCGCACCCGTGCGGACGGCGCAGCTTCCAAGGGCAACGAGGACCCCGCCAGGCCGTCGCGTGTCTTTGCCCCGGCCGGGCTCATCCCTACTCCCGCCGAGCGGGAGCTCTTGGCTGAGTGGGACAAGGTCCCCGCCGAGCTGAGGTTCGAGAGGGCAGGCCACCACAGATGAGTTCCGGACTCGCCGCGGTTGCCGAGGGCTTCCGGGGATTCGCGCGTTTTGTTGGCGGCGTGCTGGGGGCGGACGCCTACGCGAAGTACCTGGAGCACCATCGGGCTGCAGGGCACAACACGCCGCCCCTGGGCGAGCGCGAGTTCTGGCGGGACCGGACTGACCGGCAGGACTCCAATCCGCAGGGCAGGTGCTGCTGATTGAGCCTGCAGCGGACAAACCGTCAGCTGGCTTCATGGAGTGGACCCGCGGCGGATCGCTCGTGAGAGTATGAACGCATGAGCGATCCGAAAGACACTCAGGCACCTGAGGACCTCCCGGTAGAGGGGACCACCATCGACGGCAGCCAGCCGGCACCTGCCCCGGCTGTCCCGGCCGATGGCGGCAAGCCCAGAGGCACCAACCTGCAGGACCTGGTGGATGAACCGGCCAAGGTGATGCGGATCGGAACGATGATCAGGCAGCTGCTGGAGGAGGTCAAGTCCGCCCCCCTCGACGACGCCGCCCGGGAAAGGCTCGCCGAAATCCACGAGCGTTCCATCAAGGAACTGGAAGACGGGCTTGCTCCTGAACTGGTGGAGGAACTGGACAGGATCAGCCTGCCCTTCCCTGATGAAGGCACTCCCTCCGACGCGGAACTGCGCATCGCCCAGGCCCAGCTGGTGGGGTGGCTGGAGGGGTTGTTCCACGGCATACAGACTGCCATTGCCGCCCAGCACGCCGCCCGGGAGCACGCCGCCGCGCAGCAGCAGCTCCGCCAGCTTCCACCCGGCACAGTGATTGCGCCGGGTGTGGTGATCGGGGAAAACGGGGAGCCCCAGCGGGCATCAGCAGGGCAGCGGTCCGGTAGTCCGGCACGGCCGGGCCAGCCCAATGACCCGGACCACGGTCCCGGCCAGTACCTCTAGGGTCGTTGGGCTTCTTCAGCGCCGCCAGGCAGGGGCGCAAGGACGACGCGGAACTGGGGAAGGGATTGTGGCGCCGGGCCCATGACCGCTTCCACCGGGGGCTGGACCGCTTCCACCAGGTCCTCGAAGGGGTTGAGGACGACCAGCTTTATGCGGAACTCGTGGACATCGCCAATGAGCTTGCCGCGCTGCTGGACCGCGTCAGGGCAGTCTGCGTTCAAGCACAGCAACAGTCACCCAGCGAGGGGCTGGATATTCCCGTGGCCCTGGCCGGGGTCCACCGCTCCCTGTCCAAGGCCGGTAATTCACTGGCCACCACCGCCGAGGCCGCAGCCATGCTTCGGCTAGCCGTGGGTCCGGTCCCTGTGGGAGCAGCATCCGTGCGGCGCCGCGCGGACGCAGTGTTCCAACAGGTGGCCGACGCCGAGAGGCGCCTTCAGGAGGAAAGCCCCGGCTCCCGGCAGGAAGATATTCCCGGTTAAGCGTGTGGCTTAGTCGGGGCTGATCTTCCTGTGCGGGGCAGGTCGTTTGGCAGGATAAAGGGCATGACACTTTCACCCACACTGACGTTCAACGACGGAAACCAGATTCCCCAGCTCGGCTATGGCGTATGGCAGGTTGAGGACGGAGTGGCCGAAAAGGTTGTCCGCCAGGCCTTCGAAGCGGGCTACCGACACATCGACACCGCCAAGATCTACGGCAATGAGGCTGGCGTTGGGCGCGCCATCGCCAGCTCGGGCCTGACGCCGGAGCAGCTGTTCATCACCACCAAGCTGTGGAACGCGGACCAGGGCTACGAATCCACCCTTGCCGCTTTCGAGGAGTCCATGGACCGGCTGGGCCTCGAAACCCTGGACCTGTACCTGATTCACTGGATGACGCCCAAGCGGGACAAGTACGTGGACACCTGGAAGGCCCTGATCGAGCTGCAGAAGCGCGGACGGGTCAAGTCGATCGGTGTTTCGAACTTCACGGTCGCGGGCCTGGAGCGGATTATCGACGAAACGGGTGTGGTTCCGGCCATCCACCAGATCGAGCTCCACCCTTACTTCAGCCAGCGTGAGCTGCGCGAGTTCGGCGCCTCCAAGGGAATCCTGACCCAGGCCTGGTCACCGCTGGGCCAAGGCGGAGAGCTCCTCGAGGATGCAACGGTAGCGTCCATCGCTGCCAAGCACGGTGCCACGCCGGCCCAGGTGGTTATTGCATGGCACCTCGCGATCGGCAACGTGGTTATCCCCAAGTCCGTCACGGAGTCCCGGATCCGCGAAAACTTCGCGGCGCTGGATGTTTCCCTGGGGGCAGACGACGTCGAAGCCATCAACGCACTGGACCGCACTGCCAAGGGCGAGGGCCGTATCGGAGCCGATCCAGCGGTGGCCGACTTCGCCTAAGCTGAACCGCTTCCCGGTCTCAACAGGCCCGATCAGCGGACCGCTTACCCGCGTTGCCTGGGGAATTTCCCGGGCAACGCGGGTTTGCTGCTTTAAGCGGCCCGATCGGCAGCGGCACTCATCTGCTGCTGCCGTGGCCTTTGCAGGCCTGGCGGGTTCAGGCGGCGATGCGGACCTGCTGCAGGGGGACTGCATCCACAACGGCCCAGCTGTCCTCGCCGTCACAGTGCCGGCTGGCGAACCGCTCGGCCTCTGCCAGGGTGTCAAAAGTTTCGGCGCGGGCCCGGCCGCAGTCGGCGTCGAAGTAGGTGACGTGGAATTCCTGTACGAGTTGTTTTTCCATAAATCCAGTCTGCAACCGGGGTCTGACATTCCTAGGAATCAACCCCGCGTGTTGCCCAGCCGGAGGACCCGTTCCTGCGCCAGCACGGCTGTGCGCTCCGCTTTGTCCGCGGCCCGTGCGGCCTGTTTTGCCTCGGCGGTGGTGCTGATGAGCCTTTTGCGGGACTGCTCCAGCCGGTCCTCGGCCGCCTTGAGGCGTGCCCGCAGATCTGATGCCTCCTGGCTCAGCCCGGCAATCTCGGCCCGTGTTTCGTCCGCCTGGTCCTGCAGGTCCCGGGCCAGCTGCACCGCGTCGGCTTCTGCCTCTTGCGCTTCTGCCAGCGCGGCTTTGGCTTTCTCCAGCGCGGGTGGTGACGTTGGCCGCGGTGTCTGCCGGACGGCCTCAAGCCGCGGCTTGTCCGGCTTGCTCCGGGCGGTGCCTGCCGCCGTCGTACTCCCTTGCTGTTCCTTTCGGGCCGGTGCCTTGGACGGGGCGGGAGCGGCCCGGGGTGCGGGCAGGGCGGCCGGGACTGCCACCGAGCCCTCAAGCTCCACGGCGTTCACGCCGTCGGCGGAGAGTGTTTTCAGGAGCCGCCCGCTCTGGACGGCGGCGGCTGCTCCCTCGTCCGCCGTCAGGGCCCGAAGCGTCTCCTCGACGTCGGTGGCCATGGCATCGCTGATGGACCGGCCCTGCTGCCGGGCAACTGACCGGGCGGTGTCGACGGCGGCGGCCAGCACGGTCCGGCGCTCACGCCCCAGCTCCCGGAGCGCCGCGGCGTCCAGTGACGCCTGCGCCGCACGCATCCTGCCGCCCAGGTCCGCCAGCCCGATGAGGACGTCCGGTTGGTGCAGTGCCAGCATGTTCACGGCCCAGGCGGCAACCGACGGCTTTGGCAGCGCGCGCACCGCTGCACCAAGTTCCTTGTCCGAACCGGCAGCTTCCTTTGCTGCGGCGGCCCGTGCTTCCACAAAATCTTCCATCGGCTTGGCATAGAGCCCGTTCGCGATCGCTGCCAAGGCCTCGTCTTCCATGCACGCCATCTTAGGTGCCGGTGTTGCTGCAGAAGGATACCCCTCCGCCTGAGCGAGGGCGTTTGCTAATTTTCGTGCTGCCGGCGAACCATTTCGGCGATCCAGCTGGGTGCGAACGGGGACGTGCAGCCCGGGGACGTCGGATAGTCCTTGAGCACTTCCAGGCGCTCTCCGATGCTGACGGCCCGGTCCCGCTGTCCGGCGTGCGCTATTCCGATGTGCGCCAGGCAGGTGTTCATTGCCCACTGCAGACGGTCCGGTGCGCCCTTCATCTCCGCTTCAATGACGTCCAGCAATCCGGGAATATCGAGGCCTTCGGGCTGCTTCACCACGCGTTCACTGGTCAGCGCCCAACCGGCACTCGCGACCACCGGATCGGGATCGGCGAACCAGGCAAGGCGCAGCTCCTCTGCATTAGGGTTCTTTTTCACCACGTAGTTCACCAGCCAGTCGTGCACCTTGGGTGTGCGGGCGGCGCGCAGCATGCCGTCCAATTCGTCGCGCCCAAAGGCTTTCGGACGGCAGATCAGAAGGGCCAGCAGCCTCGCCGCCGTGTCGCCGGTGTCCCAGAGCTCGAGGGCGAGTTCCTGCTGTGTCTTCAGGCGCTTCGCGACGGCACGCAGCTTGCTGAGGTTTACACCGTGATCATCGCCGTGTTTTTCATTCACTTCACGTGCCCGCGGGTCCTCAAGGGCGGCAAGCTCCGCCATGAGCCCTGCCACACTTGTCCCGGTCAATGCGGTCCCGGCCATCGCAGTCTCCTCTTCGTTGCTTGCGAAGTTCAGCCTACGACGAAGCGGGCATTGCACACACGTGAGTGGCCGTGGCGCGGTGCCTGGCTCAGCTAAAGCCGCCTCACCAACCAGCTGGCGACCCACCGCACATCATTCCCGCCGCCGTCGTCCCACTCCACCAGGACGTGGGTGACCGTATAGGCGATGGCGAGTCCAATGATGGAACCCGACTTTACCCGGGCAGGGCGGAGCATCAGGACCGGCCGGCCGGGTGCCTGCCGCAGGGCGTCCTCGCGAACGGCTGCCTGCGCTACTTGCCGGGGCACCTGCTGGGGGAGCGTGTCCAGTAATGCGGGCTTTTCGACTGAATCTGGGGACAGCGGCATGGAAATTCCTGAAAATTGAATCCTCTGCCCCAGTACCGTCTTCTTAGGCTGGGAGCACGAACCACTGGTCAAACCGGATGGCCGGCAGCAGCCGTGGCCGGCATGCTGCCGTACCCACAAGGATAGAGTCCAGTACCTTGCCACGCATGCGTAGGAAGTACTCGACTCCTGGATGGGTCAACTACTTGCGTGTGTCTTCCAGGTGCAATCTCCGGACCAAGACGTAACCGAAAGGCACCCATCTTAATCGTCTGCCCATGTCATGCTGGGCGTATGAAGAGGCTGTGGGTCCGGTTGCTCTTGATTCTCGTGTCCGGGACCGCAGGTTGTGCTACGCCGGGTGTGTGTCCCGCGATCGGCTGGAGCAACTCAGCCACCGTTGTCCTTGACGGGCCGGTGGACGGCGTGGACACGGTCCAGTTCTGTCCGGACGGGGCCTGCTCCATCACGCCGCAACCAACCACGGCTCCCAAAAGCACCATTGCTCCCGGCCCCTCCGCAATTCCCGGCCAGGCTGCGACGGCGGTTCCCGCAGCGCCAGGCGCCGACAGCGGGTCAAAATACAGCCCGTACTTCGGAAAGAAAATCGATGACCGCACCTGGCAGTTCAGCGCACCCATGAACGCCCCCGCCAAAGCCACTGTAAGGGCCTTGGCCGCAAGCGGGGAGGTCCTCGCTGCACGCGAGGTGGAGCTGACCTGGACCCGGGTCGGAGGCAGCGAACAATGCGGCGGCCCCTCCACGGCAGGGCCCATCACGCTGTCCCTCTGACCGGGCTCCTTTGATCGGGCTCCGTCCAGCCCACCCCTGCCCTGGGGTTCTCACGCCGGGGTGCGTACGCTACGCCCGGAGCGGCGTTATTTTCACTTAACCAGCGAAAAACCCCGCATTATCGTCGAAATCAACGACAACACGGGGTTTATCCCGAGCTTCCTATCAGAATCGAACTGATGACCTTTTCATTACGAGTGAAACGCTCTACCGACTGAGCTAAGGAAGCACCGCACGCTTGCCCGGATGAACCGGGCGCCTCATGCAAGAGTCAACTGTAATAGAGTCCCTGCGCCCGGGTCAAAATGGGCGGGAGGATAGGGCTGAGGCGTTCAGCACACTGTGTTGTCAGCGGGAACCTGGCCACTCACAAGGTAGGCGTCCACGGGGTCCTCGAGGCAGGTGTTGGCCCGGCCGTAAGCGGTGTGGCCTTCGCCTTCCCAGGTCAGCAAGGTGGCATTTCCCAGCTGCTTTCGCAGCGAGGCGGCCCACTCGACGGGTGTGGCGGGGTCGCCGGTAGTGCCGATGACCACGATGGGCGAATCACCGGTGTACTCAACAGGCGCAGGCGTGCGGGTGTTCTTGTAGGGCCAGTCGGCGCAGTTGGTGCCGCCGTAGGCAAAGAAATACCCAAACGTGGGGGAGTCCTGCATCAGGAGCTGCTGTTCGGCCCGCATGGCCCCGGTGTCCGAAACCGTGGGGTAGTCCAGGCAGTTGATGGCGTTGAATGCGAACGTCGAGTTGGACGTATATGTCCCGTTCGAAGCGCGGTCGGCACCAAGATCGGCCAGCCGGAGCATCAGGCTCACGTCTCCGGTCATCGCCGCTTCAAGGGCCTGGGTCAGGGCGGGCCAGCTTTGATCGTTGTACAGCGGGGTGATCAGGCCGCTGACGAACATCGTGGCGTTGACGACGCGCCCGTCCTTGGCGGTGCGGGGCGTCTGCTGGACGGCGGCGATGAGGTCGCGGACCTGCTGCACTCCTGCATCAACGGTGCCGCTCAGCGGGCATCCGTCCTGCTGGAGGCAGCTGGCGACATAAGCCCGGATGGCCTTCTCGAAAGCCCGGGCCTGTCCGCGGGTCAACTCCTCGCTGCTGATGGCCGGATCGAGGGCACCGTCAAGCACCATGCGCCCCACGTTGTCCGGAAACAGCGAGGCGTAGGTGGATCCCAGGAACGTTCCGTAGGAATACCCGAGGTAGTTGAGCTTTGTGTCATTGACCACTGCCCGGAGGATGTCCAGGTCCTTGGCGGAGCTCACCGTATCGATATGGGCAAGTACCGGGCCGGTCTGCTCGGCACACTGTGCGGCGATCGCCTTGTTGTCCGCCCGGGCCGTCTCCAGCCCGGCGTCGGTTTCAAGATCGTAGACTTTGGCGCGCGCGGCGTCCCGCTCGGCGTCCGTCAAGCAGGAAACGGGGGCGGAGCGCTTGACGCCCCGGGGATCGAAACCCACCAGGTCGTAGGCGTCGCGCACGTCCTGCGAAAAGTGTGTTCCGGAGGCGTCCTTGACGAAGTCATAACCGGAGGCACCCGGTCCTCCCGGGTTGACCAGCAGGCTGCCGGTCTTGTCGCCCGTGCCCGGAGCCTTCAGCACGGCCAGGTCGATGGTTTCGCCCTCGGGCTTGTCGTAGTCCATCGGCACGTTGACCTTGGCGCACTGGAATTCACTTTCGCAGGCCTCCCACACCACTTCCTGCGAGTAGAACTGCTCCAGCCCGGCCGGGGCGGACGCCACAATCGATGGATCCGCCTTGGCCGTGGACGGCTCCCGGCTGCGGTCTCCGCCGTCGAGAAGGGTGCAGGAGGCCAGAACCATGGCAAGCGCCATGGCCCCGGCGGCACGCATGCCAACCACCCAGGATCGGGGGCGTGCTGGCAGGGGGCGGGCAGTCATCGGGTCTCCTTGAAGGGGGCTAGATCAGGCTGGCTGCCATGGACTCAATGGTCAACAGCGGGGCAACGTTGGTGGTGGTAATCCGTTCGCGGGCTTTATTGATGGCGTCCATCCGCGCGAGCGTGGCTTCTGGTGAGGAGCGGCCGGCAAACTCCTCCAATTCACTACTCAGCTCAACGTTTACGAGCTCCACAGCATTCCCGAGCTGGATAATCAGCACATCCCGGTAGAAGGACAGCAAGTCGGTGAGCGTCCGGTCCAGTGAATCGGTGATGGACCGCTTGGCCCGCCGCTTCTGGTCCTCCTCAAGCTGCTTTACCTGGCTCCGCATGGCAGGCGGGAGGGTTCCGGACTCCGGTGCCCCCAGGGTGGCCAGCAGGGCAGCCTTTTCGGCGGCGTCGCGTTCCTCGTTCGAGCTGTTGGCTTCGGCGGTAGCGATCTTGACCAGCTTTTCCGCCATCATCACCGCGGCGGTAACGCCTCGCAGTCCCAAGGGAAACCTCACGGTTTCCAGACGACGTTCCCTGGCTGCCGGGTCCCGGGCAAGCCGCCGGGCAATACCCACGTGGCTTTGTGCCGCCCGGGCCGCGCGATCCGCCAGGGCCGGTTCAACGCCGTCGCGCTTAACCAGCAGGGCAGCCACATCGGCGGCCGGCGGCAGGCGCAGCGCAACACTCCGGCAACGCGAGCGGATGGTCACCAGTACGTCGGCCGGGGACGGTGCGCACAGCATCCACACAGTACGGGGGGTTGGCTCCTCGATGGCTTTGAGCAGAACGTTGGTGGTGCGCTCCGCCATCCGGTCCGCATCCTCCACCACGATGATCCGCCAGCGGCCGGAGGACGGCCGGTTGCCCGCCGTGGACACCAGTTCACGCGCTTCGTCAATGGTGATGGTCACTTTTTCGGTGCGGACGAAAGTGACGTCGGAGTGGGTTTCCCCAAGGATGGTCAGGCAGGCGTGGCATTGCCCGCAGCCGCGCCGGTTAACGTCCTCCTGGTCGCAGTTCAATGCCGCGGCGAACGCCTTGGCGGCATTTGAACGGCCGGACCCCGGTGGGCCGGTGAACAGCCATGCATGCGTCAGGCTGTCGCCGCTGGCAGCCTGGCGGAGTTGTGCCACGACGGCGGCCTGGCCCTGAAGGTCGTCCCACACGGTCATGCGTCGCCCTCCGCGGCCGCCAACAGCGCGTCCACGCGCTGGAGGATCTGGGCGGCAAGGTCGCCCACGGGCAGATGGGCGGGCAGCACAAGGTAGGAACCGGCACGGGTTGCGGCCAGGTGCAGGAAAGCTTCCCGGATCCTGAGATGAAATTCGTCGGCTTCGGATTCGAGCCGGTCCTCTGCGGCATCACCGGCGGTCCGGCGCCGCCGGCCCACTGCCGGGTCAACGTCCAGCAGGACCGTGAGGTGGGGCTCCAAGCCGGAGGTGGCCCACGCGTTAATGGAGCGGACGGCGTCCTGGCCGAGGTCCCGCCCCGCTCCCTGGTAGGCGACGGAAGAGTCAATATACCGGTCCGTCAAGACGATCTCCCCGCGCTCCAGCGCCGGCCGGATGACTTGGCTGGCGTGGGCGGCCCGGGACGCGGCGAAGATCAGGGCTTCGGTGTGGGCATCGATGTGGCCGTGGCCATGGTCGAGGACCAGGGAGCGGAGTTTCTCGCCGATCGGGGTTCCGCCGGGTTCGCGGGTCCGCAGGACCGTGAGCCCGCGCGATTCAAGGGCGTCTGCAAGCCGGGCTGCCTGGGTGGACTTGCCGGCACCATCCCCGCCTTCAAATGCGATGAAAAGGCCTGCCCGTTGTTTGCTCACCGGTCAAGCCTACCGATCCCCACCGGCAATCGCAGATTGCGGGTGGGGGTATGTGGACAGTACTGGCGCGCGGGTGTCGGCTTTCCGGCGGGCCCGCACCGGACAGTAGGCTTTCGAGCATGAGTCTTTCCGAGCAGCAAGCAGCTTCCCTGGCAGCTGAGACGGTAGTGGTGGCCGCCGGGCGCCCCCCACGGGAGAGGGACCAGCCGGTCAACGCGCCCATCGTCCTGTCCTCCACATTCTTCGGCATTGGTGCCCTTGCTGACGGGGACCGCGGCTACGGCCGGTATTCCAACCCCACCTGGGATCCCTTCGAGGAAGCGTTGGGCCAGCTCGAAGGGTCGGAACTGCCCGGGCTCCTGTACGCGTCGGGCCTGGCTGCGGTCAGTTCCGCCCTGTCCCTCATTCCCGCCGGGGGAGTGCTGGTTATGCCCACGCTCTGCTATTCCGGGTCCCTGGTGATGGCGGCCGAGCTTGCCCAGAAGGGCTTCATCGAACTCCGGACCGTGGACATCGCAGATACCGACGCGGTCAAGGAGGCCCTCTCGCCCGGCGGCCCGGCCGCACGGGCCGCTGCCATGCTGTGGCTAGAGAGCCCCACGAACCCCATGCTCAGCATCGCCGACGTGCCGGCTCTTACGGCCGCAGCCCATGCGGCAGGGGCGATCGTGGTCACGGACAACACCTTTTCCACACCCTTGGTCCAGCAGCCCCTCAGCTTCGGCTCCGACGTCGTCCTGCATTCGGTGACCAAGTACCTGGCGGGCCACTCCGACGTGGTCCTTGGCGCACTGGTGACGTCCAACCCGGACATCCGTTCCGCACTGCTCCATCACCGGACCATCCACGGCGGCATTGCCGGCCCCTTCGAGTCCTGGTTGGCCCTGCGCGGGCTGCGGACACTGGCGCTCCGCATTGAACGGTCCCAGGCCACGGCCATGGTCCTGGCGGAGCGCATAGCCGCCCATCCCCGGGTCGAATCGCTCCGGTTCCCGGGCCTTCCCAACGATCCGGGCCACGAACGGGCGAAGGTGCAGATGAAGGGCTTCGGTTCGATCATCTGCTTCCAGGCAGCGCCCGTGGACGGGATGAGCGGCGCCGATGCTGCAGACGCGGTGGTCCGTGGGGTGAAGCTATGGCTGCCTGCGACGTCGCTGGGCGGAGTCGAGTCGCTGATCGAACGCCGGCGACGGCACGCCGCCGAGCCCCCGGATGTGCCTGAGAATCTGGTCCGTCTCAGCGTGGGCATCGAAAACGTTGAGGACCTCTGGGCAGATTTGAAGCAGGCGCTGGACGCGCTGGGCGGCTAGGCTGGGCTTGTGGACGGTGAACTCATTATCAGGCCTGTAGAGCAGGCAGTATTTTTTATTCTTGCCCTCGTGGCGCTCGGACTTGAATTGTGGGCCGTGGTGGACTGCGCCCGGCACCGCGCCAATGCCTTCGAGGCCACCGGAAAGCGCACCAAGACCTTTTGGATGGCCCTGACCGGCGGAGCCGCCCTCGTCGGCGTCATTTCGTTCTTTGGCAGCGGCGGCTTTTTCGGCACGCTTGGCCTGTTCGGGCTCGCAGCCGTCGTCGCGGCGTCCGTCTACCTGGCAGATGTGCGGCCGGCTGTGAAGGATGCAGGACGCGGCGGCAGCCGCAATACGGGACCCTACGGACCCTGGTAGCCTCCCCACCGCCCCTTCGGCCCGCAAGCGGCGAGGGAACCCCGCCGATGTGGGCCCACACGCCAACTCAATCCCCCGGGGCCACCGCTTCCCAGTCCACCGTCAGTTCGCCCAGCCGCCATCTGGCCGGTCCGTCCTGAACCGGCCAGCCGGCGTCGCGCAGGATGCTGGCCATGGACTGCCAGCGCTGCCTGTTGCCGAAGGCTGCCATCGGTGAGGATTCCAGCCAGGCCCGGTCCATCGCCTGCATGAGGGCGTGCACCGGTTCGCCGGGGACGTTGCGGTGGATCAGGGCTTTGGGCAACCGTTCGGCAACATCGGAGGGCAGGTCGAAGCTGCCGAACCGGACGGAGATACTCAGCGAGAGCGGCCGTTGTGCGTCCAGCGCAATCCATGTCACCCGCCGGCCGATCTCGTCGCAGGTTCCGTCAATAAACAAACCGTCCGCGGACAGGCGGTCCTGGACCAGCCGCCAGATCCCGGCCACGTCCGCTTCCTCGTACTGCCGCAGGACGTTAAACGCACGCACCAGTACTGGCCGTCCCGGAACGGGAATTTCGAAGCCGCCCACATGGAAGCTCAGACCCGGCCGCTGCAGCGGCAAGGCGGCCCGGACCCGGTCCGGTTCAATTTCGACGCCGCGCACCTGGACGTCCGGCCGCACGGCGGACAGCCTCTCAAAGAGTTCGACGGCGGTGGCCGGGGTGGCGCCGTAGCCCAGGTCCACCACCAGGGGGTTTTCAGCGGACCGGAGCCGCCACCCCTGCGGCCCCGTCAGCCAGCGGTCAACCCGGCGCATGCGGTTCGGATTGGTGGTGCCGCGGGTGACGTTGCCTACCGGCCGGCCCTGCCTGCCGGCCCGGTTCCCGCCGGTTATCTGCGGGGCGGCCACCCGTTCAGCTTTTTGCACCACCGCCCCACCTTATCCCTGCCGCATCCCGGCCGCTCGGTGCACTCGTAACGCTGCGTTGGCGGCAGTTGTAACGCTGGGCGGGCGGCAGCAGCGCTCGGCTAGGATGAAAATCATGACTTACAAGCTGATTCTGCTGCGCCACGGCCACAGCGAATGGAACGCCAAGAACCTGTTCACCGGTTGGGTGGACGTAGACCTCAACGACCAGGGCCGCACGGAAGCAGCACGGGGCGGGGAGCTCCTGGTTGAGAACGATGTTCTCCCGGATATCCTCTACACCTCGCTGCTGAAGCGGGCCATCAACACCGCAAACATCTCCCTGGACAAGGCCGACCGCGGCTGGATCCCGGTCAAGCGCGACTGGCGCCTGAACGAACGCCACTACGGCGCACTGCAGGGTAAGGACAAGGCCCAGACCCTTGCCGAATACGGCGAAGAGCAGTTTATGGAATGGCGCCGTTCCTACGACACCCCGCCGCCGCCCCTCGACGACAACTCCGAGTTCTCGCAGGCGCACGACCCCCGCTATGCGGACCTGGGCGACGCCCTGCCCCGCACCGAGTGCCTGAAGGATGTCCTGGTCCGCCTGCTGCCGTACTGGGAGTCGGACATCAAGGAAGACCTGAAGTCCGGCAAGACCGTCCTCGTCACGGCCCACGGCAACTCCCTGCGCGCGCTGGTCAAGCACCTGGACGGCATCAGCGATGAAGCCATCGCCGGTTTGAACATCCCCACGGGCATCCCGCTGGTCTACGACCTCGACGAGAACTTCGAACCCATCAAGCCCGGCGGCACCTACCTGGATCCCGATGCCGCTGCAGAGGCCATCCTCGCCGTTGCCAACCAGGGCAAGAAATAAGCCGCAAAGACGCACGACGGCGGGCCGATCACTTGGCGGTTTCTAGGGGTCGTTGCAACACCTGCTGGTTAGGTGGTTAGTAGTAAATCACGTAAACGCTCGGCTGGGGTTTTCCAGCCGAGCGTTTTG
>NZ_JBHVZR010000023.1:0-54012 GCF_042879835.1 Pseudarthrobacter sp. NPDC058329
TACCTCACCTGGTTTTAGGGTTGGGGGGATTTCGGAGAGTGTCTCGCTGGTCTGCGGAATGCCCTTGATCTGCTTGAGTTCCTTGCGGCCGATCGCGGCCAGGACCGCGGCGATGATGCCCCAGATTACGGCGACGATCACGGCGGCCCAGCCCAGCGGCATCAGCGCGCCCAGGGCGAACATGAGGGCCAGGGACAGGAAGACCAGGACGAAGTGCCCGGCGACGCCGGCGCCGGCGAGCATGCCGGAGCCTTTGCCTGCCTTGGTGGCGGATTCCTTCAGTTCGGCCTTGGCCAGCTCTACTTCCTGGCGCATCAGGGTGGACAGGTCCCGGGTGACATCACCCAGCAACTCACCCAACGACGCGTTATCCGCCTTCACATGCGCGGCACTCGGAGCAGGCTCCGGAATAGAACTACTCACAGGTGGCGTCCTTCCTTCGACTCATAAGGGTCATCCTCGAACCGCAGGGGAGTGTCTTCGGCGGTGCCGGAGGGCAGGGATGCTGTGGAGACGGGTGCTCCAGCGCCTACAACGGGCTCGTCGTACAGGTCCGCGTCGCTTCCTGCGGCGAACACGGTCTCCTGCCGGAGCGGTGCTGCCTGCGGGGCTGCGACCGGGCGCTGGGTTGGGTAGGACTGCGCGGCTCCGCCCTGGGAACCGGTGGCACCTGCGGTGAGGCCGCGGGTCAGGCGGCCCGCGAGGATGCCTGCCCCTGCGGCGAGCAGGAGGAAGGTGCCGGGCTTGTTGCGGGCGAAGGTCTGGACCTCGTTCAGCAGCGAGCTTGCATCCTTGTTTTCAATCCAGGAAGCCACGGATTCGCTGCGCTGGGCAGCCTGCCGGATCAGGTCGCTGGCAATGCCCTGCTGCTCCGGAGCCTCGGCCATGCTGTGCAGCTGGCTGGAGATGGTCCGGATGCCCTCCGCGGCCTTCTGCTGCTGCGTACCGGCCTGGCTGGAAAGCCCGGACTTCGCCTGGGACAGCAGGTCCTGCGCACTGGACTTAGCCTCTGAAGCGACGTGTGCTGCTTCTTCCTTTGCCGTCTGGGCCACGCCCTGGGCTGCCGAGGCTGCCTGGCCGGCAACGTTCGAAGCCTCTTCCTTGGCAGCCTGCTTCTTGGAGCCGGTGCCGAGATTCGGTGTGCCCGAGGTGGTGAAGGTGTCTTTCCCATCCACCTCAGAAGCGTAAGGGTCCGAGATGGCGGGGTTGGGCGTCTGGGGCCATTGGTTCTCTGTCATCATGCTCTCTTTCGGAGAAGGGTCAGCTGGCGATCAAGAACCAGCAGTGCTGGCTGTAGTTAGTAAGCATGGTTACTACTTAGATACTAAGCACACTTCCCATTTGATTTGCAAGGGGGTGAGTTTTTTGCGGCCGGCTTTAGGCCCCGCAGGCCGAGGCGATAGTAAGCCTACTTGCGAATAAGATGCTAAGCATGCTTATTGTAGGTAGGTAGCGACGCATAAAGGGGTGATGACACCCGCAATCGCCACCTACAGGAAGGCCGCGGCCGATGACCAGCAATCTCGATCCGGATGCCCGGAACAGCTATCGCCTTATTACGCTGGCGGCGCGACTGGTCCAACGGCGTCAGGATGATGCTTTGGCACCCTTGGGTTTGACCCGGGCCGCCGTGATAGCGCTCGAAGGGCTGGCAGCCGGACCCCTGAACCAGGAGCAGCTCGCGGAAGTGGTCCGGGTTCAGAGCCAGACTTTGGGCAGGGTACTCACCCGCCTCGAAGCGTCGGGGCATATCAGCAGGAACCGCCATTCGGCAGACCGCCGCCAATTCAGGGTAGAGCTCACCCCGGCAGGCCTGGCGGCACTTGAGGCTGCGCGGCAGGCGGAAATTGACGCTTACCCGGATGATCCGGATATCGCCTGGACGGTTTTGCAGAAGGAGCTCTCGAAGTTCGTTCGTGCGCTGCCGCCCGGCCGGGACCCGGAAGTGGTTCCGTTCGTTGCCCCGGAGCACAGGAACGTGCGCCGCCCCCATGGCGGCCGTGGGAACGGGCTGCGCGGCGTGGACCAGCCGGACGAAGGATGACTGCGCCAAGGGCGCAGTTCACCGCGGCACACTGGCCACGACACTAAAAGGTAAAGAACCTATCGGTGACTAGGCTGCGCAGGCATCCTTCAGCGCCTGGACGGACTCGGCCGGCACCTGGTCCCCGGCCTCCGCGATCTGGCCCAGCGGCGTCGTGATTTCCGCCGGAACGCCGGCGCTGCGGGCGGCTGAAACCAATCCGCCGAGCACCCGCTTGTCCTCCACGCTCACCACGCCGTCCTGGATCACTGCGCAGACCTGCCGGTTCACCTCGTCAGCGGCAGCAGTGGCCACCTTCGAGGCGGCGTCGCTGGCAGCATTCCCGGCGGCTTCCTCTACGGCGCCGCAGCCGGCAAGCAGCAGCAACAGGGGGACAGCTGACAGGGCGGCAAGGCGGCGGTTCATGACTCCATCCTAACAATCCACCACCACCGGCGTTCCGCGTACCATGAAGTTCCTATGGAGACCACGCCGCCTGCTGCCGGCCCGCCGGCATCCCCAGTCCCGTCCTTGGCATCGAAGGTGCTGTCCGTCCGCGCGGTGGGCACGACGGCGGTTCTCGCCGAGCTTTCCGGGCTTCCGGATGTACTGGCCCTGCAGGCATTGCTGCTGGCGCAGCCGCTGCCAGGGCAGGTGGATGTCCTTGCAGCCGCCGAAACGGTGCTGGTGATGGCGGACTCACCGCGCTCGGCGCGCAGCATGCCGGAGCTCCTGCTCGCCATGGACCTGACGGTCCGGGTGCGGGCGGAGGGCAGGCTGGTGACCATTGACGCGGTGTACGACGGCGAAGACCTCGCCGAGGTGGGGCGGCTGACAGGTCTGGGCCCGGACGGGGTGGTCGCGGCGCACACCGGACAGGTCTGGACCGTAGCCTTTGGTGGTTTCGCCCCCGGCTTCGGATACATGGTGGGCGAGAACCAGAAGCTTGACGTTCCGCGGCGCTCCTCGCCCCGGACAGTTGTTCCTGCCGGTTCAGTGGCGCTCGCGGGGAACTACTCTGCCGTATATCCGCGCCAGTCGCCCGGCGGGTGGCAGCTGATCGGCCGGACGGCCGCGCATATGTGGGACCTTGGCAGGGAGCAGCCGGCGCTCGCCGCTCCCGGGGACCGGGTCCAGTTCCGGTCTGTCCGGGAACTGGTTGAGGTGGCCGCCCCGGCCGCCCAGGGGGATGACGCCCGGGTGCCCGGGGTGGTGTCGGGACTGCGCATCCTGTCGCCGGGGCTGCAGAGCCTGGTCCAGGACCTCGGCCGGCCGGGACACACCGGCCTTGGGGTGGGTGCCGCCGGCGCCCTGGACCGTTCCTCCCTTCGCCGCGCCAACCGGCTGGTGGGCAACCCGCCGTCAGCCGCCGGCGTGGAGACCGTTGCCGGAGGGCTTCAGGTGCAGGCTGTCGGTGACCAGATTTTGGCTGTTACGGGGGCGCCGGGGCAGCTCACTCTCACGCAATCAGTCGGTGACGAGGACAATCCGGATGTGTACCTTGAAAGGAATATAGCCGCAGCTGAGCCGTTCGCGCTGCTTGATGGCCAGGTTTTGACAGTGGGTGCGCCGCAGCAGGGCTTCCGCAGCTACCTCGCCCTTCTGGGCGGCGTGGCGGCGGAAGAAGTGCTGGGCAGCCGCTCAACCGACACCCTGTCCCGCCTCGGGCCCGCTCCGCTGCAGGCAGGAGATATCGTCGCGACGGGCAACGCCGCCGTGTCCGGGACCGTCAGCAGCCCGGAGCTGCAACCGGGCTTTCCCGGCCAGGGCGTGACGGTGCTGGACGTGGTGCCGGGGCCGCGCGAGGACTGGTTCGACGCCGCCGAGGTGGAATCGTTCTACAGCCAGGAATGGGAGGTCACGCCACGGTCCAACAGGGTGGGGATGCGCCTGGCGGGCAAAGCGCTTCGGCGAAGCCGGGAGGGGGAGCTCCCCAGCGAGGGCACGGTGTCCGGCGCGCTGCAGGTCCCGCCCGAGGGGATGCCGGTCCTGTTCCTTGCGGATCACCCTGTCAGTGGCGGCTACCCCGTCATCGGCGTGGTGGTGGACCACCAGTTGGACCTCGCAGGGCAGGTGCCCATTGGCGCCCGGATCCGGTTCCGCCGGGTGGAGGGTGCCGGCTAAGGCTACTTCCGCCGTGGCCGTCGAAAGGACCTGACGCGAGGACCGCGGCCGGTCTAGGATGGCCCGAAAAGCGGACGGAGGACCATGACATGTCTGACCAGGTGACGGCAGCCCCCGAAACCGGGTACGCCCCCGTCAACGGACTGCAGATGTACTACGAGCTGCACGGCTCCGGCGGCACGCCGCTGCTGCTGCTGCATGGCGGGCTGTTCGACATTGAACAGCAGTTCGGCGCGTTGATTCCGCGTTTGTCCGAGGGTCGCAAGGTCATCGCCGCAGACTTCCAGGGTCACGGCCGGACCAACGACATCGACCGCCCGCTGAACACCGGCGACCTTGCGGCTGATGTGATCGGGCTCCTTGAACACCTTGACGTTCGCACGGTGGATGTTTTTGGCTTCAGCGTCGGCGGTGCGGTCGCGCTGCACCTGGCGGTCAACCATCCGGAACTCGTCCGCAAGCTCATCATTTCGTCGGTGTCATTCCGGCCCGAGGGTGACCGCGGCGGAAACGCCGAGGCGGTGGCCTCCATGACTGTGGACATGATCGCCGGCACCCCGATGGAACAGCGCTACCTGGCTGTCTCGCCGCACCCCGACCTTGAACACCTGCAGGGACTGCTGGACAAGCTCGGCGGCTACGATACCGGCGCCGGCGGCTGGACTGATGACGAAATCCGCGGCATAGCCGCTCCCACGCTGATGACGGTGGGCGATTGCGACATGGTCAAGCTGGAACATGCCGTGAGGTTCCTGCAGCTGCGCGGGGGAGATGTTAACGGCGACTTTGACTGTGTGCCGGCCTCGCAACTGGCGGTCTTTCCCGGCACCACACATTTTTTCGGGCTGTCCAGGACCGCGCTGGTGCTGGACGTTGTCACCACGTTCCTGGACGCGCCGCCGCCATCAGGGTGGCAGGACCAGTAGCCAACTGAACCGTTCGACTCCGTTACCGGGCGCTCGCCGCCGGGACGCCGAAGATGGCGTCCAGCTGCCCGTTGCGGAATTTGCCCTCGGGATCGTGCCCGGACGCCAAAGACCGGAACCCGGCGAAGCGGGGGTACAGGGACTCCCAGTCGTGGCCGGCGGGGGAGAACAGCTTTCCCCAGTGCGGCCGGGCATTGAAGGGCCTGAGCAGGTCCTCGAGATCCGGAAGAAGGGCTTCCACCTCGGGCTGCAGCGGCTTCCAGGTGAAGTGCAGGGCCACGCTTTGCTGCTGGTAGAAGGGGCTCAGCCAGAACTCGTCCGCTGCCCCGGTCCGGATCTCCGAGACAAACAGCAGCGGTGCCAGTCTGTCTGCAAGGCCTCGGACCGCCTGCAGTGCGGCGGGCGCGTGTTCCAGCGGCAGGATGAACTCGCTCTGGAGTTCCTCTCCCTTGCTGGGGGTGAACTCGTGCCGGAAGTGAGGCAGCCGGTCCAGCCACTGCCCCGGCTCATCCAGCTGGACGGTGCAGTTCCCGGCGGACATCTCGGGCAAGGGGTGCCGGGGATGGTGGGCGGCGGTGGCGTCGAAAAGATCGGTCAAGGCCGGCTCGGAGTCCAGCGCTTTGAGCCACACCTGGCTGATCGTTTCGCCGGCATAGTCCGTAAAGAGACTCACGGAGTAGGCGCTCGCCATCAGTTCCGGGAAGTCTGCCAGTGCCCGTTCCCACGGCAGGTTTTCCAACACCCGCTGGCGCATGCGGAAGCTGGGCTGGACGGCCAGTTCAAGTCCGGTAACGATTCCCAGGGCGCCAAGGCCCACCACGCTGGCCAGGAACTCGTCACCGTCCGCCCGGGACAGCCTGACGGTTTCGCCCGAGGGCCGCACCAGGTCGATGGCCTGGACCGCGCCGGCCAGTGAGGGGTTGTCCACCCCGGAGCCGTGGGTTCCCGTCTGCACCGCCCCAGCCACCGAGATGTGCGGCAGCGAGGCCAGGTTGTGAAGGGCAAAACCTGATTGTTCCAGCGTGCGGCACAGGGCGCCGTAGCTGACACCTCCGCTGACCTTCACGGTGCCGTCTTCCCGGTTCAGGGCGATGTGCCGGGGCAAGGCGTCGAGCAGCACATGGACGCCGTCGGTGTCCCCTACCCGGTTGAAGGAGTGGCGTGATCCCAGGGCCTTGACCCGGCCCGCCTGCTCCACGATCCGTGCCAGTTCCGCCAGCGACTCCGGCCGCTCGACGGTGGCCGAGGAGTATTCGAGGTTTCCTGCCCAGTTCTTCAATAATTCAGCTTTCCAGTGGGGACGGGTGGCGGCCTTCTCAACTGTTGGCGCCCGCAATCTGCCTGTCAAGGCGGTTCCACGGTCTGTCCGCCCCCGCACGCTGAGGTTCCGCGGCACGCCGTGCATGTCTGCCGGTTCTGCGGGTACGGACACCTAGAGCCGTCACTCACCGGAAATTCATCGCACGGCGCCGTTCGGCCGGCGGTTGAATCATGGCAGAGTGGAATGCAGTCGAGTTGAGGGAGGAACTCAGTGTCTGAACTGGGAAAAGCTACCGCCAGCGTCTCTGAGGGGGATGCGGTGGAGCCAGCGGAGGAAACCGGCGGTGTGACCGAAGCGGAGGCAGCGGAAGCTGCGGAACTCTTGGAGACCCCGGAAGCGCCGGAAATCACCTTCGATGAGCAGTTCTATCCGGCACGGCCCAAAGCCCTGCGCCCTGTGGCCCGACGCCGGCAGTACTTCGCCAACGCGCCGTCACTGGAACTGGACGGCCTCAACAAAACCTACGTCGAGTGGCTGAGGAACCAGGCCATGCTCGGCGACGCCAATGTCCTTGCCCGGCAGCTGTCGGGGCAGGCGAGCATGTGGCAGCACTCCTTCGCGCACCCCAACCCGCGGGCCGCCGTCGAACGCGCCTCGGTGTGGTTCACCGCCTACCCGTTGTCCTTTATGACGACGCCGGGACAATCCTTCCTGGGGGCGCTCGGCGACCCGGAACTGTGGAAGACGTTCAGGGAGATCGGCATCCGCGCCATCCACACCGGCCCGGTCAAAAAGGCCGGCGGGCTGCAGGGGTGGGCCGAAACGCCCAGCGTGGACGGCCACTTTGACCGCATCAGCATGGCCATCGATCCGCTGTTCGGCTCGGAGGACGAGTTCCGCCGGATGTGCGAGGTGGCTGGCGAACACGACGGCACCATCATCGATGACATTGTTCCGGGGCACACGGGCAAGGGTGCGGATTTCCGGCTTGCTGAGATGAATTACCGGGACTACCCCGGCATTTACCACATGATCGACATCCCGGAATCGGACTGGCACCTGCTGCCGGACGTCCCGCCGGGCGAGGATTCGGTCAACATCAGCCCCGATGCCGAGCAGGCCCTGCAAAAGGCCGGGTACATCATCGGCAAGCTGCAGCGGGTCATCTTCTACGAACCCGGCGTGAAGGAAACCAACTGGAGCGCCACCCGCGCCATCGTGGACACCACGGGCCAGAAGCGGCGCTGGGTGTACCTGCACTACTTCAAGGCGGGGCAGCCCTCCATTAACTGGCTGGACCCAACCTTCTCGGGCATGCGCCTGGTGGTGGGCGATGCACTGCACTCGCTGCTGGACCTGGGCACGGGCGCGCTGCGGCTGGATGCGAACGGCTTCCTGGGAGTGGAAAAGAGCGCCGAGGAACAGCCCGGCTGGTCCGAAGGGCACCCGCTTTCGGAGGCCGCCAACCAGCTCATCGGCAGCATGGTGCGCAAGGTGGGCGGGTTCTCGTTCCAGGAACTGAACCTTACGATCGATGACATCAAGGCAACCTCTGAAACCGGCCCGGACCTGTCCTACGACTTCATCACCAGGCCCGGTTACCACTACGCCCTGGTCACCCAGGACACGGAGTTCCTGAGGCTCACCCTGAAGCTGGCGATGGAGATCGGTGTGGACCAGGCCTCTTTGGTGCACGCTCTGCAGAACCACGATGAACTGACGTACGAACTGGTGCACTTCGCCACCCGGCACAAGGACGACGTCTACCAGCTGGGCGGTTCAGAATTGACCGGCACGGAGCTGACAGAACATGTCCAGGACACGCTCCGGACCGCGCTCACGGGCGAAAACGGGCCGTACAACGCCGTGTTCACCACCAACGGCATCGCCTGCACCACCGTCAGCGTCATCACTGCTGCATTGGGCATCAAGGACATCTCGACGCTGACCGACGAACAGATCGGGACGGTGCGGGAAGCCCACCTGCTGCTGGCCATGTACAACGCGCTGCAGCCCGGGGTCTTCGCGCTGTCGGGCTGGGACATGGTGGGTATGACAACGCTTGACCGGGCGCAGGTGGGGGAGCTCACCTCGCAGGGCGACACCCGGTGGATCAACCGGGGCGCCCACGACTTGATGGGCACCAACGCCGAAGCCATCGTCTCGGCTTCCGGGATGCCCAGGGCGCGCAGCCTGTACGGTCCCCTGCCGGAGCAGCTCAAGGACGACCAGTCCTTCGCGCGGCGGCTCCAGAAAATCCTCAAGGTACGTGAAGAGTGGGGGATCGCCACCAGCCTGCTGCTGGACGTTCCGGACGTATCCCACCGGGGCCTGCTGGTGATGGTGCACCGGCTGGCGTCCGGGCAGATCCAGGTGACCGTCCTGAACTTCTCCGGTGAAAGCATCACCGGCAGCGTCCACTCCACGCACCTGGAGGCGGGCGCGCAGGTTCAGGACCTCTTTACCGAGGAGACCGTGGGGCAGGTGGACGACCTGCACAGTTTCTTCATCGAGCTTGGGGCTTACCAGGGCACGGCGCTGCTGATCGAGGATCCGGTGGTCGCCGAGGACGAAGCGTAAGCCCAGCGTGACCCGGGGGTGCTTCCCCCCGGGTCACGCTACGCTGCCTTGACGAGCGGGAGTTCGTTCCAGTGGGTGGTGTACCTGGGGGAGCGCATGCCGCGTTTCATGGTCCAGTCCGGTCCGCCGCGGATCCCGGCGTGGCCGAGGCCAATGGAGCCGCGGCCGTAGCGCCGGGTGATGTCCTCCAGCAGTGGCCCGATGCGCCTTTCCTCATGCGGATTCTCAAATAATTCCAGTGGCTTCTGGTTGCCGCTGGGCCGCAGGTCCGTGACCATGATGCCGGCGCGCGCGTACTTGGTGCCGTCGATAATGGCGGGCAACAGCGCGTGGGCAGCTTTGGTTAGGATGACGGGATCGGCCGTGGGCATGGGCAGCCGGATACAGACGGACGGAAAGGACGTTTCCTTCGCGTTGAAAGGGGATGTCCCGGCGAACGCGGTGAGGAGTTTTGCCTGCAGCTTGTGCTTCGCCAGCCGGCCGCTGGCCATCTGGGCATAGACGCTGAGGACCTGCCGTACGTCGTGGGCGGTGGTGATGGGGGTGGAAAAGGAGCGCGAGAAGATCAGCTGGTCGCGGCCGACGCGCTCCTCTTCCATGGGAATGCACGGTGTCCCCTGCAGCTCAAGCACGGTCCGCATCATCACCACCGAAAAGCGCTCGCGGATCCGGACCGGGTCCGCGCGCTTGAGGTCCAGGATGGAGTGGATGCCCATCACGTTGAGGCGTCTGGTGATCCGGGCTGCCACACCCCAGATCTCCATCACAGAGAGCCTGGCCATCAACGCTTCCTGCTGCTCGGGCGGCACCGAATCCCAGCGGCAGACACCGCCGAACGCCGGATTGTGCTTGGCCCACTGGTTGGCCAGCTTGGCCAGGGTCTTGGTGCGGGCGATTCCCACACAGACCGGAACGCCCACATTCCGGGCCACGGCAATCTTGATGGTACGGCCAAGCTGCAGCAGGTGCTCCGGTGTGCCTTTGACCCCCAGGAAGGCTTCGTCGATGCTGTAGACCTCCAGCCACGCGGAATAGCGTCCCAGCAGTTCCATCACGCGGGCGCTGATGTCTCCATACAGCTCATAGTTGCTTGACTTCGCAATCAGCCCCCATTCTTTGGCCCGCGGTGCGAGCTTGAACCAGGGCTCGCCGACTCCGATGCCGAGTGCCTTTGCCTCGGGGGAACGGGTGACAGCGCAGCCGTCGTTGTTGGAGAGCACTATCAGTGGTTTTCCCTCAAGCGAGGGGTCAAAGGCGCGTTCGGCGCTGGCGTAGAAGCAGTTGACGTCCACGTGGGCGATTTCGGGCAGCTGGCGCATGATTGCCGGCCGTGTCATGGGTGTCCCTCAGACATGGTGCAGGCACCTGGTGGCGACACCCCAGATAGTCAGTTCACTGAGCGCTGAAACCCTGATGTCCGGGTACTTGGGGTTTTCGGCCTGCAGCACCACACCCGAGGCGGTGAGGCGAAGCCGCTTCACCGTCAGCTCCCCGTCCAGAACGGCGATGACCACGCAGCCGTCCTTGGGCTCAAGGGCCCTGTTGACGATGAGTTCGTCGCCGTCGCTGATGCCGGCGCGCTCCATGGAGTCGCCGGTGACCCGGACAACGAAGGTGCTGGTGATGTCCTTAATCAGGTGCTCGTTCAGGTCTATCCGCCCGTCGAAGTAGTCCTGGGCGGGCGAGGGATAACCGGCAGCCACCGTCACCGGAGACACCCACGCCAGCTGCAAAGAGAGACCCGCATCTATCACACGGGGACCGACAATAACGCCCACAACACACCTTAGTTCGAATATATGTTCGATACGTTGAGTGTACAGCGGCAGGCAGACAATGACGACAGCGCGGCGGACTCATGCCGGACACGTCGGCAGCATGCCACGCCAGGCAACTTCCAGGGCTGACCGGCAGCGTGCCCGTGTATGTTCATCGTTCAGGTGGTCGCCGCGGACAACGAACTGGTAGTAAAAGACGCCCGCGATCAGGTCGAAGCAGGCTTCGGGGTCGAGGTCGGCCCGGAGCTCGCCGCGTTCAACGCCGGCACGGAGCGCGTCCTCGATGGGCTCACGCCGTCGTGCAACATGCGAGGTCCAATATGCCTTTTGCAGGTTGCGGTCCGCCATGGCCAGCCGGATCCGCTGGCGAAACCTTTCGTCCGGGTAGCTCACCTGGGCAGTGCCAACGGTTGCGTCGAGGAGTGAACCGAGGATGGCGTCGCGGAGGTTGGCATCGGTGGGGATGGGCGGCGGGACTTCCCGGCCGACGTCGAGGGCTGCCGCGAGGAGGGTGGTGAGCGATGGCCATCTCCGGTACAGCGCCGCCCGGCTGACTCCGCTCCGTCTCACGACCCGCGCCGCGGTGACTTCCTCCTGTTCATCGATGAGTTCCAGGACGGCGCTGAGGACGCGGTCGTCGATGTTCTCGTTGCGGGGCCGACCGGGTCCCCGGCGCGGGGTGCGCGCCGGGGAACCGATGTCCTGCAGGAGTGTTGTCACGCCAGGGCCCGTTCCCGGAGGCGGGTGATGATGCCGTCGTTCAGCCCCGCGGCGCGGAGCGGTCCCAGAGCATCGCCGTGCCGTTCCCGCAGGTGCGTGAGCATGATGTGCATGGAGATGTCCATCGGCTCCTCGGAAATTGTCACGGTATTCATGGCGTCCAGGTCGAAGCCGAGACGGGCCATCAGTGCACCCATGGTGGGTTTCATGCGCTGCATGATCGCCGCCATGTTGGTGCCTGTGCGGGCGTAGTCGGCCACGATGTCATCGTCTGCGGCGCCGAGGGCCAGCAGGAGGGCTGCTGCCAGGACTCCGGTGCGGTCCCTGCCTGCCGCACAGTGGAAAGCTGTGGCGCCGGGTGCTAGGGCGATGATCCCCAGTGCGGTGGCGAGCTGCGGCGCAGCGCCTTCCGCCATGCGGGCATACATGGCACCCATGGCGGCGTGCTCGATGACGGGCGAATCGCCGTCAGGCATTCCTGCGCTGATGCTCGCCATAAGAGGGAGGTGGTGGTATGTGACAGGGTGGTTGGCGAGCGGGCCGCGGCCGGTGACCCCTACTTCGTCGTTCGTGCGCAGGTCGATGACGGTGGTGAGCCCGTTGGCCACGAGTGCGCGGGCGTCTTCATCGGTGATGACGGTAAGGTCGTCGGCGCGCAGGGCCAGGCCTTCGCGCAGGACACCGCCTTCGATGGGGATGCCGCCGAGGTCGCGGAGATTGACCGGTGCGCTGAGTTCGATGTCGATGGTGGGTGTTGTCATGTGATTTTCCTTCTAATAAGCGCGCTGCCCTGGTCGATGACCGTGACGAGCACGATGATGCAAATGATGATGGCGCTGAGGTGCCCGTAGTCGTACATGCGCATGGCGGTGGTGAGCTCCAAGCCGATGCCGCCGGCGCCGACCAGGCCGAGGATGGTGGCGCCGCGGACATTTCCTTCGAAGAGCAGGAGCGTGTAGGAGACGAGCAGGGGTGCTGCCTGCGGGACGATGCCGTACTGGATGACCTGGCGCTTGGACGCCCCGACGGCCTCCATGGCGGTGACGGGTCCGCGGTCCACCGATTCCATGGCTTCGGCGAAGATTTTCCCGATGGAGCCCAGGGATCCAAGGGTCATGGCGAGGATGCCGGCGAACGGCCCGAGCCCCACGGCCGAGACGAACATGAGTGCGAAGACCAGGTCCGGCACGGAGCGGATGATGTTCATGAGCCAGCGGGCGGGGTAGTAGAGCCAGCGTGGGGCGATATTGGATGCCGCCGTGAACGCGACCAGCAAGGAGAAGACGGCGCCCAGGACAGTTCCCACGATGGCCATCTGCAGTGTTTCGACCAACAGCGCGACGATGGTTCCAAACTTCGAGAAGTCCGGCGGCAAGAGCCGGGCGAGGAATTCGCCCATGTTGACGCTTCCTTCGCCGAGCTTGGCGAAGTTGAACTCCGCGCCCCAGAAGGACCAGGCCAGCAGGATCAGGGCTACGGGGATGCCGGCGAGGAACCGCGCGCGCGGCACCGTGAACGCCCGCTCCAGGCGCAGCCGGTCGGCCGGGTCCAGTGCCTCTGCCGGTACCTTTTCCGCGGCTTGGGTGTCATGCGCGGTGGTCACGGGCTTCTCCTTCTTCGCTGTAAAGCACCGAAAGTTCTTGCGCATCGAGCTGGGCCGTGGGGGCCGAGATCAGCATCCGGCCGTTCCTGAGTCCCAGGATGCGGTCGCTGTGGGTGAGGGCAAGCGGCAGGACGTGCAGGCTGACCATGACGGGGATGCCGTCCTCGGTGGCGATCCCGCGGAGCAGTTCCAGTACCGAGTCGGCCAGTTTCGGGTCCAGGGACGCGACCGGTTCGTCGGCGAGGATGACGCGGGGCTGCTGCATCAGCGCCCTGGCGATGGCGACCCGTTGCTGCTGGCCGCCGCTGAGGGACCGCCCCGGTTCTTTGGCTTTGTGCGCGATCCCCACGCGGTCCAGGTAGTGCATGGCCAGACGGCGGTGTTCGGAGCTGAACCCGCCTGCCAGGTTGATGGCTCCGGCGGTGTGCAGGGCGCCGGTGAGGACGTTGGTGAGCACGCTCAGGCGCGGGATAAGGTTGAACTGCTGAAAGACCTGTCCGACGTCGGAGCGCAGCTTCCGGAGGTCGCCTCGGCTCAGGTTGGTGATGTCGTAGCCCGCCACCCGGGCGCTGCCTGCGGTGATGGGCGCGAAGCCGGTGAGGCTTTTCATCAGTGTCGACTTGCCCGACCCCGATGCTCCCAGGAGGGCCACCATTTCGCCCGGGCGGACGTCCAGGTTCACTCCGGCCAGGACTGGCGCGCTGGTGTAGGCCACCTCCAGGTCCCGGACGGAGACCAACGGAAGCGCCTGCCGCAGTTGCTCTACGGAGGGTCCGGCGCTACTCGTAACGGGGGCGCTCATCAGCCGAGGTCCTCAAGCTTCACGTCGGCAACGCTTGCAATGTCGGCGAAGGACTTAAAGATTTCCGGCTTCGGGTCCATGATTTCCTCGAGGCCGATGAAGCCCTTGCCGAGCGCGCCGAGCGCCTCCGCATTCGCCTCGGAAAACACCTTCGGCAGTGCCTCCTGCAACAGTGCGCGGGTCTCACCGTCCAGCGACTGGCGCGCCAGGACACTGCCCATCACGTCCATGGCGGGGCTCTGCCCGACGCCCCGCCACTCGCCGTCGGCAAAGGGGAACATCGGTGCACCGAGTTCGGTGAGCATGACTGCAGTGCAGGCGGCGTCCACCTGGCCCTGTTTCAGGGCGGCGAAGCTGCCTTCATGGCCGCCGGCAAAGATGGCTTCGTAGTCCTCGCCCTTCTTCAGGCCTGCCTCGTGCAGCATGTACACGGGCATGAAGTACCCGGAGCTCGATGCCTGGTCTGCGAATGCGACGGTTTTGCCCCGCAGGTCCTCGAGCTGCTGGACGGGCGAGCCGTCCAGCACGACGCAGGTGGAGACGGGGTCCTCGCTTCCGGCCCACGCCATCAGGGAGTCAACCTCGCCGGTGTTCACCGCTAGCGCGGACGGGAAGCCGCTCATGATTCCGATGTCTACGTGATTGCCACGGATGGCTTCGACGACGCTGAGGTAGTCCGGTACATCCGTGACCTCCACCTCGCGGCCGGTTTCTGCCTCAAGCAACTCGGCGAAGGCTTCGATGGGGTTGGCCTGCGTGGGGTCGTCGCCCAGGGGAATAGTGGCGATGGTGATCGGAGCGGCGACGGCACTGGCTTGTTCGGTGGCCGGAGCCTGGCAGCCGGTAAGCGCAAACAGGGCACTGAAACTCAGGATGCCCAGGGCGGGCAGGGTGGGATAACGCATGATGTCCTTCGCGGAAGTGTTGGGGGATATCGAGAACACCCATATCGAATAACCACGAAGTAACGCCGAATTACGAGAACGCCATACTGGTAATTGAACGCCGTGTGAACAGCCGGGTTGCAACAGTTTTGCGCCCTCCGCCCGCCGCCCGCCGGGTCAGGCGCGGCCGTAAGCCTGCCTGGACTCTCAGCGGGGGCGTCACCGCGTCCGCACCACCGCAGCCAGGATGGCGCGGCCCAATTCCGCCGGTTTGGTGAACTGGGGCCAGTGCCCGGTGGGGAGGTCCACGTACTCGACGTCCCGCATCCGGGCGAGTTCGGCAACAAAGGGGTGGCCGCCGTCGATCCATTCCTTCAGCATGGCGGACGGAAACTCACAGGCGATGATAGTGGCCGGAACACCGTAGCGGCGCTCGTCGGTCAGGTGCTGCTGGCCGTAGGCCACACCCTTGGGCTGGGGGATGGCACGCGCTCGGAAGGCGTCGCGCAATTCGTCATTCAGATCGGTGAGGTCTGCGTCCTCGAAGCCCTCCCACGGTGGAAGCGGCACGTCGTCGCCGTCGGCCTGCAGTTCATCGTTGATGACGCCGCCTTCCCCAAGGGGGCCGCTGTCCACGTAGATGGCGCGCGCCACCTTCTCCGGCCGGGCATCCAACGCGCCGTGGATGATGGCACCGCCGCCCGAATGCCCCACGAGGACAACCTTGCCGTCCAGGGCGTCGACGGCGGCCACCACTGCGTCAATGTGGTCCCGGAGCCCAATCCCGGCACGGCTCGCGCCCACGGACTCCATGCCGGGAAGCGTGAGCGGATGCGTCCGGTGGCCAGCGGCGTCCAGGGCAGGCGTCACCTCCTCCCAGGATGAGGCGTCCAACCAGAAACCGGGTACCAGGATGATGTCCATGACGGAACCCTACTACCCGGGTGCGCGCGCCACGCCGTCAGCGCCGTTTGCGGCCCGACCGGTCCTTCCGCTCGGCTGTCTCCCGCTCGGCCAGCCGCTGGGACTTCCCCGCCGCCACCACCTTTTGGTGCCACTCCCGCTGGTAGGCGCGCTGCGCCGCGGCGTCGCTGCGGCGGGCCAGGGCAGCCAGCTCGCGCTGCAGCTTCAGGTAGTTGTGCCAGCGGCGTTCCTCCAGCATGCCGCTGGCGATGGCTTCCCGCACGGCGCAGCCGGGCTCGCTCTGGTGGGCGCAGTCAGCAAACCTGCACTGGCTGGCCAGCGCCTCAACGTCGCCGAACATCTCGCCGATGCCATCCTCGGCGTCGAACAGTCCGAAGCCGCGCACTCCGGGCGTGTCCATCAGGACCGTACCGTTGGGAAGAGGCACGAGTTCGCGCGACGTGGTGGTGTGCTTCCCCTTGAAGTCACCGGAACGCACCTCTCCGGTGTGCTGGACCTCGCGGCCCACCATTGCGTTGATGAGCGTGGATTTGCCGGCGCCGGACGGACCAAGGAGGACGATGGTGCCGCCGGCCGGGATGTGGGCAAACAGCTCGTCGACGCCGTCACCGTTCTCTGCGGATGTGGTCACCACGTCCACGCCTGCCGCCTGCAGAATGACTTTGCCGACGACGTCGTCCGCCACCTCGGCGAGGTCCGCCTTGGTGATGATGACCAGGGGAGTGGCGCCGGAGTCCCACGCGGCGACGAGCGTGCGCTCGAGGCGGTTGTGCGTAAGCGGCCGGTCCACGGGCACCACCACGCCCACCATGTCCATGTTCGCGGCCAGGACCTGCGCCTCGGAGGAGTCCTCGAAGGCGCGTTTGCGGCTGAGTTCCGAGCGGCGCGGAAGGACACCCAGGATCTGGCGCTCGCCGGCCCGGTTGGGGCCGAGCCACACCCAGTCACCCGTGACGGCCGCTTCGCCCGTCAGCGGATAGGGCAGGTGCAGCAGGTCCGCGCCGGCCGCCACGAGCAACAGGTTGCGGTCCACCCGGACCACCCTGCCCGGTTCGGTCGCGCGGGGAAGGGGGTGTTTTTGGAAGTGTTCTGCGACGGCGGGGGTGAAACCGTAAAGGAGCGGGCCGTTGATTTGGATGTTGGTGCTGTCCAGGGCGCTGCCTGAAGAAGTGTTCACTTGGGTTACCTCGGGGGATAGCCCCTGCGCACCGGCCGCTTGCGGCCTTGGTGTTTGGCGCTCCGCGGAGAGGTCAGGCGGGGCCGGTGCGGTACAGGGGAAGGTTCTGGATGATGGTTGCGGAGCGCTGTGGGCACACGGCTGTAACAGTCATCAGAAACACCTCCCTTCCCGCGCGAGGGACCGGCAACGGGTCCCGCTATTTGGAGCCTGCTGGCTTCCGGCACCTCCATTGTGGGGTGCGGATCCGCGTCCTACTGTAACTGCGCGCGGCAGGATGCACCAGAGCCAAATCCGGCGAACCACCCGGTGGAGCGGTGGCGGAGATCCGCCTACCGCTGCATTTCCAGGGCGCGCTTCTCCCGTGCAGAAATTCTCGAAACGTAGCCGCAGTTCGTGCAGGTGATCTGGTAGGACCGCGACGTTGTGAACACCGGGATAAAGAAGAGCGTGAACTTGGTGGCCCGCTCTTCGAGGTGGTGGTGAACGAACGAGCGGCAATACTGGCAGGTGGCCGGCTTGCCGCGGAGGGCCTTGAGCACTGTCTTGAAACCAAAAAGAAGGAGCATGAAATTTTCCTTTCGGGTGGTCCTGCTGGCTGTCTGGCAACCTTAGGCCCTGGACAGCGGGACGGATTAGCCTGACAGCCTCGCGCCGCAGTGTAATACTGGGGGTCGGCACGCTTTTCCGCATCTCGGGGGGACTTCGGTTACATGGTTCTGGACACCGCGACCCTGAGAATCGCGTTTGGCCTGATGGCACTGGTTCTGGTGTTCCTCTTCTACTTTTCCGCTTACCGGACCACGCGCTCGCCATACAGTGGCTGGTGGTGCCTGGCGCTGATATTTTTCCTCTCCGGATCCGCGTGCTTTCTGCTGGACCGTACCCCGCATCAGGTCTGGGCAAACCCGCTGGGCAACGTGCTGCTCGTCCACGGCGGCATCGCGGTGTGGGCGGGCGCGCGTTCCTTGCGGACGGTCCCGCCCATCAAGTGGGCTTTTTCGGGTATTCCGCTGGTCACCCTGATTGCCTCCGTTGTGGACAACCCGGCCACCAACACCTGGTCCGGTGGACCGGTTTTCCTGGCAGCCATGGGCCTGACCGTCGGCCTGGCATCCCGGGAGCTGTGGCGGCTGGAGCCGGGGTATTCGCGCGTCCGGATCCCCATGGCGGTGGCGGCAGGGGGCCTGTCCGCCTTCTATTTCCTGCGTTGGGCGGCCTTTATGGTGGAGGGGCAGAACGGCCCCACGTTCACCACGGTCTTCGGATCCGCAGTCACCACCCTGGTGACAATGGTGCTGTTGGTGGTGGTTTCGTTCAGCATGGCAGCGCTCAGCAGCGAACAGCAGACCAGGGCTCTGCGCGTGGTGGCTTCCCGGGACGACCTCACCGGGCTGCTCAACCGCAAGGCCTTCCTGGACCTCGCGGCCGAGCAGGTGGCCGACCGTACCATCACCCGCGGATCGGGCACGCTCATCCTGGCCGACCTGGACCATTTCAAGTCCGTCAACGACACCTATGGCCACGCCGCAGGGGATGTGGCCCTGCAGTCCTTCGCGGATGCGTGCACCGCCACCGTTCGGACCACGGACCTGGTGGCCCGGTACGGCGGAGAAGAGTTTGTCCTCCTGCTGCCTGGCACCACTGCTGAACGGGCGGAAACGGTAGCCGAGGAAATCAGCCGGCGGCTTGCCGCGGCACCGGCAGCGGAAGGTATGGAGATGCCCACCGCCAGCTACGGGATTTCCGCGTACGACGCCGGCACAACTGATGTGGACGAGCTCATCGCCGCCGCCGACGGCGCCTTGTACAACGCCAAGTCACTGGGCCGGAACCGCGTGGCCCGCAGCGACCGGATGGGCTGAGCCGGCCGGAACAGCCCGGGTTGTCAGCTGCCGGCGTTGAGCTTGCCCGCCAGCCGTTCGCGCATCTGGACGCTGGCCGAGTTGAGGCCGAGCAGTTCCACTTCGCGGCTGTGGCGCCGGTACTTTTCGGTCACGGCGTCCAACACGGCAATGGTGGAGGCGTCCCACAGATGCGAGGCATGCAGGTCCACCACCACCCGGCTGATTTCCGGTTCCGCATCGAGGGCGTACTCGAACTGCATGTAAAGATCGTTGGACGAGGCAAAAAACAGCTCGCCGTCCACCGTGTATGTGGCAACGTTCTCACCGTTGACCTCGAGCACCGTCCGTTCAACCGTGACGAAGTGGGCCACCCGCCGGGCAAACATCGCCATGGCTGCCAGCACGCCGACGCCGACGCCGATGGCGAGGTTATGCGTCGCCACCACCACGCCCACCGTGATCAGCATGACGGCCGTTTCCGACTTCGGCATCCGCCGCAGCGTCCGCGGGGCGATGGAGTGCCATTCGAACGTGATGGCGGAGACAAAGATCATCACGGCCACCAGCGCTGCCATGGGGATGAGGCCCACCACGTCACCCAGCACCACCACGAGCACCAGCAGGAAGACGCCGGCCAGGAAGGTGGATACGCGGCTGCGCGCCCCGGATCCCTTGACGTTGATCATCGTCTGGCCAATCACTGCGCAGCCGCCCATGCCACCGAGGAAACCCGTGACGATGTTGGCGACACCCTGCCCCCACGATTCCCGGGTTTTGTTGGAGCGCGTGTCCGTGATGTCGTCCACCAGCTTGGCGGTCATCAGGGATTCGAGCAGGCCCACCAGTGCCATGGACAGTGAAAACGGCGCCAGCACCTGGAAGGTCTCCCAGGTGAGGGGAACGTTCGGCAGGAAGAATCCGGGCAGACTTTCCGGCAGTTGACCCTTGTCGCTGACGGTGGGCACGTCCAGGCCTGCCAGCACGGCAACCACGGTGAGCACCACGATGGCCACCAGGGGCGAGGGCACCGCCGTCGTAATCCTTGGCAGGCCCACCACGATCACCAGGCCGGCGGCGACGAGAGGGTAGACAAGCCAGGGAACGCCGATCAGCTCCGGGAGCTGGGCCATAAAGACCAGGATGGCCAGCGCGTTGACGAAGCCAACCATGACGGACCGGGGGATGAAGCGCATGAGCCGGGTGACGCCGGCCAGGGCGAGGAGGATCTGGAAGACGCCAGCCAGGATGACGGCGGCAATCAGGTAGTCCAGGCCGTGGCTGCGCATCAGGGGAGCGATCACCAGCGCCACGGCTCCGGTAGCGGCCGAGATCTGGGCCGGACGGCCGCCCACGAAGGAGATCGTCACCGCCATGGTGAACGAGGCGAAGAGGCCGATCCGCGGGTCCACACCCGCGATGACGGAGAAGGCGATGGCCTCGGGGATGAGGGCCAGCGCCACCACCAGCCCGGCCAGCGCCTCCGTCTTCAGCCGCCGCGGAGAGCGCAGCGTGGCACGCACGGACTGCAGTTGCCGGGGCGGGAGCGCCCTGTTCTCGGCGGTGGAAACAGCCATGGTCCGGCTCCAATCAGGCTTCGGAAGCGCGGCAGAGGGGAACAGCGCGCCTTCGCAAGGACGTGGGTGGTCAGGAAGGACGGCGCTTCCTTGCGCCGGGACAAGAAGATTTGGCCGGGCACAGGCAGCGTGCCGCGGGCCCAACTCCTCAACTTTACGCGGAGCCGCGCAGTAACCTGCACCTGCGCCCGTTGCCAAACTGTGGCTTCCGGCGCTCCGTCATCGAGGAGCAGCGGGAAACCCGGCTGGTAAAATAGCCGGGTTGCAGGGCGGCCTTTTTGCTGGTGCAACCAGCGCCGTAACGAAGTAGGGGACCAACACATCATGACGGCAGGCGGTGCACACATCGGGACGTCGGAAAGCCGGCAGGGCTCGCCGGCCACCGCCGCAGCCGAGCCCGCCAAACGCCGCGCCTACGTGGCAACCATCGAGGGGCTCCTCGGTTCCCTCATGATGTTTGTCGGCTCCATCGGCACCGGGTGGATCGCCAACGGCTCCCCCATGATCCGCCAGCCGGTGGTCATCGCCCTCCGCACCGAAGGCTGGGGTGTAACCGTGTCCACCGTGCTGCTGACGGTGGGGGCCATGGTGCTGATGCGGTCGTGGCTGCGGCTGGGGCAGCGGCTCGCTGACTGGGGAAAATCCTCGCTTCGGTCCGTTGTCATCGCCATCTCCGCCTGGTCTTTGCCGCTGCTTTTCTGCGTGCCCGTCTTCTCGCGCGACGTCTACGCCTACACGGGCCAGGGCCGACTGGTGATGGAGGGCCAAAACCCGTATGAGGTGGGCATCTCCACGCTCAACAACTGGTTCTCGCTCGGGGCGGACCCCGCCTGGGCGGAGAACAGGACACCCTACGGCCCGTACTTCCTGTGGCTGGCGCGCGCCGTCGTCGGGCTCACCGGCGCGCAGCCCGACGTTTCGGTGCTGCTGTTCAGGCTGCTGGCCGGGGCCGGCGTCCTGCTCTGCGTCATCTACGTGCCCAAGCTGGCCGAGCTGCACGGCATCAACGGAGCCCGTGCGCTGTGGATCGCCGTGGCCAACCCCCTGTTCCTGATCAGCTTCATCGCCAGCGCCCATAATGACGCGCTAATGGTGGGTCTTGCCGTCGCCGGCGTTTACTTCGCAGCCACCCGCCGGTACGTGGTGGGCATTCTCCTGGTGACCGCGTCCATCGGGATCAAGCCGATCACCGTGCTCCTTCTGCCGTTCATAGGCCTGATGTGGGCGGGCGCCTCGGCCACCTGGCCGCGCAAGTTCCTGATGTGGGGCGCGACGGCGGGCATCAGCTTCGCCACGCTTTCCCTCAGCGGCATCCCGTACAACCTGGGGCTGGGCTGGACCTGGGCCATCATGGACCCCACGCCGGGCTACACGGGCTATTCGCCGTCGGGCTTCCTGGGCCAGCAGGTGGAGTTCCTGGGCAACGTGCTGGGGCTGCCCGGCGGGACGTTCGCCACCGTGCTGCGGACAGGCATGAAGTATGCCGCCATCGGACTGGTTTTGCTGCTGATGTTCCGCGGCGACTACTCGCGGGTGGTGCGCCGGATGGCCCTGGCCTTCACCGCCGTTGTGATGCTCTCACCCATCATCCAGCCCTGGTACATCCTCTGGTTTGTGCCGTTCCTGGCCGTCACCGGAATCCGTGACGACTGGCAGATCAGGTCGTTTTACGTGGGTGTGACGTTTTTTGTGGTGTTCGGGGCGCAGGACCAGCTCTCTGTGTGGTCCTTCGTGGAACTGCCCATTGATGCCTCGTCGCTGGCGTTCGTGGCGGCACTGGCCTTTACGTTCTACCTTCTATTCCTCGACGTGCATACACGGAAACTGCTTATTGAAGGCACACCCGTGGAGCTGGCGCGGCGGGGCTGGAGGTGGCTCCTGGCCAAGCGTGAAGCCCGGCGGGTCCGGGCTGAGGAGCCTGGCCGGCAGCAGCTGGGAAGCCGCTAAACCCGCCGGACTAACAAAGCTGGACCAAGCCGGACTGAATGCTAGGCGCCGGCCCGCACCGCAGCGGGGGCCTTGCGGCCCAGCTCGGCGGTCCGCTTCACCGACCACCAGAGCAGCACCACCAGGAGTACGTTGCGGGTGGTGAGGACCGCAGCCATTACCGGATGGGCATGGATCAGCGGGGTGTAGAACAGCGGATAGATCACGAAGGTGGTCATGGCGATTCCCATCAGCAGGGCTGCAGGGACCTTCCACCTGTTCCAGTCGTGCGTGAGCCCGGCGATGATCACCGGTGCCAGCCAGATGATGAACTGCGGGGAACCCACCTTGTTGAACACGATGAATGCCGTGACCATCATCAACGAGCCTTCGAGGAACAGCTCCTCCCGCTCGGCGCCGCGGTTCAATGCCCGGACCAGCAGGATGGCAGCTCCCACGGCGGCCAGAATGAGCAGCGGCTGCATCAGGACGGCCGCCAGGGAAGCGCCGGGACCGTAGACCTCGGTGGAGTTGATGGCCGTGTTGTCGGCCATCTTTGAACCCGCAATATTGAAGACGCTCAGCCACACCCACGGAGTGGAGAAGGTGGCCTCCAGCTGCATGCCGCGTTCGCCCTGGTTCAGGAGGAAGTCCATGATGTGTGGCAGTCCGCCGGACAGCCAGGTCCCCAGACCCACTACTGCCGTCACCGCAACGCCGGAGAGGACCACCTGGATCCGTTGCCGGCTGGCAATAACAATGGGCACCAGCACGGCGGCGGGCCACACCTTGATCCACGTGGCAATACTAAGCAGGACGCCGGCGACAACCGGCCGCTGCGCCGCGTAGAGGAGCGCAATCAGCACGATGGGCGCGGTGATGCCCTCCACCCGGGCAAAGCTGAGGAAGCCCATAAACACGGTGAAAAACAGCCACCACCAGGCCGGGGCGATGCCGCTGGCCTTCCGCGGCCCGCGCGTGAGGAAGACAAGTCCGACGGCGTTGAGGGCGGTGATGATCAGGAACCAGACCAGCAGGTACAGGCTGGGCCCTGCGATGTTGGCCAGGAAAATGGGGATCTGGGCCAGCACGGGGTACACCCAGGGGCTGATCTTGCCGTCGAGGTCCTCCGGGTTGTACCCGTCCTGTGCCCACTGGCGGTACTGCTCGGTGTCGCTGAAGGTGCCGCCGCTGAGGAAGAAGGACGCCATCCAGCCCAGGAAGTAGAGGTGTACGACGGCGAAACCCCACCACACGCTGGAAGGGCGCGAAAACCAGTCCACCACCTTCGCGGGAAGGACCCTGGTGCGGACGCTGACCAGCCGGTCGAAAAACTTCGTGGAAATCTTAGGACTCCTTCAGCGCGGGAGCGGCTGCCGGCGTCTTTTTGCCCAGCAAGTACAGGCGCCGTACGCTCCACAGGAACAGGACCACCAGGAGGACGTTGCGAATGGTCAGCACCAGCGCCATCCACGGGTTGTTGTGGCTGAGGGCGTCGTAGAACAGGGGATAGATGAAGTACGTGGCCACGGCGATGACGATCAGCATGACGGCCGGAACGCGCCATTCGCGCCAGCTGTGGGCCAGTCCGACGGCCACAGCCGGGGCGAGCCACACCATGAACTGCGGGGAGCCCACCTTGTTGAAGACCACAAACGCGGTGGCAAGGGTGAGGGCGCCGGCCAGGAGGAGTTCGGTGCGGTCCACGCCGCCGCTGAGCTTGCCGTTATGCAGGGCCCAGAAGGTCAGGCCGGCCACCAGCAGCGCGGCGAGGATCAGGAGCGGCTGCATCAGCACGGACATCAGCGCCGTGCCGGGTCCGTCCACCTGCATCGAGTTGATGTCCGTGTTCATGTACATCCGGGAATCCCCGATGTTCAGGACGGACAGCCAGAGCCACGGGGTAGTGAAGGTGGCTTCGAGCTGCATGCCGCGGTCGCCCTGCTGGGTGAGGAAGTTCAGGAGCTTCGGGAGGCTGCCCACCGCAGCGGCCAGCGCAACTACAACCGCCGACGTCGCAATTCCGGCAAGCACCACCAGGATCCGGTTCTTCACCACCGCGAACAGCGCCAGCATGACGGCGGCCGGCCAGACCTTCACCCAGGTGCCCACGGCCAGCAGGACGGAGGCGATGAACGGCCGGCCCACGCCGTAGGCGAGGGCAACCAGGACCAGCGGCGCGGTGAGGCCGTCCACGCGGGCGAAGCCGAGCCAGCCCATGAGGAAGGTGAAGACCAGCCACCACCAGCCGGCGGGAATGGCCTGGTGGTCACGGCCGCGGTTGGTCAGCTTCAGCAGGGCCCAGCCGTTGAGGAGCGTGGTCATCAGGACCCACAGGAAGAAGAACGGCCCGGGCCCGGCGGCCCCTGCGATGGCCATGGGGATCAGCGCGAGGATGGGGTACACCCAGGGGCTTGGACCGCCGGTGAGGTTGGCCTCGTTGAATCCGGCCATGGCCCAGTCGCGGTAGATAAATGTGTCGCTGAAGGCCTCACCCCGGAGCGAGAGCGATGCGGCGAACACCAGGAAGACCAGGTGCACCACGATGAATCCGCCCAGCAGTCCGCGGCCGGTGTTCATCCGGGTGCGGGCGGATGCGGGAAGGAGAACGTTGCGGATCCGGGTGAGATTGCCGAAGAGAGCGTCCGTGGAAATGGCGGGATCCTTGTCGGTTCGTGGCACGCGTATGGTGTTGCGCTGCTGCGTTTGGTTCCGCCGCGTGGCGGTGTTCAGGGGTATCGGAGCCGTCCTGGACAGCTTCCACCCTGTTCCAACTCTAATTCACGCCCCTATACGGCCAATAATTGGCGCAGTACTGGAAAGCGGTATCCCTCGCTGACCTGCGGCTTTTATCTAAAGTTGTTGGCGGTGTGAAGCGTAGGACACCATGGACGGCGAGGTACTAAGATGCCTTACTTCATCTGCAGCCTTGGGGAGCGCAGGCGTTGATCCGTCCCCCACCCCCATCCACAAAGGTTTTGACCCATGAACTTTCCGCTGACACTGACTGTTGCCGACCGCCAGAGCATGGACAACGAGCTCGACGCCGCCGTCACCGCCGCCAAGGCCCACGCCCTCGCCGGAAGGCGGCACGGCATCCTGGTCACCCGTCTCGGCGTGGACAAGTTCACCGTGGCCCTGAGTGAGGCTGTCCCCTTCGGACTGACGCGCGAACACCAGGCCTGGTAACCGCACTTTAAACAACGATTGCTCCGTAGCTGCCCCTTATCCCGCCTGGGAAGGGCAATTACGGAGCAATCATTTGGTTCAAGCGCTATAGCAAGCTCGCGCCAATATCCTGCCCGATCTGCTTCAGCAGCCCCGCTGAAAGTTCCGGGTCCTTCGAGGAGTCCCGGTCCGTGTATTCAGCCAGCGTGTAGACCCGCGAAAGGGCCATCTCCTGCCAGCGGTCGCTCGGGAGGAGTGAGCGGCCCGCGACGGCGATGATCGGCCGGGTGCCGGAACGCCGGGCGACGGCGGCGGGCAGCTTTCCGGCAAGCGTCTGTTCGTCGATGCTGCCTTCGCCCGTAATGACGATGTCGCAGCCGTCCTTGCGGGTGTTGAAATCCAGCAGGTCCAGGAAGTAATCGGCCCCCGAGACCTGCCGCGCCCCGAGCAGGAGGCAGGCGTAGCCAATGCCGCCGGCGCTGCCGGCGCCCTCATGTTCTGCCAGCGCCGCAGCCTCTTCGAATCCCGCTTCGGACATCTTGGCCACGAAGTGCTCCAGGCCCTGATCGAGGGCGGCAACCTCAGCAGCGCCGGCACCTTTTTGCGGTCCGAACACCGCAGCTGCGCCGGATGGGCCGCTCAGCGGGTAATGGACGTCGCTCGCCACGATGAGCTCGGTGCCGCCCAGTTCCGGTAGCGCAGTCCGCGTGACGGTGTGGATCTGCGCCAGGGCGCGCCCGCTGCCGTAAAGCTGCCGGCCGTTGGCGTCCCTGAAGCTGTAGCCAAGGGCCGCGAGCATTCCCATCCCGCCGTCGGTGCTGGCGCTGCCGCCGAGGGCCAGGATGATCCGGGCGGGGTTGAAGCTGAGGGCGAACAGGATGGCTTCGCCGAAGCCACGGCTGGAGGCCTCCAATGGTTCCAGCTTTCCGTCGGGCAGCAGCCCGAGCCCGCAGGTGTTCGCTACCTCCACAACCACCGTGACGCCGTCGAACGCGATGCTTGCCTGGACCGGCTGGCCGGTGGGTCCAGCCACGGTGTAGCTGCGGCGGCCGAAGCCGGAGGCGACGGCGGCATCAACGCTGCCGTCACCTCCGTCCGCCAGGGGAAGCAGTTCGCAGTGGACCGCGCCGGCCCCGCCGGAGACGCTGGCAGCACCGGTTGCGGAGCGGAGCCCTGAGGCCAGGGCGTCCGCCACCTCGGCGGCGGTGAGGCTGCCTTTGAACTTGTCAGGTGCGATGAGGGCGCGGATCACGTGCGGTGCGGTTGTTGCGGTCATGTCAGACGGTCTCCGAGTAGGCGGGGCGGCGGTCACGGGAGATGTGGTCGGCAGGCCTGCCCGGCCCGGCGCCGGCCACGTCCCTGGGTGCCGGGTCATCCGTGACCGGATGCCGGGGCGCGTGGTGGCCGTACTCGGTGAGGTCGTCGTCGAGGTCGGTGACCTCGTTCAGGTGGATCGGGTCCTCGGTGGGCATGGGCTCCACGGTTTCGCCGTTGAAGACACGGCGGGCACGGTCTGCGTCCAGGGTCCGGTCCCACCAGGCGATGAAGAGGGTGGCCACCGCGTTGCCGGTGAAGTTCACCAGGGCCCGGCATTCGGACATGAACTTGTCGATGCCGAAGATGAGCATGATGCCTGCGGCGGGAATGGTGCCCAGTGTGGTGAGCGTGGCGGTGAGGGCGATGAAGCCGCCGCCGGCAACGCCTGCTGCACCCTTGGACGTCAGGAGCATCACGGCGAGCAGGCCCAGCTGCTCGCCTATGGACAGGTCAGTGTTGGTGGCCTGGGCGATGTACAGGGCAGCGAGGGAGAGGTAGATTGCTGCGCCGTCGAGGTTGAAGCTGTAGCCGGTGGGGACAACCAGGCCCACGGTTTCCTTCTTGACGCCGGCGTGCTCGAGCTTGCGCATCAGGCCCGGGAGGGCCGGTTCGGCGGTGGAGGTGCCCAGGATGAGCATGTACTCCTCTTTGAGGTGGCGGATCATCTTGAAGATGTTTAGCTTCAGGAAGGCCATGATGGAGCCGAGCACGATCACCACGAAGAGGATGGAGGTGATGTAGAACAGGGCGATCAGTCCACCCATGCTGGTCAGGGATGAGACGCCGAACTTGCCCACGGCGTAGGCCATGGCACCGAAGGCACCGATCGGGGCGGCCTTCATGATGAAGCTGAGGATCTTGAACATCACACCGGTGAGGCGCTGCACGCCGTCGAGCACGGGGGCACCCACCTTGCCCATCGCGTTCAGGGCGATGCCGAAAACCACGGCGATGAAGATGATCTGGAGGATGTTGCCCTCAACGAACGGGGAAACCATGCTTTCGGGAATGATGTGGGTGAGGAACTGCCACCATTCCTGATTCGCTCCGGCGTCGATCAGCTTCGCGGCGGACTCGGAGGTCTCGATGCTGTCCGCATCGGCGTTGACGCCGTCACCCAGCCGGAAGATGTTGATGGCCACCAGGCCGAAGACCATGGCCAGGATGGTGCCGACCTGAAAGTAGGTCAGGGCCTTCAGGCCCGTCATGCCCACCTTTTTCAGGTCCGCCACGCTGGCGATGCCGCCCACGATGGTGAGGAAAACGATCGGGCCGATGAGCATCTTCATCGCATCAACGAAGGTGGTCCCGATGGGTTCCATGGCAATGCCGACACTTGGCGCGAGCCAGCCGACGAGAATGCCGACCACGATGGCAATCAGTACCCAGAAGTACAGTTGCCGGTACCAACGCGTCTTGGGGGCGGGGGTCGCGTGTCCCGCGGTGATGCTGTGATCCATGATTCCTACCTCGTTGTGGAACGTCTCTGGAGTTGTAGCTGAAGAAATGTGAAAGGGGAACGTACGACGGCGGCTGGCGGGCCGCCCGCGGAGGTCCCTTCCCAACACTCGCAAGCTCGTGTCGGGGCCCTCGGGACGCCGCTTAGCTTTGGACCTCCGCGGGAAAGCTCCGCTTTAGACGGCGGCGGGCGCGAGGGTGAGCGCCTTGATGATCGCCTCGGTGACGTCGTCCGTGCTGGCGTCCCCGCCGACGTCGCGGGTCAGGTGGCCGGAACCGGTGGCAGCTTCGATGGCGGCCTCCACTTTGCGTGCTTCCTCGTGCAGGCCGAAGTGGTCCAGCATGAGGGCGGCGGAGGCGATGGCGCCGATGGGGTTGCTGATGCCCTGGCCGGCGATGTCCGGAGCGGAGCCGTGGACCGGTTCGAACATGGACGGGAAGCGGCGCTCCGGGTTCAGGTTGGCGCTGGCGGCAAGGCCCAGGCTGCCGGCAAGGGCGGAGCCGAGGTCGGACAGGATGTCCGCGTTCAGGTTGGAGGCCACCACCACGGACAGGTCCTCGGGCTTGAGGATGAACTTGGCGCTCATGGCATCCACCAGGACGCTTTCGGTCTGGACGTCCGAGTAGTCCAGGGCCACGCGGTTGAAGACTTCATCCCACAGGACCATGCCGTACTGCTGTGCGTTGGACTTGGTCACCGAGGAAACCTTCTTGACGGTGCGGGTTCGGGCGAGGTCGAAGGCGAAGCGCATGATGCGCTCGCAGCCCTTCTCGGTGAACAGTGCGGTCTGCAGGGCAACCTCGTTGCCGGGGCCGCGGCCGCTCAGGTTCCGTCCGCCCAGACCGGCGTACTCGCCTTCGCTGTTCTCACGCACTACAACCCAGTCGAGCTCGGTGTTGTCTGCCTTGCGGAGCGGGGACTGGACGCCGGGCAGGAACTTCACGGGGCGGATGTTAGCCCACTGGTCGAAGTTCTGGGTGATGTTCAGGCGCAGGCCCCACAGGCTGATGTGGTCCGGGACGTTCTCCCAGCCGACGGCGCCGAAGTAGATGGCGTCGAAGTCCTTGAGGGCCTCCAGGCCCTTGGGATCCATCATCTGGCCGGTCTTTTCGTAGTAACCGCAGCCCCAGGGGAACTCGGTCCAGTCGAAGGTGAACTTGCCGCCGGAGTTCTCGGCCAGGGCGTCCAGGACGCGGCGGCCTGCGGAAACAACTTCCTTGCCCACACCGTCGGCGGGGATTGAAGCGATGCTGAATTTCTGGGTGGCGCTCATGTGCCAGTCTCCTCATTGAGTGTTTGCAGTGGGCCTGTTAGCGGGGTCACACTGTTCTTCCTCTTCAAGTAGACGGGCTGGGCCCCGGCAGCGTCCAAGACTTAGTTTCGATACGCCTGATAGGCAGTGCCTATCTATCGGCCGTGGCGTCGGTGTGCCGCACTGCGACGTCGAGGAACGCCCGGGCTGCGGGCGTGAGGTTTTCCTTGCGGCTCAGGACGGCGACATCGAGGTGGTGCACCGGTTCGATGAGCAGGGTGCGCAGGCCCGCCTTGCGGGCGGTGGGAGCCCACGACGACGGCATCACCGCGTGGCCCACGCCCGCCAGTACCAGCGGGAGGATGGAAGTCCGGTGGGCTACTTCGACCACGATTTCCACTTTGATGCCGTGCGCCAGGGCGTCGTCCACGAGCCAGCGCATGAGGGAGCCGCGCTGGCTGGCGATGATCCGGTGGCCGCCCAGGTGGTCACGCTGGACGGCTGTTCCATCGGCGGGAAAGGTGTCCGCCTGCGGATTGACGATCAGGATCAGGGGCTGGCGCTCGAGTTCCAGGACCTCCACGCCGGGGACCCGGATGGGTGTGGGGGAGCCGGCCAGGCCGATCTCCGTGCTGCCGCTGCGGACGGAGTCGATGACTTCCTCGGGCGTGAAGGCGGCGCTGACGTTGAGCCGGACGGAGGGGTGGAGCCTGGTGAAGTCCGCGATCATGGATGTGAGCGGCTCGATGCCGGGGGAGGGCATGGTGATGATGTCCAGCCGCCCGCTGCGCATGCCACGCAGGGCCTGGACCGCTGACTGGGCGGCGTCCAGGTCGCGCATGACCAGGCGGGCCGGGCCCACCAGTTCCTTGCCGGCTTCGCTGAGGACGGCCTTCCGCCCTATCCGGTGGAAGAGCGGGACGCCCAGGTCCTTTTCCAGGCTGGCGATGGTCTGGCTCAGCGAGGGCTGGGCGATGAGCAGGTGCTCCGCCGCGCGGTTGAACCCCTCGTGGTCCACCACGGCGAGGAAATACTTGAGTTTGCGGGTGTCCACGCCTGCTCCTTTGCCGGTTAAGCCTGACCGGGTACATCGGCAGACGGAAGAGGAGACGGACACTCCTTCCATTTCCAATGTATCGCCTGGGGTGGGGCTTGCGGCAAGGCCCGGGCCCGGCCGCATAATCGCAGAGGCCTCAACCGGGAGAACTGGAGCAAGCGTGATGACTGATCATGCAGCGGTGATCGTAGGCGGCGGGCCCACCGGGTTGATGCTGGCCGGCGAGTTGGCGTTGGCGGGCGTTGACGCGGCGATCGTGGAGCGGCGTCCCAGCCAGGACCTTGCCGGTGCGCGGGCAGGCGGGCTCCACGCTCGGAGCATTGAAGTCCTGGATCAGCGCGGCATCGCCGGACGGTTCCTGGCGGAGGGGCAGGTGGCGCAGGTGGTGGGGTTCGCCGGGACCCGCTTTGATATCAGCAATTTTCCCACCCGCCATCCCTACGGACTTGGCCTGTGGCAGAACCACATCGAACGCATTCTGGCGGGCTGGGTGGAGGAACTGGGGGTGGCCGTCTACCGCGGGCGGGACGTGACGGCACTCGCGCAGGACGGCGACAGCGCCGCCGTCGAACTTTCCGACGGCGGGACGCTGCGGGCCGAATATGTTGTGGGGTGCGACGGCGGCCGGAGCCTCGTCCGCAAAGCGGCGGGCATCGACTTCCCCGGCTGGGATCCCACCACCAGCGCGCTGATTGCCGAGGTGGAGATGACCGGGCAGCCGGAGTTCGGCGTCCACCAGAATGCGTTTGGCATCCACTCCTTTGGCCGGCGGGAGTACGAGATCCGGGACGGCCAGGTGGTCTACGCGGACAGCGGCCCGGTGGGGGTTATGGTGACTGAGGAGCACGTAGGGACCGGCAGCGAACCCACCCTCCGAGAGTTGAGTGATGCGCTTGTCGCCGTATGCGGGACTGACTACGGCGCCCATAACCCTACGTGGATTTCCAGGTTCACGGACATGACCCGGCAGGCGGCCAATTACCGGGACCGGCGGGTACTCCTGGCCGGCGACGCCGCGCATGTGCACGCCCCCGATGGCGGGCAGGGCCTGAACACGGGTGTGCAGGACGCGGTGAATCTGGGGTGGAAGCTTGGGCAGGTGGTCAACGGAACGTCACCGGAAAGCCTTCTTGACAGCTACCATGCGGAGCGCCACCCCGTGGCCGCCAGGGTGCTGCGCAACACGATGGCGCAGTCGGTGCTCCGCCGGCCTGACCCGCGGATCAAGGCGGCGGCAGAGGTGGTCGCCGAGCTCCTCGACATGGAGGAACCGCGCAAGAGGTTTGCCGCGATGCAGTCCGGCCTGGACATCCGGTACAACCTTGGGGAGGGCCATCCGCTGCTGGGACGCCGGATGCCTGACGTCGACCTTGTCACCCCGGGCGGTCCGCTGCCGGTCTACTCGCTGCTGCACCAGGCGCGGCCCGTCCTCCTCAACTTCGGAGAGCCTGGGACCTTCGGCAACACTCCGCAGCCGGACCGGGTCCTGCTGGTTGATGCGCACTATGGCGGGTCCTGGGAGCTACCGGTACTGGGCGAGGTCACCGCTCCCGCCGCCGTGCTGATCCGGCCCGACGGGCACGTGGCATGGGTGGGGGACGGGACTGATGCGGGCCTTGGCGAAGCGCTGACCACGTGGTTTGGATTCCCGGACGGAGCAAAGCGGCAGGGAAGCAGCAACCCTTAAGGCTGGGAAAGGCGCTCGCCGGTAACGCGGGCCAGATAGTCCAGGAGCTCAGTCTGGAACCGCTCGCCGGTAGCGGCTTGGTGCGTCTTGTGCCGTTCCTGGTGGAACCAATAGCCGCCGCTCGTGAGCGCCGCCGGGTCCTCGCTGGTGGCGAGCCACTCCTGCGTGAGGTGGCCGAGGCGCAGGTCATCCGGCGCGCCGGGCCTGCCCATCCTGGTGGGCACCCAGCCCGGATCGACGGCGTTACTGAGGGCCCCGGGCCACAAGCGGGCGACGGCGGCTGCAAGGGCGGTGACATGGAGCTTGCTGTCCGAGTAGGTCACCTTCGCCGTTGCCTGGTCGAGGCCGTCGAGCTGGGCGCGGCCGCCGCGGTGCATGCCGCTGCTGAGGTAGATTAGCCGGCGCGGGCGTCACTGCGCGCGTGCACAACCACCTGGTGGCCGTGATCCAGGAGGGATTGCGCGGTGGCACGTCCCAGACCGTCGGCGGAACCGGTGACAAAGATACGCGACACTTTCGCCGGCCTATCCGGGCTGCCCGTCCAAATGCGAACGCTTGACGTCGGGAGGCGTAGCGCCCTGGAGGACCCAGCGGTTGCCATCCGGGTCAGCGAAGTAGGCAAACTTCACGCCGCCCATGTCCTGGACGTCGTTGATATCGACGCCGCGGCCCACCAGTTCGTTGCAGGTAGCGTCAATGTCCGGCACCACGAGCTGCAGTCCCTCGAGGCTGCCGGGCGTCATGCTCGTCATTCCCGTACCTATGACCACAGACGTGGGTGAGCCTGGCGGCGTCAGCTGAACCACCCTCATGCCCGGGATGTGCTCGACATCGTGGTCAAGCACGAATCCGAGCTTCTCTGTATAAAAGGACTTCGCCCGGTCCACATCGGACACAGGTACCTGCACAACCTCGAGGCGCATCTCCATCCGCCCACAGTATCCTTGGGGGATCCTTCACACCATCAGACGACGGCGGTGTCCCGGCTTTCGTCGTTTGCACCCCGCCGGGCCCCGCGGCCGGTATCCAGAACCAGCCGTTCCGCACCCCACTCAGCGGCTATGTTGGCCCCTTCCTCGAGGAGCGCCGCGCCGAGGCCTTGCTTGCGGGCTGCCGGAAGAACTGCGAGCAGCCGCAACTCCGCCTCACCCTCCCGGGCCTGGCGGGCGTAAGGGACGCCGTGGGGAAAGATGCTGGCCGTCCCGAGGAGGCCGCCGTCGGTCCCCTCGGCAACGAGCAGCACGCCCTGCTCGTCGCGGCCCTGGGAGTCCAGAAGCAAAGCGAGGCGTTCCTCGTCCGGGAGGGACCCGCCGGGTTCCAGGTGGCCGAATCCGGCCAAAGTGAGTTGTCCGATGTTCTTGTATTCGTCGGGGCGTGCCCGGCGGACAATGAAGGTCATGGGCCAACGATACGATCAGCAAATTCAGCAGCCCAAAGCCGTTGAGCGGTGTTTCCCATGGTTGCGCTGTGTGTTGTTGCAGGTCGAATTCTTACGGGCCGCGCACGCCTGCATCCCGCTGATTTAGCTGAATGCTGACGCGAGGCCGAGCATGGCCAGGGCAAGGATGGGAAACAGCCAGTTAGTCACTTGAACGATTACCCCCGCACCCGTTCCGGTGCTTTCCGTCGGCCCGGAAAGCGGATTGGTGATGTCGTCGTCGTCCTCAGAGTGAAGCGACCGGACGGTGTTCCGGATGGAAAGAGCCACCATGACGAGCGCGCTGCCGATGAGCCACGGCAACGGGTCAATGGCGAGCCATGCCTCGGCCCGGTTTGTGGGGGTTGCGAAGGCCGAAAGGAGGCCTGACAGCATGCAGATCGCGGTGATTCCGACACAGACCCAGATTCGCCGGATAACGGCGTCGAGGTAGAGCGGCAGGAAGGCTATCAGGACGACTGGGGTGGCGAGGAGGATCAGCTGTTCAGGTGAAACCAGCAGCAGTTCCTGCCGCATCCAGGACACCACTGCCTGATTGAAGAGCAGGAAGGCCAGGAGCCCGAGCAGGGCCGGCCAGAGTGCTTTTCGAACCCACTCGTGTTTCGGCGCGGACGGGAGTTCAAGGGCGGCAGCGTAGTCCCGGGCTGACCCAAACGCTTCCTCGGCCGGTTGGCCGGTGTCATTGAGGAGCTCCTTGGCGCTTGCAATGGTGTCGCCGATGGCGCTCCCGTGCACTTGGCGCAGGCGAAGCTCCATAACGAGCTGGTCGAACCATTTCTTGTCGCTGGTCTGCTGCATCATGCGGAGATCTCCTTCGTGAGGCGCTCGGGGTTGAGGTAGTCGGTGCTGATGGTGGTGAAACGTCGCCACTCAGCACTCAGGCGGGTAAGTTCGGCGCGGCCCTGATCCGTCAGTGCGAAGTATTTGCGGCCCGGTCCGCCATCGCCGGCCCGCCATTCCGTGGTTACCAGGCCGGCGGTCTCGTACCGGGTGAGGAGCGGGTACAGCGTTCCGCCCTTGATGGCGCCGAACCCATGGCGCTCGAGTTCGCTGATGATCGCGTATCCGTACGATGGCCCGGCCGACAATGCGCGGAGGGCAAGGAAGCCCAGCGTGGCGCGGAGCCAATCACTTGGCCAGTCCTCGCTTCCCGTGGCGTGCGGATCTGACTTCGAAACATTCATGACTAGATTGTCTCTTTAAGTAGTTAGGCTGTAAAGCCCGGCTACTCCTTGGCTGTCCTGAGCCCGCGCTGATCCGGGTTGGGGAACTCAGCGCCGGGTCTCGTACCTGGTCAGGACCACACCGTCGGGAAACGTCCTGGTCTCCACCAGGTTCAGGTTCACCCAGTTGTCCAGGGCTGTGAAGAACGGGGTGCCGCCGCCCACCAGGACCGGATGGGTGACGAGCACGTACTCGTCGATCAGCCCGGCCCGCATGGGCGCAGCGGCCAGTGTGGCACCGGCGATGTCCATGGAGCCGCCGTCGTCGGCCTTGAGGCGGGTGATCTCGGTGACCGCGTCGCCGGTGACCAGGCGGGTGTTCCAGTCCACCGTGCTGGTCGTCGAGGAGAACACCACTTTCGGCATGTCCCGCCAGCGGCGGGCGAACTCGATCTGCGCAGGTGTGACGCCAGGCTGCTGGTCGGCGGTGGGCCAGTGGGAGCTCATCGTCTCCCACAGTTTGCGCCCGTACAGCGACAGGCCCGTCGCCCCCACCCGGTCGGACCACCATTGGAACAACTCATCGCTCGGTACGCTCCAGCCAAGGTCGCCACCGGGTGCGGTGATGTAGCCGTCCACGCTCAGGTTCATCGCAAAGGTCAGGTTGCGCATGGCGTCAGTCTCCCTTGAGCCGGTATTCGTTGTACAGGCCTGTGACCCATCCTGGCCCACGGCCTCCCAGGCTGCCGGACACGTTTTCCACTGGACAACGCTCCGGCGGAGGATCACCCTTGGAGTAACCGCACCGACTGCGCATCGCGCTGACCTCGGGCGGTCGCGTGCCCCGGGTGTCGGGCACCCATGAGATGTCGCCTCCGTCGGGTTCGCTTGAACATGGTTCCGTGACGAAGGAAGGACCGACGACATGACGAACAACAATGATTACGATCATCACAGGCGACCATCGCGGACCTCGAGGAACGGTACGCGCCGACGGTGGGCGCTCTGCTTGATCCCGGCACTGACCGCCGCACTTGTATTACCGGGAGTGTCGAGCGCCGGCGCCTCGAACGCCCGGAACGCGGCTCCGGCGAACATGGACGTCCTCATCCAGTGGAACACCATCGCCCAGGACCACGTCACGCCACTGCGTCCCACGGCGCACGGCCAGCTCCGCGGCATGGCTATGGTTCAGGGTGCGGTGTACGACGCAGTGAACGCCATCGACCGCGGGTACCAGCCGTATCTGCTCGACGGCGGCCCGGCCGGCGTCGGGCCGGAGGCATCGCTTGATGCGGCGATCGCGACCGCCGCACACCACGTGCTCGTCACTCTGGTTCCGTCGGACAAAGTAGCTGGCCTCGACGCTGCATACGAAGCAACGCTGGCGGGCGTCACCGACGGCCCGAACAAGGACGAAGGCGTCGCTTCCGGTGAGGCCGCCGCGGCGGCGATGATCCTCGCGCGGACTAATGACGGGTTCATGGCCCCGTTCGAGTTCCGCATCGGACCCGATCCCGGCGATTGGCGTCCCGTCGCGCCCGGTGCGCTTGATCCGGACGCCTGGGTGGCCAATCTCCAACCGTTCATCATCGAGCGTCCCGACCAATTCCGCTCGGACGGTCCCAACCCGCTGGGGAGTGCCGAGTACGCATCGGACTTCAACGAGGTCAAGGAGATCGGTGCGCTCGTGAGTAGCACGCGAACCGACGACCAGACCACTGCGGCCATCTTCTGGCAAGCCGCGCCGGTGGCACTCTGGAACGGAGTGTTCCGCAGCCTCGCAGTGGAGCACGGACTCGGCCTGGCCGACGCAGCCCGGCTCTTCGCAATGACCAACCTCGCCGCCGCTGATGGCGCGGTCGCCTGCTGGAACGACAAGTATCACTGGAACTTCTGGCGTCCGATGGCGGCGATCCGCGAAGCCGGCGCCGACGGCAATCCGGAGACGGAAGCCGATCCGACCTGGAAACCGCTCTTCGATCCATCGACAGCGACCGTCCCGCCGCTCGGCACACCGCCGTTCCCGGACCACCCGGCCGGTCACGGTTGCGTCAGCGGCGCCATTCTTTATGCGGCGCAGGAGTTCTTCGGCACGGACGAGGTCGCCTTCGACGTGAACTCCAGCCGCTTCCCGGGCAAGCCACGGCACTTCGACGGATTCTCTGCGGCGATACAGGAGATCGTTGATGCCCGCGTCTGGGGCGGCATCCACTTCCGCACCGCCGACGTGCAGGGCGCAGAGATCGGCAACAAGGTGGCGTTGTGGCTAAGCGGTCACTACTTCCAGCCGGCGCCATGCCGGTCGAGGGGCCCTGCGACTGACCCTCGGGGTTACTAAGCCTGGCACGGGCCTGAACCAAAGCCGCTGGTCAGGCACCCCTTTCGTTACTCCGTGCTTCGGGCTGTGACCCCATATTGCCTAGGGCGTCAGTGCGTTTCACCACCGATTGAACAGCACGCTTACGGGTGGTTGGTTTGAATCACCGGTCTCGAAAGGAAAGAACATGACGGAACATTTTGATCTCACCCCGCAGCGCCTGCGCCACGTCCTGGGCCACTTTGCCTCCGGGCTGACGGTCATCACCGCGGCCACGGACAACGGTCCCGCCGGATTCACCTGCCAGTCCTTTTCTTCCCTTTCCCTGGACCCGGCGCTGGTCACGTTCAGCCCGGCCCGCAGCTCCAGCACCTGGCCGCTGCTGCGCCAGGCCGGACGGTTCACGGTGAATATCCTTCCCGCCGAGCACCAGCACCTGGCAGGCCAGTTCGCCCGTTCGGGCACGGACAAGTTCGCCGGCGTCGACTACTCCGCTTCACCGCTGGGCAACCCCGCTTTGGACCAGGCGCTCGCCTGGGTGGACTGCGAGCTGCATGAGGAATACGACGGCGGCGACCACACCATCGTGGTGGGTGCTGTCCGCGCCCTGGGGGCGCGGGACGGCGCCGAGCCGCTGCTCTTCTTCAAGGGCAGCTACTTCGAAGGGGTAGAGCCGCGCATCAGCCGGCTGGAGAGCGTCGCATGACACCGGCCAAGTCCGGCACGCGCAGGCGGGTCCGGCGCCCAACCCAGGCATGATCGGAACACTCACCCGCAGAATCCAGGCGACCTGCGGCGACGAACTCTCCCTGCTCCGGCGCCAGATGTACTCCCTCGCGTGGCAGGACATCCGGGAGGGCGGTGTGGAGGGCGCCGCCACCGCCATGGCCCGCAAACCTTCGTGCGTCAACCACGGGGTCAGCGTCGACGTTGTCTGTTTCGCCCAGCGGGCCTCGCTCGAGGAGGCGCCCTTCGTGATTTCAGTGGCCATGCACGTTCACCCGGACCGCCGGTCCGGGGAAGTGTACTGGGAGGAGGCGGATGCCTGGGCGCAGGCCGTCGCCGGCCACGAATGGTTCAGGGTTGAACCGCGCGGCGGCCTGGAAACCCTCGACGGCAGGGTCTTTCACTATGCACTGACGGAGAAGGCGCCTACGACTCAGACAGTGCCAGTGGACGCAGCTGGCTCCTGACAACCGTTCCCGCAATCCTGCCGTCCACGAGGACCGCCACCAACTGCCCCGCTTCCAGTGCGAGGTCCGCCACGGCCGTTCCGGTTCCCACCAGACTGAACGGGATGCCGTGCAGCGCCGCCGGTTCGTCCGCCGCCAGCGGATCACTCTGCCCGACGGCGGCGAGGGAACGGACCGTCACCGCGGCCGTCACTTCGCGAGGGTGGACCGTCCCGAAACTGCGGCCCCGGTCCAGTGCCAGGAACGCCGGTTCATCAGCAGGCACACCGCGGCGGGTGAGTTCCCGGGCCGCCGCGCTGACCGTGAGGCCGGTGGCCAGAAGCTGCACACCGGCGGAGGCGTCGGGCAGCAGGGCGCCCACAGTCCCTGCAGCTGCCTCCGATGCGCAGAATCCTGTGGAGGTGAGCCATACGTCGTCGAAATACGTCGACAGGTAATTCCTGCCCGAGTCCGGGATGATCACCACCACCGTGTTGCCCTCGTCCAGCTCTTCAGCCAGGCGAAGCGCGGCGGCCAGAGCAGTGCCGGACGTGCCGCCGATCAGCAGCCCCTCCTCGCGCGCTGCCCGGCGCGCGGTGAGGATCGACTCCTTGTCCGTGATGCGGAAATAGCGGTCCACCAGGGCGATGTCGAACGCCTCCGGCCAGATGTCCTCGGTTGAATCCGGGTGCAGGGCATGGCCCGCACCCTCCACGTACTTCGCACCGCCGTCCCCGCCGCCGTAGGTCGAGTGGTCCGGGTCCGCGGCAATCACCTGCACAGAACCGCCGCTGGCATGTTTGAGGAACCGGGCCGTTCCGGAAATCGTCCCGCCGGTGCCCACACTGGCCACGAAGTGCGTCACCCTGCCGGCGGTGTCACGCCAGATCTCAGGGCCGGTGGACACCTCGTGGGCCGCCGGGTTGGCCGGGTTGTCGTACTGCTGCGCGAGCCATGCCCCGGGCGTGGCAGCTGCAAAGGCAGCAGCGCGGTTGGCCAAATGACCCGGGTGGCTGCGCGGCACAAAGTCACTCACCAGGTGCACCTCGGCACCGTAGGCGCGCAGCAGCCGGATCTTCTCGGCGGCAGTGGCGGCAGGGGCGAAGACCACCGCGCGGTAGCCAAGGTGCGCGGCCACCAGGGCCAGACCGATCCCCGTGTTCCCGCTGGTCCCCTCCACTACGGTTCCGCCGGGAGCCAGCAGGCCATCGCGTTCGGCGGCCCGGATCATGGACAGCGCGGCCCGGTCCTTGACGCTGCCGCCGATGTTCTGGAACTCAAGCTTGGCGTAGACTTTGGGGCGCAGCCCTTCGCCGAGGCGGCGCAGCCGCACCAGTGGGGTATCGCCGATGGCGTCAAGGACGGACTCGTGAACGGTCATGGCCACACGCTAGGGCCGCGGAACCGCCTGCCCCAAAGTGGCTTAAGCCGTATTGCCCCGGGTGTCGATATATGTACCGGAACGTCGCAGCGTCACGCGCTCCACGTCAAAACACGACGGCGGCCCGGCCACTTTCGTCACGCCCGGTAACGGCAGTTAATGGGCGGTCTCACGATGCCCGCCGGCCCGGGAGCCGGCTCTAGAGTCCGGATATGGGGTGGACCGCAACAGAGACTTCGGCAACAGGCACGACGGCGACGGGGGCCTCTCCTGCGTTGCCCGGACAGAACCTCCGCGGACAGAACCTCCGCGGGCAGGCCGCAACCGGCAAGGCCCGCACCGCGCTCTGGCTCTGCCTCGCCGCAGGATTCATCACCCTGCTCGACCAGTCAGTATTCATCCTCGCCGTACCTGCCATGACGGCAACCCTCCAGGCCGACGCCGCCCAGGTGCAGTGGATCCTGGCCAGCTACTCACTGGCCTTCGGCATCGCGCTGGTCCCGGCGGGCCGGCTGGGGGACCTGCTGGGACGCCGCAGGCTCTTCGTCGCGGGCATTCTGGTGTTCGGCGTCTTCAGCCTGGTGGGCGGCCTGGCCTCCGACCCGTGGGTGGTCATTGCGGCGCGGCTCCTGCAGGGCCTGGGCGCCGGCTGCCTCAATCCCCAGGTCCTCGGACTCCTGCAGGACCTCTACACCGGCGCCCAGCGGGCCAAAGCCCTGGGCTACTACGCGGCGGTCTGCGGCCCGCTCATCGGCGGGGTGATCCTGTCTGCCGCCGGAGCGGACGCCGGCTGGCGCGTCCTTTTCCTGGTCAACGTGCCGTTGGTCCTTGTCCTGGTCCCGCTGGCCATCAGGCTCCTGCCCGGTGGTAAGGCCGCCGATGCCCTGTCCGCCCGGAACAACCGCCGCAGGCCTTCCGTTGACGCCGTAGGTGCGCTCCTGCTCGGCTCCGCGGTCATCGCCTTCCTGACCCCTGCCGTGTACGGCACGCAAGGGTCCTCGCTTGTGTGGCTGGCGGCCGGGGCAGGCACCATCTTGTGCTTCGCCGGCTGGGAGTTCCTGTACCACCGCCGTGGCCGCATGCCCCTGCTCAGCCCGGAACTGGTGCGGTCCAAGGGCTACCTCCTGGGCACCGTAGTGGCGCTGTGCCAGTTCGGCGTCGGCGCCGCCATGGCGGCCCTGACGGCCTTCTACTTCCTGTCCGGAACCGGCCTCGCCCCGCTGGCAGCCGCCGGAATCCTCGCCCCGCAGGCCGCCGGGATGCTGCTGGCGTCCAGCCAGAGTTGGCGGTTCCTGGGCCGCTTTGGCCGGGCCGGGGTGGTGTTCGCCCTGGCGGCATCACTGGCCACCCTGGTCCTCAAGGACCTGGCCGTCCAGGGCCTGGACAATGCGGCAGCCGCAGTGGCGGTTGCCGCCGTCGGCCTGGTCCAGGGAGTAGCCACCGGCCTGGTGGTGGCACCCAACCAGGCACTCACGCTGGGCCACGCACCCGGCGGGGCAGCAGGTGTGGCCGCAGGCTTCTACCAGTTGAGCCAGCGTTTTTCCGCGGCACTCTGCTCGGCGGCGATCGCCGGATTGTTCCTCAATGCCTTGCCGGACACCGGTTTCAGGGGTGCCTTCCACCACGCCATCGTCCTGTGCGCCGTCCTCACCGCCATCGCCATCCTGGCCGGAGCCCTCGACTGGATCCGGGACGCCGTTGCCCGGCGCCGGATATCAGCACCTTCCACAAGAACCGCCCCTACCGAGAAAGCAACACCATGACATCATCAACGCCTCACGACTCCGGCCTGCAGTCCGTCAGCTTCCTGACCCCGGGCAACTACCTCGACCACGCGCCCGGCCAGGGCCTGGAGGAGACGCTGCAGCTGTTCGAGCTCGCCGAACAGCTGGGCTATGACGGGGCCTGGGTCCGGCAACGCCACCTGGAGCATGGCATCTCCGCCGCCACCGTTTTCCTGGCGGCCGCATCCCAGCGGACATCCCGGATCGAGCTGGGCACGGGGGTCATCCCCATCGGGTACGAAAGCCCCTTCCGCCTGGCCGAGGATATTTCGACGGCGGACGTCCTCTCCGGCGGCCGGCTCCAGATCGGCCTCAGCGCCGGCGTCCCTCCGCACGCGGAACTCCTCGCGGACAAGGTGTTCGACGGCGACTGGCGCAGTATCGACTTTTCCCACCGCAGGATCGAGCGGCTCCTGGCGAACCTGGAGGGCCGCTTCCTCGGCGACGAGGATACGGTGATCCATTCCCCGGGCAACACCCAGCGGCCGCGGCTGCAGCCCTACAGCGAAGGACTGCGGGACCGCATCTGGTACGGCGCAGGATCCGCCACATCAACGGACTGGGCGGCGGCCAGCGGCGTCAACCTGGTGGTAGGCAACATCGTGTCCGGCGAAGCAAGCAGCGTCTTTGTGGAGGCCCAGGCGGCCAACCTTGCGCGCTACCGCCAGGATTTCCGCGGGCGCCATGTGCCGCGCGTGGCGGTGGGCAGGGTGGTCCTTCCCACCGACGGGGCCGACGCAGAGACGCGGGGCCGGTACCGCGCCTACCGGGAGAGCCGCCAGGAGCGCACGCTGGCCCCGCAGGGGGAACGCCGCACGCTGTTCGCGCCGGACCTGGTAGGCAATGCGGAGGAAATCGTGGAAGGGCTGCTGGCTGATCCGGTGACCGCCTCCGCCACCGAGTTGCAGATCAACCTTCCGTACGAGTTCTCCATCGAGGATTACCGGCAGATCATCACGGACTTCGCCACGCTCGTGGCGCCACCGCTGGGTTGGCAGCCGCGGCACTTAGCCGCGGCTGCCCACGGCTAGACGGCGGCGGGTTCCACAGCCGGGCCGGTCGTGGCCACGCCTGCGTCGCGCAGGGCCAGGAATCCGCCGTCAACATGGACAGCCTGCGGGTAGCCCAGCACCTTGAGCTTCTGCGCCACGGGGCCGGAGCCGTTGACGGAGCCGCAGAACACAACGATTTTCTGGTCGGTTCCGGTCACCTGCGGAAGCCTGGTGTCCGATTCCGGGCCGAAGTCCTGGGCCACGTTTTCGCGGTCCACCACAACGGCGCCGGGGACGCTTCCGGTGCTGGCCCGGCCGCCTTCGCTGCGAATATCGATCAGGAGGACGCCCTCCTCGATCAGTTGGGCTGCCTGTTCGGCGCTGATCAGCTGGGGGTCGACCGGGGTGTTCTGCTCGCTCATTGTGGTGCTCCTTCGGTAGGTGTGCTGGTGGGTGAAAGCAGTGTTCCGTCAGCCCAGGCCCCATGCCGCGGCCAGGAGTTCCTGGGAGCGGATGCGGTGCGCCTGGCTGTGGGCGATGGTGGTGATGAGGAGTTCGTCGGCGCCGGTGGCCCGCCGCAGGGAGCGCAGCCCCTCGGCCACCTGCGCGGGGTCGCCCACAAACCGGGTGTCCAGCCTGTCGCGGACCAGGTCCCTCTCGGCCGGTTCCAGCGGCGGGAGCCCGGCGGCGTCCTCCGGGGCCGGGTAGGGAATGGCGCCTTTGCCGGAGCGGATGCTGTGCACCCAGTGCTCGAATCCGGCCCCGACAGTGGCGGCCTCGGCCGCGGTGGGGGCCACCAGAACGTCAGCCGAGACTGCCACGTACGGCTTATCCAGAAGGCCGGACGGTTCAAAATGTGCCCGGTATTCTGCTACGGATTCGAGGACTGCCGAGGGCGCAACATGGTAGTTGGCCCCGTAGGGCAGCCCGAGCTTGCCGGCGAGCCGGGCGCTGGGTCCGGCGCTGGAACCGTGGATCCAGAACTGCGGAGGGTTGCCCTGCGCGGGGTGGATGGCCGTCGTCGCGCCTTCTTCCGCGCGGTAGGTCCCGGCGAAGAAGGCGATGATGTCCTGGACATCGTTCTCGAAATTGTCCACATCCCCGGGGACGCGGCCCAGCAGCCGGGCCTGAAGCTGGAACCGTTCCGGGAAGGCCCTGCCAAACAGCGGCCGCGGTGGCGGGACCACCAGCCCGTCCACAATCCGGTTTGCGGTGTCTGCCGGAGCGTCCGGAGCGGTGGCCGGTGCGCCGGCGGCATGGGGAAGCCCTGCCTTGGGTACCCCGGACCTCCCGAAGCCCAGGTCCACGCGGCCCGGGTGGAACGCTGCAATGGTGCCCACGTTCTCAGCCACCTGGATGGGTCGGTAGTTGCCCAGGATGGTGGCGGCCGTGCCAACGCGGATGGTGCTGGTAGCCGCTGCCACCAGGGCGGACAGCACGTGCGGAGCGGACCCGGCGACTCCTGCGCTCAGGTGGTGCTCGGCCAGCCAGAACCTCCTGTAGCCCAGCCGCTCGGCGGAGACGGCGAGATCGATGCTGTTCCGCAGCGCATCGGCGGCGGTGCTGCCGGCGGAGATCGGGCTGAGGTCGAGGACGGAGAGCGGAACCACGGGAGGCTTGGACATGGGATGACACTACGAATTTCCGCCTCGCCTCCGCACCCCGGCCGTCACCGGACTCAACCTCCCGAAATGCCAGGTAACGCAGGCCAAGACTGGTTCATAAATGACGGAATACAGCGCCCGTTGACGCCGCATTTCCGCCCTTGACGCTGCAAGACCAGCCGCTTGTGGAGCGCCCGCACGGACCCCTAGATTCAGTCGCAGGTCAAGAGACAGCACGCGAAGGACCGGCTGGTGCTGCGGCAACCCTCAGGCATTTTTATGGCGGGGTGCTCCGGAAACAGACCTGGCCGCAGCAGCGGCAAGCGAATGTCGTACCGGCCGTCCGCGGCCCGAACAGTAGGGGATCCATGCCTTCCACACCTCCACCCAGCCAGCGCTCCGCCGTGCTCGGCATCGAGCTCGACGGCGATGGCGCCCACCCGGCTGCGTGGCGCTTCGCCGCCCACGAGCCGGGAACGCTCCTGAGCGGAAGCCGTATCCGCGGGACCGTGCAGGCGGCGGACATCGCCGGCTTCCACCTGGCCACCTTCCGCGATTCCCGCACCACCGACACCGAGGGCACTGGTATCGCCGGCCGGATCGATGCCATCCAGCGGGCAGCCTTCAGCGCCCCGCTGACCCGGTCCATCGGCCTGGTCCCCGAAGCCGGCGTCCTCTACACCGAGCCGTTCCACGTGGCCACCCAGCTGGCCAGCCTGGACTACTCCTCACACGGCCGCGCCGGCTGGCTGGTCAATGTGGAGAACACCGTCCAGGAATCCCGGTCCGTGGGCAGGGACGCCATCGCGGAGGCGGACGTGCAGTCCGAGGCGCGGGACGTCGTCGAAACCGCACGCCGGCTCTGGGACTCCTGGGAGGACGACGCCGTCATCCGCGACGCGGCCGCCGGCCGGTACCTGGACGCGGACAAGCTGCACTACGCCGATTTTGAGGGCAGCCGGTTCTCGGTCAAGGGGCCCTCGATCATTCCCCGCCCGCTGCAGGGGCAGCTGCCGGTGTTCGCTGTTGCTGCGCTGCTGCCCGCCGTCGAAGCGGACGTGGCGCTCGTATCCGCCGCAACACTCGAGGGACTCGCTGCCGCCGCTGCATCAGCCCGCGAGGCAGGCGCGGCCCGCACCCTGGTGGAGCTCGACGTCGTGCTGGACTCCCGCGGCCGCCGCGCCGCGGACCGGCTCGAGGAGCTTGATGCCCACCAGCGCTGGACCGGCGGAGCCCGCTACGTGGGCAACGCCGCCGGATTGGTGGATCTCCTCGCAGCCCTGTTCAAGGACAGCGACGGCGTCCGGATCCACCCGGCGGTGCTGGACACCGAACTGCCGGAACTGGCAGCCGCGGTCCTGCCCGAACTGCGCCGCGCCAACATCATCACCGCACCCGCGCCGGGATGCACGCTGCGCGAATCCTTCGGCCTGACCCGCCCCGCCAACCGCTACGCCGCCGCCGCGGCCCACTAGGGAGAACCCTCATGAGCACTTCCCGCATCGACGGCGACGGCACCATCCAGTTCGGCGTCTTCTTCCAGGGCGTCAACCACACCACGGTCTGGCGTGCACCGGAAAGCGGCTCGCAGACCGACTTCGAATCCTTCCGGAGGGTGGCCCAGACCGCCGAGCGCGGCCTGTTCAGTGCCTTCTTCCTCGGCGAGGGACTGCGGCTGCGCGAACACCTGGGCAGGATCCACGAACTGGATGTCGCTGGCCGGCCGGACGCCCAAACGGCGCTCGCAGCACTTGCCGCGGTGACCACCAACATCGGCCTGGTGGCCACGCAGAACACCACCTACAACGACCCCGCGGACCTCGCCCACCGGCTGGCCAGCCTGGACCTGCTGTCCGGCGGCCGGGCCGCGTGGAACATCGTCACCACGGACAACGCCTGGACCGGGGCCAACTTCCGCCGCGGCGGGTTCCTGGCGCACGAGGACCGGTACGTCCGGGCCGAAGCGTTCGTCCAGACGGCCAAAGCCATCTGGGACTCCTGGGCTGACGGCGCAATCGCCGGGTCCCGCGAGTCCCGGAGGTGGCTGGCCGACGACGCCATCACGCAGGTACGTCGCCAGGACGCAAGCTTCGACGTCGAGGTCACCGGCAGGCTGCCGCGCTCCAGCCAGTACCATCCGGTGCTGTTCCAGGCCGGCGATTCAGCCGACGGGCGCGACTTTGCCGTCCGGAATGCGGACGTCATCTTCTCCCGCCACGCAGGGCTGGAACAGGCCAGGAAGTTCCGCGAGGACATCGTGGCACGGACGCTGAAGGCAGGCAGGCCGGCCGACGACGTCAAGATCTTCCCGGGCCAGGAATTCATCCTCGCGCCCACCGCCAAGGAAGCCGAGGAGAAGCACCAGTGGGTCCGCGAGCAGCAGGTCAGCCCGCAGACCGCCATCGCCTACCTCGAGCAGTTCTGGGGCCGGAAACTCACCGAATACGATCCCGACGGCCCGCTCCCGGACATCGACCCGGTGGTTGACGTCACCAACGCCACCCGCGGCAACGCCTTCCACGGCAAGAGCGCCAGGGAACTCGCCGCTGAATGGCGGGCCGAGGCCACGGAGAAGGGGCAGTCCATCCGGCAGTTCGTCTCCCAGCGCTCGGTCATTAACGGCCGCGGCCTGGTGGGATCTTACGACGACGTCGCGGACCTGCTCACCGAATACGCGCACTCCGGTGCCGTGGACGGGTTCAACATCACCCCCTGGATTGTCCCCACCGGCCTGGACGACATCGTCAACCACCTGGTGCCCCGGCTCCAGGAACGCGGCGTGTACCGCACCGAATACCCGGGCACCAACCTCCGCGAAAACCTGGGCCTCCGCGCCCCTCTCACCCACCGGCGCGGCGACCTGTCGCCTGCCCGCCGCCAAGAAAGCGAAGACGTAGCATGAACCGCCTGAACCCCTCCGGAACCTCGACGTTCCGCAGCGCCCGGAAGTCCGCCGTCGTGGTGGCCTTCCTGGGCGCGGCGTCCCTCCTGCTGTCCTCGTGCGCAGGAGCGGCCGACGCCGGATCGCAGCAAAGTGCCGACGCCACCCCGGCGGCGGGCGGCAACCTGAACTTCGCCGTCTCGGTGGACCGCGGCTGCATCGATCCGCAGCAGGTGGGCAACAACGACGCCATCGCGATCGCCCGGCAGACAGTGGCATCCCTGACCTCGCAGGATTCGTCCACGGGCGAGATTGTCCCGTGGCTGGCCGAGAAGTTCGAGGCCAACGCGGACGCCACCAGCTTCACCTTCACGCTCCGTGACGGCGCAACCTTCGCTGACGGAGCGCCCATTGATGCGGCGTCGGTGAAGACGAACTTCGAGGCCATCAAGGCACTGGGCGCCAAGGCAACCCTGGGATCCACCTACCTCAGCGACGTCACGGCCGTCACGGTCAAGGACGCCAGGACGGTGGTAGTGGACTTCTCCAAGCCGAATGCCCAGTTCCTGCAGGCCACGTCCACGTTCACGCTGGGACTGCTGTCCCCGGCGTCGGCCGCCCTGAGTGAAGCCGACCGCTGCGCCGGCAAGTTCTCCGGCTCCGGGCCGTTCACGGTGCAGAGCTACACGGTGGACAAGGAAGCGGTCCTGGCGCGCCGGGCCGGTTACGCCTGGCCGGCGTCCACGAACAGCAACAAGGGCGAGGCGTACCTTGATACCGTCACGTTCAAAATCATCCCGGAGGCGGGCAACCGCACCGGCAGCCTGCAGTCCGGCCAGATCGACGCCACCGCGGCAATCTCGGCCGCGGACGCCAAGCTCTTCGACGGCAACGGCTTCTGGAACGAAACCCGGGCAAACCCGGGCGTCGTGTACAACCTGTACTCGAACGAATCCAGCCCCAAGCTGAAGGAAACGGCGGTGCGGCAGGCGATCTCCAAGGCGATCAACCGGGAGGAAATCACCGAAACGCTGCTCACCGAGGCGGACCAGCCGGCCAAGGGCGTCCTGTCCCACACCACGCCGTTCTTCACGGACCTCAGCAATCTCCTGGAGCACGATCCGGAGGGCGCAAAGAAGCTCCTGGACGACGCTGGCTGGAAGCCGGGCGGGGACGGCATCCGCGAAAAGGACGGGAAGAAACTGTCCTTCCTGGTGACGTACTGGCAGTCGCCGAAGGAAGTACTGGAACTGGTGCAGCAGCAGTTGAAGGCGGTGGACGTGGACCTGCAGCTGAAGTTCACCACCATCGCCGACGTGACCGCGGCACAGGCCAACAAGGACTACGACTTCTCCTACGGCAACCTGACCCGCAGCGACCCGGACGTCCTCCGGACCGTCTTCGCCTCCAACACCGCCCGCGGCGGCAGCAACCTCCGCGAAGCACTGCCGGTGGACACCGTCCTGGCCGACCAGGCAGCCGCACTGGACAAGGACGCGCGCCAGAAGCTTGTGGACGAGGCGCAGGAAACCCTGATCAAGGACGCGCATTCGATCCCGCTGTACGAGCTGTCCACCACCATCTCGGCCAGCGGGAAGGTGCACGGCCTGAAGTTCGAAGCCTCCAGCCGCCTGGACTTCTACGACGCCTGGCTCAGCAAGTAGCCACCAGATGATCCGCTATATCGGGCAACGCCTGCTCCAGGGAGCCTTTGTGCTCTGGGCCGCGTACACCGTCTCCTTCTTTATCCTGTACCTGCTGCCCGGGGACGCCGTGAGCATCATGGCCAGCGGCGATGAGCAGAATGCGGTGGACCCTGCGCTGGTGGAGAAGCTCAGGAGCGAATACGGGCTGGACCGGCCCCTCCACGAGCAGTACGTCATAGCGCTGGTCAAGGCACTCCAGCTCGACTTTGGCGTCTCCATTAAGAACGGCGTGGCAGCCACACAGGCGGTGGGCGAGGTCCTGCCGGAGACCATCAGGCTGGCCATCGCCGGGTTTGCCCTGGCGGTGCTGCTCGGCAGCGCACTGGCCATCGCCGCCACCTTCAGCCGGAACCGCTGGGTCCGGCAGGTGTTCGGCTCGCTGCCGCCGCTGGGCATCGCCCTGCCCACGTTCTGGATCGGGCTGCTTTTGCTGCAGCTGTTCTCATTCCGGCTGCGGCTGTTCCCTGCCATAGGGAACGACGGCGCCGCCAGCCTTGTGCTGCCGGCGCTCACCCTGGCCATTCCCACCGCAGCCGTGATCGCCCAGCTGCTCTCGCGCAGCCTGCACCAGACCCTGGGCGAGCCGTACATCGAGCAGATCAGGGCGAAGGGGGCCAGCGAGACGCTGATCCAGTTCGGCCACGCCCTGCGCAACGCGGCCATCCCCACGCTCACCATGCTCGGCATCCTGGTGGGCAACCTGCTGGCCGGCGCTGTGGTCAGTGAAACAGTGTTTTCCCGGGCGGGCATCGGCCGGCTGACCGTCACGGCGGTCAACAGCAGGGACATCCCGGTGGTCCAGACCCTGGTGGTGCTGGCCGCGGCCATCTTTGTGGTCACCAGCCTGATCGTTGACCTGATTTATCCGCTCGTGGATCCCCGCATCAACGTGGGCAAGACGGCCAAGGCCTAGGAGGCAGCATGTCGCAGCAACTAGTAAAGGATCCCTCCACTGACGTCGAAACCGCTTTGTCCGGTTCGCAGCGGACGCGGGATTCGAGGCTGGACGGACAAGCTGCCGGTAAACCGCCCGCGCCTGAGGCGGCCGTTTCAGGCGCTGAGCCCCACCGCCGCCTTGTCCGTGCCGCCCGCTACGCCGGCCGGAATCCGGGACTGGTCCTGGCCGTCCTGGTGCTCGGCACGGTGCTGCTGTGGGCAGCCTTCCCCACCGCTTTCACGTCGTGGGCGCCGGACAACGGGGTACCTGGCGACCGGCTCGAACCGCCGTCGGCCACGCACTGGTTCGGAACCGACAGCCTGGGCCGGGACCTCTATTCCCGCGTGGTCCACGGCTCGGCCACATCCCTGGCCGCCACCGCAGTGGCTGTTGCGGTGGGCCTGGTGGCCGGTTCGCTGCTGGGGCTGCTGGCAGGAACCGCCCGTGGCTGGGTGGACGACGCGATCATGCGCGTGATGGATGTGCTGCTGGCGATTCCCAGCCTGCTGCTGTCCCTGGCCCTGATTACCGTGCTGGGATTCGGCACGGTCAACATCGCCATAGCGGTCGGTGTGGCCTCGATCGCCAACTTCGCGCGCATCATGCGCTCCGAAACACTGCGCGTGGGAACGGCCGTTTATGTTGAAGCTGCCCGCTCCTCCGGGGTGCGGTGGCACTCCATCCTGCTCCGCCACGTTCTGCCCAACGCCGCAGGGCCCGTCCTGGCGCTGTCCGCCCTGGAGTTCGGCATGGCGGTCCTGTCCATCTCGTCCCTGAGCTTCCTCGGTTTCGGCGCCCCGCCGCCAGCCTCGGAATGGGGGTCACTCGTGGCAGGCGGCCGCGACTACCTCGTGGCCGCCTGGTGGCTGGTGACGCTGCCCGGCCTGGTGATTGCCGCCGTCGTACTCGCCACCAACCGGCTTTCCCACGCTTTCCTGACCACGGCGAGGAGCTCCCGATGACCAGCACCGGCGCCAACGCGGTCCCTTTGCTCAGCGTGGAGGGCCTGGAAGTCAGCTACGAGGTGGATGGCCAGCCGCAGCCCGCCGTCCGGGGCGTCAGCTTCCAGGTGTATCCCGGCGAGGTGGTGGCCATCGTCGGCGAGTCCGGCTCGGGCAAGACCACCACAGCGCATGCGGTGATCAACCTGCTGCCCGGCAACGCGCGGCGCGACGCCGGGCAGGTCCGGTTCGACGGCGCCGACCTCAGCCGCTTGACTGCGAAGGAGTGGCAGGGCGTACGGGGGAAGGAGATCGGGCTGATCCCACAGGATCCCACCGCCTCGCTGGACCCGCTGCAGAAGGTGGGGGACCAGGTGGCGGAGTCGCTGACCATCCACAAGCTGCAGTCCAGGAAGGCGGCCCGCGAGTCCGCGGTGCGGCTGCTGGCTGAGAGCGGTATTACCGACCCGGAAGCGCGGGCCCGGCAGTATCCGCACCAGTTTTCCGGCGGGATGCGGCAGCGGGTCCTGATCGCCGCGGCGCTCGCGGCCCGGCCCAAGCTTGTGATTGCGGACGAGCCCACCAGCGCCCTTGACGTCACCGTTCAGCGGCAGATCCTGGACAACATTGCGCTGCTGACCGCCGAGCGCGGCACGGCGGTCCTGCTGATCACGCACGACCTGGGTGTTGCGGCGGACCGTGCAGACCGGATCATCGTGATGCGACATGGCCGGATTGTGGAGCAGGGGCCGGCGGAATCCGTGCTCGCGAACCCGCAGGAGGCCTACACACGCGAGCTGATTGCGGCCGCGCCGGGGCTGTCACCGCGGCGGCTCAAGGCAGTTGCCGCAGCCGCGCCGCCTGCGGACGCTCTTCCGCTGGTCACGGCAACGTCATTGCGCAAGGAGTTCAAACTGCCCCGGACCCGCGGCGGCGCCGGAAGCATCACGGCGGTGGACGACGTTTCCTTTGATATCCACCGCGGCGAAACGCTGTCCCTGGTGGGCGAGTCGGGGTCCGGCAAGAGCACGGTGGCCCGGCTGCTGCTGCGGCTGGAGAAGCCGACGGCGGGCAGTGTGTTGTTCGACGGGGTGGATCTTTCGTCGGCGAAGGGCGAGCAGCTCCGGCTGCTGCGGCGCCGGTTCCAGGTGGTGTTCCAGAGCCCGTTCGCATCCCTGGACCCCCGGTTCAGCGTGGGAGACAGCATCGGTGAGCCGCTCCGGGCCTTCGGCGAAGGCAGTGCCAAGGACCGGGCGGACAAGGTGGCGCAGCTGCTGGATTCGGTGCAGCTGCCTTTTTCTTTTGCTGGACGGCGGCCTGCTGAGCTTTCAGGTGGCCAGCGCCAGCGGGTGGCGATCGCCCGTGCCCTTGCCCTGGGTCCTGAGCTGGTGGTCCTGGATGAGGCCGTTTCGGCCCTGGACGTTTCCGTGCAGGCGCAGATCCTGGACCTGTTGGCCGGCCTGCAGGAGCGGGACGGGCCGAGCTACCTGTTCATCTCCCACGACCTTGCCGTGGTTGAACAGATCTCCAACCGTGTCGCTGTGATGCGCGCCGGACAGCTGGTGGAGATCGGGACCACGGCTGAGGTCCTGGGCAGCCCGGCGCACGAGTACACCCGCCAGCTGATCGGAGCGATCCCCGGCAGGGGAGTGGTGGCGGCGCGCGCCTAGATCAGTGATGCCGGGCCGCACCGGGGAAGTTTTCACATTGGTTTTGGGGAGTCTGGCAGAACGGGCAGTCGTCGTCGCAATCCGAGGGTAGGCATAAATGTCAGACCCTCCTCCTAGTCTGAAAGTGGCCCAAAGAGGAGGGGCTGGTGGTGTTCCGGGAGGGAGGTGCGGCGTGGAGGTTGAGTCGTTCGTCATCGATGACGAGGCGTGGGTTCCGGCTCTGGAGTTCACGGACCGGGAGGATTCGCTTCTGGCCGGGACGGTGAGCTTCCCGCTTCCCGCCTTCCTGACGGCGGATGGTGCGGTCCGTATGGTGCAGGCGGCTGACAGGCTTATCGCCTGGGGCACGGCCGTGAAGCAGGGCGCCCTTGCCCGGGTCGAGGAAGCTGTTGCGGAGGAAGCTCCCGGGCGGCAGGAAAGCCAGCCGGTACGGTTTGGCGGGAACGAGGCCCATGCGCTCGCCGTCACCGAAGTGTCCACTGCGTGCGCGCTGTCGGAGGGCACGGCTGCGCGGGTGCTTAATGATGCAGCGGAGCTGACCACAACCCATTGGGAAGTCCTCGAAGCGGTTGAGGCAGGCGAAATTTCCGATGCGCACGCCCGGATCATTCTCGATCAGGCCCGTTCCCTCCCTGCCGGGCTGGCCGAGAGGTTCGCATCGATTGCGCTGCGGCGCACCCGGACCCGGCACGGCCGCAGGCGAACGCCCGCTGAACTACGCGCCTGCCTGCGGCGGATGCGTGAACAGCTTCATCCCGAAAGCCTCGCTGCCCGCAAGCAGGCGGCCCAACGGGAGCGTGGCGTATGGTTCCGGGCCGAGCCGGACGGCATGTGCACGCTCTCGGCGGTCCTCACTGCGGAGGTTGGGCTGGCGATCTATAACGGGCTCGATCATGATGCACGGCTGGCCAGCGCGCGGGCTGCGGAGCTCAGGGACCTTCCTGGGCACGGCGCCGCTGGTGGGGCCGGCATTGTTTCCGGACCTGGCGCTGATTCCGGAGTTGGCGGTGCTGCGGATTCGCGTACGTTGTCGGAGTTTCGTGCTGAGGCGCTGGCGTACCGTCTCTTTGGCGGCCCTGTCCCGGATGGGCCCGACCAGCTTTTGGGTGGGCCTGACGGGGTGGGTTCCGGGGTGTTTCGGCCCGAGATCGTGGTGACTATTCCGGTGGGGCAGGTATTTGGCGGCCACCCGGATCCCGATAATGGTGCCGAGCCCTCCGATGTGGCCTCAGGGCCCGCTGATCTTGGTGGGGCTGGACCTGCGGCGGTTGGGTTTAGGACGGCTGAACTCGAAGGGTACGGCCCCGTTGATGCTGCAACCGCCCGGCGTCTGGCGGCCCTGGCTCCTGCCTGGTACCTGCTGTTCACGGACGGCGCCACCGGCCAGGCGCTGGGCGTGGCGCGCAGGGCATATCGTCCGCCGAAGGCGCTCCTCCGGTACCTGCAGTGCCGCGACGGGACCTGCCGGTTCCCGGGATGCACCCGCCCTGCCACAGGCTGCGAGCCCGATCACACGATCGAGTGGCAGGACGGCGGCACCACCGACCCCGGCAACCTGGCGATGCTTTGCCGCCGGCACCACGCGCTGAAGTCCATCGGTGCCTGGAGCTATCAACATGCGTCCCCTTCCGGGGACCTTGAATGGCGTTCACCGCTGGGCCGGCAATACACCACCGAAACAGCGGACACCGGAAAAGTCCACTATCCGCTCAAGCAACCAGACCCACCCCCGTTCTAGGAAGCCAGGAGCACCGCCGGTCCAGCAATCAGAAACACCGCCGGTCCAGCAATCAGAAACACCGCCGGTCCAAGGCCGGCGGTGCCTGGGCTGGCGCGGTTCGGGACTGTCCGATTTTCGGTGGATCCACGGTTGGCATTTAGTTGATTCTTCCGTCGAAGCTGATGGCGAAGGCGTTCAGGGCCGGCTTCCATCG
>NZ_JBHVZR010000024.1:0-47323 GCF_042879835.1 Pseudarthrobacter sp. NPDC058329
ATTCTAAGAGTTGCGTCTTCCTGTGGTTCAACTGGCCAGTCACACCCCTGACGCCGGTCATAGGGCGTTGGGAGAGACTATCCCGTTGAGGGTTCCTCAATCGCGATGCCTCACACCCCGGCGTCTACCGTGTACTTTGAGGTAATGGCCACTTGGGACCCAGCTGATGAACTGAACAATCCACCAGATTTCCTTCTCGTCCAAAACGGCTTCATTAGTTTGTTCTTTCAGCAGTCGGTCCTGGAAGATGCCGCTGAGTGGCTTGCCCTCCATGGTTACCGAGTCATTTCGCTTGACGCCGCAGAGTGGCAAGACCTGGAGCAGATGCACGTCGACATCGCTTCGGCCCTCGAATTTCCCGCCTTTTACGGAGGCAGCTTTGACGCGCTCAACGATTGCCTGAGCGAGGTTGCTGTCGGTTCTTATGGATGGTCCGTGGCCGCAGATACCGGGCTAGTCTTGGTACTCCGCGGCTACGCTGAATTTTCAGCCTGTGACCCCGTTGGGGCTCATAGGCTTTTGGACGTGTTTGCCCGCCAGGCCTCCTACGCAGCCTTGTTTGGTCACCGCCTGATGTGCTTGGTGCACAGCTCAGACCCGCAGCTTTCCGTTCCCCCTGTCGGCGGAACAACAGTCATGTGGAACTACCGTGAAGTTGCCGATTCAGCACGCCAAATGCGCGGCCTCTAAGGAGTTGAGATCCGTCGCGCAGAGGGTTCCCTATACGAGGCGTCGCGGCCACCCACCGTCTAACGGGACACTTGCGGGACAGACCCCTTACGCGACAGTCACAGTTTTGAATCCGTCCCCCGAACGCCAAGCATTCTGATGTGCGACCTTGCTCTGAGGGTGTCTCGGCTGACCGCTGCTACTTGCCGCCGAATCCTCAGGGAATGATTCAATGAGCGGATGAAGGAACCTTGGTTCAAAGATCCCCTACTGCTGCGTTCGATCCCTTTAAGTGCCCGGCCTTCCGCTCAGCGGACAATGAAAGTCCTGGATCCACCCGAAATTGGTACCTCTCCCCGCCTGATTCAGGATACGAACTGGCACGTGGCCGATAGCCCGGAAATTTATGTCGAGGGAGAGCTGGTGCAAATTCCGTACCGCATCCACTACTCCTGGCCCGAACAGGAGGTGAGGTCGCAACTCACACCTGATGAGCAGCTAGTCCTTGCTTGTTGGATGACAAGGCACCACGATGGGCGGGTACGGCAAGAAGCTCTGTCCCTGATCTTCGCTTCAGAAGACTCTTGGCCCATCCCCTTCGTCGTTCAACTCTGTGGAGAGTACGTCATCGAGGTTGGAGAAGAAGTGTGTGCCTTCCTGAAACGCGAACTGCCGGAACGGCCGGGTCTCCAGCAGGCTTATAAACAGTTCCTGAATGGAAACCCCGAATTCTTCAGCCTCACCGAGCAAAGGGCGATGAGCTACTGGCTGGACGACTATCAAACGAAAATGCCCCAGGATGACTACCCTCAGTTAGCAGCCCTGAAGATTCTGGCGCATCTGATGCCCTGACCCTACCTCTATCGTCTCGCCGAGGGTTCCGCTTGAGAGACGCCATCAGCAGTCACTCAGGATAGGGTCAGCGTTATGCGCGAACCCTGGCTGTTCATCTTTGGCGCGATCTTTGTGATCGGAGCCCTTTCAACGCTTGGGTATTTGCGCACCATCGACCGTAGGACTAAACGCCTGGGCTGGGAGGAGGCCAATCAGAAATTCGACAAACGGCGCAAGCTTCAGTTAGCCGCTTGGATTGCCGCTGCTGTCGGCACGTTCTTAACGGTGACGTACGGGCTCGGTATGCCACCCGGCACCGGCCGAACTAGCGAACTCGGGCTGGTCCTCATCCTTATCTCAGTTGTTTGGACCGTCTTCCGTAGAGACATCGCGCGCTATCAATATCAAGTCGTCATGATGATGTTCGGCCGGCACCGGCCTGAGCAGGAACAAGAACAACAGCAAATTGGGGCAATGGAGTTGGGAGGAGTTGCATTTAGCGTTCTGCTCTTCATCACAGGGAGTCTGTTGATGGCCCTGAACTTGGTCTTCTTCTCATAGTGGTGAAAAGTGTCCCGGTCAGGGTTCCTCAAACGGGACTAGGCGCCGCCCTCCACTTCCGCTGTCCATAGTTGGGGTCAATCCGGGTTATCCACGGCTGAGTTGGGGAGCCGTTGGGATAGCTCCCCTGGCCGCCGGAGCGGTGGATAACCTTTGAGGATTGTCCCCATTTGTGGGCAGCGAGACGCGAGGCGCGCCTGAGTCTCCGGAGACCCTGTCGGGGTGGAAGCCGAAGCAAGTTGCAGGGCAGCTGCTGTTTGCAGGGAGGCGAAGGTGGTTGCCGCGCTGGCCCATCCGAGGACGGCCCCTCACGAGAAAGCACTCTGTCCCCATTGGGTACAACCCGTTCTTTGTCGTACCCCTCCCCCACAATGAAACCTGCGGCTTCGACGGCCGCTTTTTCTTGGCGTGTCTATTCGAATATATGTTCTAAGGTTGTGTTATGGGACCGGAGCAAGCTGCCGCGCTGCAGGCGCAGTACGCCCGCCGTGCCGGCCCGATAGGGCTGACCGTGGAAGAGCTCGATTTCGAGCACTTCCCCGCTAAAAACGGGTATCCAGGGATCCCGGTGAAGGCGTGGATCCGATTCCCGAACTGCGCGGAGCTCGTGGACGGGGAAGTGTTCGCGTGGACGGCGAAGGCAGCCGAAGTGACGTGGAAGGACGGCCCGGTGACGTACCGGACCTGGGTTTGGAGTTCGGCCGTCACCCGCCGGGAAGCAATGATGAACAGGAATTTGGGAGAGCGGACCAACCGTGACAGCAACAGTAAGTGAAACAACCCTCAACACCCCCGTGGACGTACGATTTACGGCGGCCGGCACTCCCCTGGCCGTCCGCTACGACGGGCGGGTGTGGGCAGTCGCGGCGGACCCGCTGCGCTGGTTTACCAGGGACTCCTGGTGGGAGACACAGCGGACCGTGCCGGTCGGCGTCGGGAACGTCGTGGATATCGAACACTGGAGGCTACAGGTGCGTCTCGGATCCTCAACCTCAGCGCTGCGGACCTTCGAGCTGCGGCGGGACCCCCTGTCGGAACAGTGGCTGCTGGAGTCCATCCACGACAACTGAGCCATAGGGCTCTAGGTGACCACCGATTGGCTTTTGTCAGGGGCTCCTGACACACTTCCCGTCAGGAGCGCCTGACAGGAAGTGTGTAGCTATGGGATGGGTATCAAGCGACAACAAGCACGAAGGATGGGTTGCTTGCGTAGCCCCGGACGGCCGGCTGTCCTCGTCCTCATCGGGTGAAGGCATGCTCGTTAAAGGGGTCTCTGGCCGCTACAAGCGGGACGAATCAATGCCCGACTACGAGATAATCCCTGACAGGGAAATTATTGGTTGGCGAGGGGCCTGCGACTGCGGCTGGCAAGGTGAGCTGTGGAAGCGCGTCGGTTCCTCAGCTGAGGCAGATCCCGCCCAGCATCGTGAGTACGTTTCCCGTGATGGTTTCGCGGACGCTTCCCAGAGACTTGAAGAAGCAGTCCATGACGAATGGAAAGCTCATATAGCTCCCACAGAAGCCATCCTGGGAGTCGAAGCGGCAGCACGTGAATACAGCCAAGCCGGCAACCGACTGAATAAGACCGTCGCGGCCGCGAAGGCCGCAGGGGCATCCTGGACAGATATTGGCCGCGCAGTCGGCATCAGCCGGCAGTCCGCTCACGAACGCTGGTCCGACAAAAAGTAATCCACGCCTTCCGCCCCGCACCAACTCAGATGAGTCGGGGAGGACCAAACTCACGCTCCGCCAATACCTGCTGTCCGAGCGCCTGCCTATATCTTTGAGTCAGACCAAACGAGAGACTTGCCATGCTTTTTGATGTGATCAACGCGTCTACATCGGATGAATCCGCCGCCTCCACCTTTACATCCGGCCGCTCTGCCGTGCTCCTCGGTGACGCCGCACAGATGCTGGATCGAGTACCCAGCCAATCGGTCCGGTCTGTAGTTACGTCCCCGCCCTACTGGTCGTTAAGGGACTATAACCATGACGGGCAGATCGGCAGAGACGAAAGTCTTCCCGAATTCATTAAGTCGCTGACCGTCATCTTCGACAAAGTTTCTCGTGTACTCACGGACGATGGAACTTTGTGGGTCAACCTCGGAGACAGCTACACCTCCGGCAACCGCGGCTACCGTGCACCGGACAAGAAGAACGCGAACCGTGCGATGTCAGTTCGTCCAAAGACGCCCGAAGGCCTAAAGCCGAAAGACCTCATTGGCGTGCCCTGGATGTTTGCCTTTGCCATGCAGCAGGCAGGCTGGTACCTCCGCAGCGACATCATTTGGTACAAGGAAAACACTCAACCAGAGTCGGTGAAGGACCGCCCGACGCGGAGTCACGAGCACGTATTCCTCTTCAGCAAGAACGAGAAGTATTACTACGATATCGACGCAGTGAAGGGCCCGAATGGCCGCCGTCTGCGCGATGTGTGGGAGATCAATACCAAGGGCTACAACGGTGCTCACTTCGCTGTCTACCCCGAAGAACTGGTTCGCCGCTGTGCCCTCATCGGCTCAGAACCAGGTGACTATATTCTGGACCCTTTCCTCGGTTCAGGTACGACCGGGGCTGTGGCCCACAAGCTCGACCGGAAATTCATCGGCTGCGAAATCAACGATGACTACTTGCCGCTCATTTCCGAAAGACTCTCTGACTCGTGACATCTCCTGCCACCTCCGGCGATCGCAAGACCCAGCTCCACAGCAAAATTGAAGACCTGAATACTCAGGAAATCATCATTGTTGACAACGTCGTTAGCTCCATCCAGGCGCCGGCGGAGCACACTGTCCTGCACGGTTCGTGGCTAACAGCCAAGGAATGGGCCGAGGCTTTCCTCGCCCTTCTCCGGGTCCATCACGGGCTTAGCAGGGAGCCGCTTGGAACCCTGCAGTTCGAGGCGGCGTTCAATGACGCTTCAGAGGCTGCTGGTTGGACAGTGAGTGCTGCCGCGGGTGCCACGAACAGGTTCTTCGACACCGTAATCAACAAGGACGGAGCCAGGGTCGTCCTGTCGCTCAAATCGACGGCGGCAAAGGCTCTGAAGGAAAACTGGGTCGAAATATCCAAACTCACAGAAGGTGCCTGGATTCAGGACGCCCGCAGACAGGCCGAACGGCGTGACCGCATCGTCGCGCTCTTCAAGGAATACCGGCAGATCACGGACGGCATCATCATCCTCAGGGCGTTCCGAGAGGATGACGGCGTGCGCTACCAGCTAGTCGAGATCCCCACTTCCCTCTTTGAGGCCGTGGATACGCTCTCCGTCGAAAACGCGCAGAAGGGGACTATCCCCTTCCCGGCCGATGCCGTCGTTCCAACTTTCAAGATCGGAATCGACCGGTCTGACGCCAAGGTGAAGCTAGCTGTTCATATCAGTGCGGCAACTATTCACGGTCAGTGGAAACTGTCCGGAGAACGACAGTCCCGCTAACTCTGGCAACAAGAGCAGAGACTCTGGGCTATAGCTTGTCAATCCAGGTGTCTTCTTCGCGATCATCCCAAGCAGAGCCAGTCGACTTGGGCTTAGTCCGCTGTTCGATTGCCATGACTACTCTCCGCACCTCCGCTGCATGCAGCTCACGCAGGGATGCAATGTCCCGAACGATGACGGAGTTGATCAGAGCCTTCCGCTCGTCTTGTTCGGTGACACCTGCCTTGTCGAAAGCTTCCCGAATCTGCTGAACCTGTTCCGGGCGAATAGGCAGTTCCTGGAGAGCTGCCGCAGCCGGCTCCACAGTTGGTGTCGAAGGGATATCAAAAAGTCCTGGTTCGTCAGTCACGAGAGACAATCTTACTGAGAGCCGACGATGGCAGCCCTCAGGCGCCCACCTCTCAATGTCAGTGGCTACTCGTACCCTGTCGCAATGACGAAAACCACGAAAGTATGCCCCCTCTGCCACGGCAGAGCAGGTCAACCTGAACCCGGCTGGTGGATGTGCAATGACTGCGGCAGCATGTGGCCCGTCGGCAAGAGCCCAGTTGCGCTGCTCCGCAAAGCGCGTGCGCGCGCCCGTGAATAACCAAGTCCCCGCAGCCAATGAGCCGTATGAAACGGACTAGAGCGGGAGGCCTTCCATAGTCGTTGCCAACCAGGTCAAAAGGCCGCCAACTGCTGCCGCTCCGGCAGTACGGGCCGCTCCAAGCACAAACGCCTCCAAGGCCTGGACCGAAAGAGATTTCTTGGAGCCCCGCGGCTCATCGTGTCGTGTCTGCATACCCCTGACCATGCGTAGGTTCAGCCCAGTAGGGTGGGAAGGCTCGACTAGGCGCATTTTTCCGATTCCTGGAGGGGCTTGAAGTGAAACGACCAGGTTCGGGACCCCTACCCCCGGAAGCGCGCCCTCATATCGTGGCCGCCGGCAGAGTACTCGCCCAAGCGACAGCCATGATGAACGCCATGACCCCCGAAGAGATCGCTGAAGCCGCCTATACGCCAGGCGGACCATCCAAGAATGACCTGGTAAAGCTGGCCGAAGCGAGGCAGGCCCGAAAACCCCAACACCCAGAGGTCAGCATGACAAACACCAAATCACCTGGGGACCAGTGGAAAGTGGCGTTGTCCATAGCCAAGCCTCGCCCGCTACCTATCCCAAGAGGCGGTGTTCCGACTGACCCCGGCGTTTACATCTGGTACCGGGATGGGCATCCCATCTATGTAGGTGAAGCCCTCGGGGCGGAAGGTCTGCGCGGGCGCCTCAGAAAGCATTTCGCCAAAGGACGCGACCTTAGCCGAAGTACTCTCAGAGCGAGCGTTGCGGCGGCACAGCTCGGCGTCCCTCGCTCAGTTGCGCGCCAGCGCCCAAGCGTAATGACGGTAGAGCAAGTAGCAGTTGTGAACCAGTGGCTTGCGGACTGTGAGCTTGGATGGATCCAATGCGACGGCATCAAAGAAGCTCACGAGTGGGAACTGAGCCTGCGGGGAGAATGGCTCCCCCCGTTGAACCTCGTCTAAGGTTCCGGTTCCTCCAGCAGGACACGCCTCCATCAGCCTAGCCATGTCTCAGATCGGGTAGGGGTCCTTCGCTACGTAGGAAGGTTCCGTCCACTCGCGGTTCGTCCGGTGCGACTGCCAGAAGGCGCGGAGGGCGTAGAGCGCTTTTGTGACCTCCTGCAGTACGCTCACCTGTTTGTGCAGCAGCGCGTTGTCCACCACATTGGCTTCTTGTGCGTGGGCCGGCTTCTGCCTCAGCTTCCGAACATCCTTGAACGGCTTTAGGACGACTTGGGCTTCTTCCTCGGTCGCCCCGCGCAGCACCATCGCTGTCTCCAGGCGACGCAGGGATCCTATGTTGTTTTCGTTAGCGTCCTTTCGATCAGCTCCCAGTTCATCTAGGGCTCGGTGCAATATGTTGTCCGAGAGGAGCTGATCGAGTTGGACGATGAAAGCGTCAAATTCGCGTTTTGACGGACGGATCATCCACCCGAACTCCCGAGGCCTTGCTGTGGTCCTCAGAATTGGAGCACCGTAAATTGCCGTGTGGAACTCGTTCCATGTCTCCAGTTCGAAGAAGAAGCGCTGAAAGGGTCCTATCCGCTCCGGCCAGCGACCCATCTGCTGCGCCCACCATGCCGGGTGAGGTTCCAGGTCCGGGGAAGCAGCGACTTCAAACGTTTTCCACCTCATCTGATGAACCGGGTGCAGCTTAGCCAGGTCGCCTAGAAAGGCACATGCTCGTCGAACCAGCTTGCTCGTCGGGTCGTGGAGCTCATAGTTGGAAAGATCGTAGGCGTAACCGATGTGGCTCATGATGATGCTGTCCTTTTCGTCTGCGGTCATATGCGACTCATCCGAAAGAAGTGTTTCAGCGCCAAAATCTCGAAACTGGAAGATGAACTTGGGATCGTTTCGGTAAGGCTCCAGAACCTCAAACTCGAAGTAGGCCAGCTCTAGCGTGCCTTGTCCTGCCGCCAAGGCACGTCGGAAGGGTTCGCCCGCGTCAATGGTTTCAAGCTCCGCCTGGCTAACAGCTTCTGGGGTGGGATAGAGGCAGAGACCGTACTGACTCTGTATAAGGGCCTCTAGAGACTTCACCTGGGCCTCGATGCTTCGTCGAGACGGCCAAGGGCGGATGTGCGGATTGGGGTAATCCTCTTCCGACACAACCTGAATCAGTCCGGATTCCACCAGACGGATAGCTTCGGGAATGTGTGCTGCCGATTCCTGGGAGACATAGAATCCGTTGAAGTCCCGAGAAGTCAGATAGCGGGCCTTGACGCTCTCCAACAACTCGCTCATTCTGTCTCCTCATTGGGTGAAAGTCGTCCAAAGTAAGGTTCGCCGGAAAACTCTATAGCTGCCCCGCTAGTTTGTATCTCCGCCGCTCTCGGCTCTGGCAACGCTTCGGGCACAAGATTTTTGTCATCTGGATGGTGATAGACCCACTGGCGGGCATTTTCGATCGTCGCCGCGTTAAACATGTGGGCTACTGCGGTAGAGGGCTCTCCGCGGTGGTCGAATTGACCCGTTGATACTTCCGCCGCGGCGACTTCTCCGAAGAAGGCTTCAGGATTTCCCAGCAGGATGCCTGTCTTCCTGGAAAGAGGCACCGCAATGGCCCAAGCATTCATGAGGCCAGTTCCTTCGTCCCACTGCGCGTGCTGATCGGGAATCAGGCTGACGGGGGCGTCGCAGGTGACCAAGCTGCGGCGGGAGAAACGGTACAGTTGCCAAGGCCTTGCAGCAAAGTACCGAATTAGTTGTGGAGTCAGTTCCAGCATCTGCCGTATATGGCCTACGGCTGCAAGCTTGATGGGCGGCCCTCCGGGCTGCGTGGCTTCTGTCCAAATTCGCTCTGCTTGTTCAGGGGATACCGAGACGCCGTGCTTCCTCTTTGCCCAGGCTTCCACTCCTGCCTTCCCGCCCGCACCCACCTCTAGACGGGTCAGCAACGCCATAGTTTGTTCCATGTGGCGGCGCTGATCGGGTCCCCTTAGAAACTGAATCGTGAGGAACGTTGCAAGGACTTCCCTGTCCTCGTGGGGCAGGGGCCAAACGTCGTCGTTCAAAATCTTCCTGAAGATCTTGGCTGCGTCGCGTTCGAGTTCTGACAGGCTTTTTTCGAATACATCCGGCCCGTCGCTATGACCGGGTATGGCATAAAAGTCCTTTTGAATGGTCGCGTCGCTGGTGGATTGAACAAATCGGCGCGTTCCGGGCAACTGAACTGCCCCTATCTGGCTGGCCTTTGTGGCAAAGCCTTTGAGGTAAAAGTTCGGCACCGTGTGGTGTCTGCGGGCTACTGCCATTGAAACTCGCTCCGGTCGCCATGTTGGTGGGTTCTGCTTCACCCTAGCGGCCGGCTGTTCCTACAACAGAACCGGTCAGGAAGTATCCCCCAAACGCAGTAGCAGTACACAATGGGCGGCGGACTAAGTGCTACCAAATGGCCCGCTAGGCTTCCATGGTGACCGCTCCCGATAACTGCCCTGCAGCTCTCCCTTTGGACCTCCCATGACAAACTCAACGTTGCCTCAGTTCGCACTTCCCGCCCCAGTTCGCCAGCTTTATGTTCAAAGTCTGCTGAGCAGGGCACGGAAGGAAGTTTTACGCGATGCGCTTCTGCCGACACTCGGGGAGGTGGACCCCAATTCCTTGTCTTCAGAAATTCAGAACTATGTGCCGGCGCAAGCGCGTCAGGCACTGCAGGCGGCCGGTATACGGGATGAACATGTTTTTGCTCTTCCGGTTGTCCTAAAGCAGCAGCCCACGCTGCTCGGCTACTACCGTCTCTTGCTGGGCGTTTCGCAAAAGCAGTTCTACCATGCACGCACCGGGATGCAACTTTTCAAAGCGATGGAGACGGAGAACGACATTCGGCCTGCAGCGTTGCCGAGACTTGGAGAACTCTGTAGCTGCCTGAATGAAGCTATGGCCGAGATGATCACCGGGATTGACGGTGGTGTGACACCAGCCGATGTGGAACAGCTGCCGCTACTGATGTTGGGGACGCAACTGGATGGCTCCTGGAGGACGCAGATTGGGTCAAGAGCAACGAAAGACGTGTTTGCGGCCATCAAAGACATCATCGATGCAAAAGGAACCAGTTATAAGGAGTCTGAGGACGGCAACAGCCTGACATTACTCAACAGCGCAGGGCGGAAGACAACTATTGCCCTAGCCGCCGATCCCGACGTAGTAGTCGTGGAAGAAGTAGGAGGCGTTGCTTTCACCAAGGTTGCTATCGAGATCAAGGGCGGAACTGATCAGTCCAATGCTCACAATCGCGCAGGAGAAGCCGAGAAGTCTCATCTCAAAGCACTTCAAGGGGGTGCTGGTGATTTTTGGACAATAATCTCCATAGCTGGCATGGATGCTAGCGTCCTGAGACGAGAGTCGCCTACGACCCGCCGATGGTTTGACGTAACGGAGATCCAGAGACGCGAAGGCCCGGCGTGGAACGAATTGGGCTCAGCGATCTTGATGGCCGTAGGAATCTAGCCAAGAAGGTATGGCACAAAGCTAGCCAGGTAATCCTTGACGCCAACCAGGACTGCATCAGTCTCTGCGAGCTATGACCAGCTGGGTGCGATGCCAAGCGTGCGAATTGTGGGGTCCAACAAAAAAGGGGCGCCCTGGTACGAACCAGGGGCCCCCTTCCTGCTGTGTTGGATAGCGGCCAACACTGTCAGCATGCCAGATCTGCCCCAAACGGGCACGTAGGCATCTTCAGTGACACGTCCTGCCCTGGCTGTAGTCTTCCTCTAGCTCGAAGCCCGCTAATTGAGGGGTTCTATTGTTAGCTCATGCCGTCGATGCCCTGTTGCATGATGGCGTTCAGGGCATCGACGCCGCCTTGAACGGTCCCAGTTGCTGCCAGCTCCATCAGTTTCAAGAGCAGAGTCTTTACCGTTCCTGCGCTAGGAGCTGATGAGTGGATCTCCTCCTCAACCTCTCCGGTAATAGCCTGGGCTGCCTCAGCGACGTCCTCGGTAACACCGAGAACCATCGGGTTCAGCAAGGCACGTACAGAACCGATAACCTTCTCCAACTGGTCAATCTGCCCCTTTGACAGGGTGTTTGATTGAGTGACGTTAGAACTTGCCACGGCGACATTGACTCCCTGGGAGTCGCTGATGTTGATCTCGTTCACTGTCATTCCAGCTGAAGTTAGCGCTTTGTTGACGGACTGCTCGGCCTCTATAACTCGTATGCCTTTGGTAGTAATCTCTGGCCGCGCCAGCTCTCCGCTGAAAGTCTCGATACCGTCGATGTACTCTTCGGCCATCAGCCAGGTTGCAGCACGCTCCAGCTCATCTCCTGAATACGGATCGCCGAAATACTGATTGCTCTCGCTGGTGAGAAAGTCACTGATCCCCGAGGCTTCGTCGCCACCTAAGTAAAGGTCATAGAGCCAGTTGAGAACAGCATCCCTCACCGCTTGGGTACGACGACGACGGTTGCCCCTTAACTGGCCGAACTCGTCGGCAGCATCGACACCAGGTTGGACCACAACCACTGTTTGTATGCCGGCTCCGGCACGCTCGAACCAAATCCAGCCCCGCCCCTGAAGAGCTTCCAGATCGTTCGAGATCCCTTGCTTATCCAGTCCCCAGCGCTCCGGCTCGTTATAGAGAGTTCCCACTCCTACCTGCCGGTTTGAGTCCAGTGGCTCCAGCTCGGTCAGTGCGGCCATGAGGCGCAAGTGACGCAGGCCCGTGCTTGTTTGAGCGATATCTTCAACAGCGACCAATGTGCAGTTCTCCCTCTATGCATACCTGTCACGTCACTGTAGCTGGCAGCGCTGACAAACCTCAGCTGGTCTTAGTGCAGCTCAACGGATGTCCCGCCAGAGAAGTGAACGGAGGAATAATGGGCGGCTATGGACTCTGATGCAGAAGTTGTTCCTACCCCCGCCACGGGACAGGAATGGGCGTACCGCCTACGTGACGACTCAACATCACAAAGGGTCAAAATCTTGTCTATAGACCGACAAACACGCAAGTTCAGGGTTGAGATCCGACATCTCGATGGCGACCTCGCAGGGAAGGAAGAAAACGTCCCTCGTAGCAGGCTCAAAGTGCCCTGGAACGAGGTAGGCCAGTATGACGCCAGCATGGACAACTGGAAACTCTTGCGGTCAGAATCCGTCGACGAAAACGAATCGTCGGCGATGTGGACAGCACTTGAACTTCTCATACCCTCGGCAGTCGCCGAGCTGTTCCTCACCCCTGTGGACGATGCCTTGGTAATCCACGATTTATCGGCGTTGGAATCCCTGACAAACCACCCATTGGATGCCCTTCCAACAAATCATTCATGGATCACCTACAACGGCAAACCATGCCTTTCACCACTCGCGTCCCTGACCATCGCGGAATGGGCCTGTCACCAAAATCCGACACCGGTTCTCGAACGGATACTGGCAGAGGAAGCGGAGGCCCGTGAGAAATCTAAAAGAGGCGGCACAAGCGAGGACTGGGAAACCAGGGAACCCACAGAAACCTCCCCCAAATACGAATACGAGCGTTACCTACGCTGGACGAAGCCCATACACGAACTTCTTCGCCAGTGGTGCGGGTATCGTTCCGTCACCGCTCACGAGCGGCTGTTAGCAGCAGAAGCAGAGGTCAATCGGCTGGACGTCCTCCTTGCCTGGTCACTTGACTACATCCGGCGGTCCAACGAAAGCATCGCCGCAACCATTGAAAGTGAGCACGAGACGGACCGCATCACCCCCTACAACATCCGACCCGTTCCCCAACGCCCACTTGAGCCCCACGAAATTCCTGTCATTGAAGTTCCCAGCCGCCGGCGTTGGCCCCGCTGATTTCGGGGCTGTTACCTGTGAGGTCTCCTCTAATTTGCCGGAGCGGTGCCGGCCCACGCTTGATGCGCGAAGATGACGACGTCCAATGAGATAAGTAGCAGGGTCAGCGTGGTGGTTGATTTTCTTCATGTGCTGCTCATTTCCGTCACGGTGTCCATGGCTACTTTTCGAGGGCGGGGATGCCGAGCTGCGCGCACACTTCGGCAGGACCGGGGATCACGGCGACGGTGTTGTCCACGACGCACTCTGTGAGGAACGGTATGTAGTTGCCCAACTCCCTAATCGCTGGATCGGGATAGAGAGGATTGCCGTTCTGGTCCCTTAGTACCTCGGTTGCGGTTCGCTCGGCGGGTTGTCCAAAGGGAGGTGGCACGAAGTCGTCTGGGACGAGGTCATCGTTGATGCCCTTCAGGTACATGTTTCCCATATCCCACACCCGGCTGCACTGGTTGATGGGGTCGTTGACCTGTTGCATGCCGGCGTTCCTGTCGGCCGGGTTGGGATTGTTTTTGCTGTCGAAGCCGGTGATGAAGATCCCCGTGGTGATGTACGGGGGCCTGGTTTTCCCCGGAGACGTCTCGACTGGATAGTTGGTGGTGAGGTCAGCCCGGTAGTAGCAGCGGATATCCCGTTTGTCCTCCACCGGCGCCAGGGCCACGTACACGCCGGCCGCGGTCGAGCTGGCAAGGGCCAGCCCGGCGAAGGTAAGGGCGGCGGGTTTACGCCACCAAGGGACGGTTTTGGTTTGGCGGCCTGCTTCCTGAATGAGCAGGTTGCGGACGGCCTGTTTGGTGTCGGCTGGATAGCGGACGTCTGAAAGGTTCATGACAGCCTCGATTCCAAAATTGCTTGAGAGTCATCGCCACGGCCTACGAGATGGGGTGCGGCAGTACGGAGCTTCTTCTTGGCCCGGTTCACACGGGAACGGACGGTCCCAATGGGGATGCCCAGGGCGGCCGCGGTGTCCTCGTAGCTGTAACCGTTCATCACGCACAGCAGCAGCACGTCCCGCTCCCCGGCGCTCAGACCGGCAGCCCCCTCCAGCAGCTCCCTCACCTGCCGCTCCACATCAATCCGTTCATCGGCCGCGGTGGCATGGTCCGCAGCAACAGCTGAATGCGGCAGGCGGCCCAGGAACTGCTCATACCTGCGAACTGAGCGGGCTTTGTTCTTCGCCGCGTTCGTCGCCACACCCAACAACCAGGGAAGCAACGAGTCCCGCTGCAAGGTCAGACTATTGCGTTGGCGCCACGCCTCAAGGAAGGTGACCGAGACGAGCTCTTCAGCGTCATGCCAAGAACCGGTACGGCTGAGGCAGTACCGGAAAACCGCATCAGAGTGTCTCTCGAACAGCATTCCGAGGGCATCCTGGTCCCCGCTGACGCACCTCGCCCACAGCTCAGCATCCTGTTCCCCCAATTGGTTCATACCTAGTAGTGTCCGGCACCGAGAGTTAAGTTCCCCCACCGCCCCACATAGCAACAGCGGGCTAGTGACCGTCCTGTCCCACTTCCTTAGAACTGGGACAGAACCAAACGGGACACTCCCCGGCAGCTCGAACCCACGTAGCTCCACGTAATTTGAACGTCCCGGATGTTATGCCAAAAGGTAAGCCACAATTCAGCGTCACGAGGACAACTTTCGGTACCGTGCGGGAATGGATATCGGATACGCGCGGGTCTCAACAGCCAAGCAAGACCTGGGCCGGCAACTGGACGCCTTGGCGGTCGCCGGCATCACAACGGTTTTTTCCGATAAGAGGTCGGGGGCGACAAGGGACCGGCCCGGCCTTCATGCTGCGCTGCGGCACGCCAGGGCCGGCGATGTAATCGTTGTGCACACCTTGGACCGCTTAGGGCGAACAGTGCGGGATACGCTCAACCTGATGCACGAGCTCAAAGAGCGTGAAGTCGGGATCCGGACACTGGCCGACCCTTTGCGCATCGACACATCGACTCCGGACAGTCCGATGGCGCAGCTGGCCGTGGTCATGCTGGCCCTCTTTGCGGAAATGGAACGCACTTATGCGGCCGAACGCGCTGCCCACGCCCGGGCCGTTGCCACAGCCAACGGCCGGCGCACAGGTAGGCCCTCCGTCGTGGATCCTGACAAGCTCGAACATGCCTTGATGCTGCGGGACAAGGGAACACCCATGCGCGAAATCGTCACCAAGACGGGCCTGGCGCGGACCACCCTTTACCGGCATCTGCCGCCTCGTGCGGACAAACGAGTTGATGGGAAGGGCCTTGAAGAAAGCGCAACGTCAGTTCGCTCATAATTTGCCCGAATGTCGTTTCAACAGCCCGCTACCGTGCCGTTCGGCCTCATATCTATGCACTCACCACTGGAAACGCGGCGTCCGCGAAGAGCGGGCTTCCTCAAAAGCAGCTAGCGCCTGCACTCCGAGCGCGCTTTCCACATCTTCTTGTGCGAACTGAGGTATGTGGGCGCCGTACTCCCAAGGCATTTGGCCTTCGACAATCACCGTAAGATGTCCGACCTCCTGGCGGAAGAACGGGTCCAAGTCTTCTCGAACCAGATCGCCAAACAGATTGATGTAGCGGGTGATTTCAAGTGTTAGATCCGAAAGATACGCCCGCCGGCCCTTGTACTTCACCAAGAGGGAGTTATATAGCTCCGTATCCCACCTCGGAATCCGGTAGAAGGCTGGATAGATCCGGCGGTGTCCGCCGGTTTGCAGCTCCGCGTACTCATTGAACGTATTGAGCAACTCGTTCAGAAAAAGACCGATATTGACTATTACAGCTTTGAGCCTGTCACGCCCTTGTGGCCAAGGTCGCGTCGCAATCCACAATGCGCATTCACGAAGCCGTTCCTCCGTGGTAACAGCTAAATTGATCGGGCTTCCGCTAAAGAACGGGCTGACGTCGGAAGCCCACGTGTCCAGTCCCAGTTTTGCCACGAGTTGGTCAACGATTTGTCCCCACCGAACTTCATTCGCGTCTACCTCTGATCCCAAGGTCTCCTGTACCCAGGACTCATGATTTGCCTTTGTCTCAAGCAAGAACTCAACGGTGTACTCTTCCGGAGCTTTGTCGATGCGAGTGTGGTCATATGAGCAGAGCAGAATCAGGTTGTCGTACTCGTCACGTTCCTCCGTAGTCAGCGTGGATTCGCCGCGAGGCCCATCCTTCTCCCTCGCGACGATATGCGCTTCTTCGCCAAGGATTATTGCCTTTGCGCTGCGCGCAAGATCCTGACTGAGTGGGCGGCGGCACTCCGGCCATGAACAGCGGTCGGCGGCTCGGCCCCAGAGGAGCTTTCGTGAAACGACTGATATAGACACTTACGTTCTTCCTGATCGAGCTGCGCAATTAGCCAGCAATACCATCCAAAGCCTGCCTGAGCGATACAAAGCCAGCACTGGCCTTTATACCTTTTAGTTCTATAAGGGCATTTGTACCTATTAGCGGCGTCCGCGCGCGATTTTGCCTGATGGAACGGTGGGGAATGGATTGCCCTCGTTATAGGTTTTCTCGCGCCGCTGCATCCTCTCCAGGGCAGCTTCCCGAAGGAAGTCCGAAAAGGATGCTTCCCGCTCGGCCGCGGTGGTAGGGGTGTGAAACCATGCAGCCCGAATCCGTTCCAGGACGTCTTCGTCCGCGTAGAAGGCCCCTTTGGGCTGTGCCTTGCCAGCCTTGTTGGTGGCTTTCGGCGCAGCGGCCGGCGCGGCGGATTCCTCTGCCCGCGAGGGCGAAGGGGCCTGGTCCGTGGTCGTGGTCAAACGCTCCGCGGCTTCTTGCTTCTCCCCCACGGGCGCCTGGTTGTTTTGGTGTTCGATCGGATGCGCAGCCCCGAGAGTGCTCTTCCGGCGTTCGGGTCGTTGTGCCATGTCAGCTCTCCAGAGTGCTGTAGTCATACTTCGGGAAGATCTTCTCCAGGTGCGGACGAAGTTCAATTTCGTCCAGGTGCGCCAGATGCCTTGCGTAGATTTCGTAGGCTTGCCGCGCTTTGTCGTCTCCGGGCCACTCGTCTAGGCCCAGGCCGGCCTCCATCGCGTCTTGGATAACGCTCCAGTACGGCACGTAGGGCGTGAACACGCGCCATGGCGAGGCTTCGGCGAGGTCACCTATCCATGCCTTGTGCGTCAGGGTGTTGCGGTTTCCGTTGACTATCACTCCTGCCACTGTCAGCAAGGGGTTGTAGTACCGCGAGACGCTGTCGAAGCTCAGCTGCAGCTGACTCAACCCATCAAGGGAAAACTTGCCGGGTTGGCAGATCACCAGGGCGCGGTGCGCCGCTGCAAGCGCGTTGATGGTGTGCAGTTCCAGACTTGGTGCGCAGTCAATGAGGATGATGTCGTAGCGCTCCAGGCTGTTCGCCAGAGCTTCTTTGAGCCGGTACTCGCGGCCGTGCTCAGTGTGTAGCTGCTGAATGGCTTTGGTCGTGTTGGAGTTGCCCGGGAGAACCGTTAGCCCTTCCCAGATGCCTTCCACTTCAACGTCGTGGACCTTCTCCCCCAGCAGTACATCAGCAAATGTGAGTTGGTCCGCTTCTACGTTCTCTGCAGCCAGGATGCCGCTGAGGTTTCCCTGTGGGTCGGCGTCTATCGCCAGGACGCGCTTTCCGGACGCAACCAAAGCTCTGGTCAGGCTGTATGTTTCCGTCGTCTTGCCGACGCCGCCCTTTTGGTTGATGAGCGCGTAGATGGTCGCTGCCATGGAATCTCCAATCAGTGGTGGGTCAAATATAGCCAATATCCCTATTAGGGTTTATAACGACACGCCTCCTATTAGGTTCATGATCGCTATTACCCCTAAATGGCGGGCTCTCGTGGAACCGCGTCAGGTAACTCGCCCCGCGGCTATGAGATATCTATTAGGTATAAACACTATATAGTACCTTTCAGTGCTTTTATACCTAAAGTACCCAATGACTATATTCGGGCCCGACCGCGCGCGCCCGCTTGTCTGGCTGGCCGGCGAGGCGCCGCCCTTGTACCGGGCCCAAAAGCCACCCCCTGTGCCTTTGAGGCCGGCCACGGCGGCCGGGTTCCTGTGCCTGCACAGCCTCGGCCCTGCACACTCGCTTGTGTCGTCCCTGCTGAAAGAAACCCCAGCCTAACGCCGGGGGAGACGGCCGCCCCCAAGTCTTGGACCATGGGGAACTTGTCGCTCGGTCAGTGATACTTACTGGACCAGTCGTACAAAAGGAGAATCATGGGGAAGGCAAGCCGCCTAAAAGTAGAGCGTCAGCAGATCAAGGTGATAAGGGAACCTGTCACCGAGACGCACGAGCCAATCGTGCCTCGAAATTGGCCCGACGGCCATGTTGGTGTTGCGCTGACAGACGACGACCAGGATGAATGCATCGAGGTAACCATCCACGGAGTCCGGCACTACCTCCATTCATCGACGGCGCAGGAGCTGAATAAAATGCTCAGCTCTCGCATTGAGGAATGGAACAAGACGGCCCAGGCGGTCGGTTTTCCCGGCGTGTAGCTTCTCGTTGTCCTCGCTGGCGGGGCGGTGGAGCTGATTCATCAAGCTCCCTTCGCTTCCTGCAGGAGGGCGAAGCGCTCTCGCCATCCCAGGGCGGGCGGGGTGTACGCAGCCCGCTCGGCGCGGTCGCGTGTCCTTCGCTCATCTGCTGCGCGCTGCTCTGCTTTGCGCTGGGCGTTCTCTGCGGCCTGTTTTTGGCTGGGGGAGCGGTAGAAACCGCCATCCTTACGGACCCATTTGCCAAGGCGGAACTTCAACCAGGCCCCCGTGTTCTCCACGCCGTTGGCGCCGTCGTGGTGATATCTGGCGTCCGTGTTCGGCCGCCAGTCGATGGCGTGAAGAATGTCCCTGATTGTCCATCCCGCTCGGAAGAATGGCCGGCAGATAGCAGCCACGTGAGGGGTGGAGATGCGTTGCAGCGGAAAAGACCTGAATTGAAGCTCAAGCGAGGCTAGACGCTCAGCCTCGCGGCGCTCACGCTTGGTCTTGGCGCTTGTCGTCTCGTTGGGGTTCCACAGTGGTGCCTTCCGATTGAGCAGTTGGTGATTTATCTCGCGCCGCTGTGCGGCGCGCTTCAATGAAGCGTGCGGCGTAGCCGCATCAATGTTGAGCTTTGACTCTTCGCCCGCCCGCGCGTGCGGGGGGTTATTAACAGCCCTATTGGGCACCGGTACGCTACTTTTTTCCACACCCTCTTCTTCGACTTTTTCCAGCAGTACGTAAATAGCGGCTTCATTGTCCGTGCGGCCGCTGGATTTAGGCGTGAACTCCGCTGTACGGCCCGTGGCCACCACTGCCAGTACTCCCCAGTCTCTGAGCCGACGGAAGTAGTTTGAGATGCTCTTAGACGGGAAGCCGAACCGTTCCTGAAGGCGCTGCCAGAGGGGCATCACGGTCATGCTGGCGGGGTCAAAGCCCGGGCACTGGGCGACGGCATTGGCGAACCGCCAAATGTTCGCCTTTAGGTCTTTGCGGGCCAGCTGGAACTCTGCCAGCTCCTGGATGCTGCGCAGCCACCGGATGATATGCCGGGCAGGCCTGTGCCCTGCCGGGATGACCGACCAGACAGCACGGTTGCTACGTTCTTTGGCTTTACGTACCCGCCTGGGCCTTTGCTTGCCCTTGCGTCCCATACGCCGCCTGGGCTGGGTAGGGGAGTCTTGGGGCAGGGGTTCAGCGACGTCAGTGAAGCCAGCTCCTAGAGCAGACACATTTTCAGGGGTCAGCAGCAGCCGCTTGGGATCTCGTTCGACTGCGACTTGACGGCCGACACTCACGCGGTCAGCCGTTGACCCGGAACCGGGTTCCGGTACCATAGGGGCAATACCTTCTTGTTGGAGGGTGTGAGAAAGGGAGCGTCCTCGCAAGAGGAAGCTTCAAAAGTTCAGATCGAGTAACTGCCAGGAAACGCAGATCTGAACGGATACTTAGTGAAGGCCCGCCTAGTGCGGGCCTTCAACTCTTAACTGGCCTTTGCGATAGGCAAAGCCTCCTGTAGCTTCTCGCGGTCAGCCCAGGACGGCAGGCCATCGGCCTCCAATTCCAGGTGATCCAGAATTGCTTCTAGTCCCTCGGCGCCACTCATGCCCATCCGAGCAGAGACATCCTCCAGCTTTTGCTTGCTGTGGGGAGGGATGAGGTAGTTAGTCTGCACATTGCCAATGCCAGTGCCGCGCGCACGCCGGAGAACTTTTCCCATGCCGCTCACACTAGCTATATGACTAGATTTAACACGCGGCGACACGCTGGCAGTCATGCTGATTCCCCTCGCAAGTGGCTCTGACGGATGGCGGGGACGCTGTATTTGCGCAGGCCAAACCAAGCACAGGCAAGGCCAGCCACAACGAGGAGTGCGGAGATGGCGCTGATGCTTTGTCCTACTTCGTATAGCCCGGGCACCACCCAGCCCACGAGGAAAACAACGGCCCTCAGAATCGCCAGGGAGAAGCCGGCCAGGACGAGGCCGGAAGACCAGCGCTGGAACAGATGGCCACCTCTGCGCACCTGCTGGAACAGTGGGCCGACGACCAGGCTGCAGAGTGAGGCGACGTAGAGGACCGTGACCGCGTTGTAGGCGAACACCACTGGATCGCTCATATAGGCTCCGAGGCCGGGGGAGGGCATATCGGTAGTAGTCAGGGCAAAGAGGACCATTTCAAGCCCGTACACCAGGACAAGTATCAGTCGGCCTGGAATGCCTGCCGTCAGCTGTAGGGCCTTTGCAGCTTTGAGCGGCTTGGCTACCTGGGCGACAAGTATGTTGACGGCGAGGAAGAGGCATAACTTGGCGAAAAGGTCAGTGAAATTGGTTCTGACGAACATCGAGTCGATGGCCGTGTAAACGGGCGGGAGCATGATCGCGAACGCAACGCACAACGAGAGACCGCAAAGGAAAATGGCTTGGTTTCGACTGCGGCTCAGCCCGGGAATGCGCGTAAGGCTTAAGCCAGCTGCCACCGCGAGTACAGCCCAGAAGAGTATTTCCATCAGCCCAATGTCTCCCAAAAGTTCTGCACCGTCGCTTCGGCGTCCATTTTCTTCTTCGTTGTGCGGCGCAGCTGCTTCAACTTCGCCTCGGTGGCATCGATGAGTGCCAGATCATCCATAAGATCAAAACTGTTCTCCCTGCAGTACAGGGGCCATCCTGCTTCCTGTGGGGTTACTAGGCCCGTTACAACGAGGCCGCTGGCAAAGGACGTTCCAGCGAGCTCCGCTGCTGCTACAGCAACTTCCGGCGGCAGCCGGTTCTCTGTCAGTAATGCTGAGAGGTTGGTGAGTTTGAGACCCACCCGCTCTGCAATCTGGCGCCTGAGATCGCCCGGGTCCACAGCATCGATCCACGCCCGTACCGCATCCTCGTGGGGGATCTGGCTCATTTCGTAGCCGGCCAGACGATGGGCGAGGTCAGCCCTCGACCGACGCAGAAGCTCCACCATCACGTCGGTGTACGTCATCTGACTCAGTAGTTCAGCGTCGGTGGGTGGTTTGAGGCCGGCCGGGACCCCGCGGTACTGCGAAAACTCCCCGAGCGCCGTAATGGGATTCATCCGAGCGACTCTGGCTAAGCCCACAATGACGGTTTCGCTCACACGGCCACGGAGCCGCTGTTTGTTGAGAGTTGCCCGGTTCAGCCCAAGGAGCTTGCTTAGCTCAGAAGTCCCCTCAGGCAAACGATGGGCCCGCAGCCAGTCATTAAATTCCTGCGCGCTTACGGCCATGTCTCTGCTTCCGGGCTTGTTCGGCTGGGGTGTTACGACTCACTCTACTTAGGAACGTGGGACAAAATCATCATTATCAATCTTGATGATATATTGAGCTTTCGAACCCATCCACTTTGACAAGTTTGTCACACGCCAAAACGAAAAAGAGCATTAGCTCGGAGAGTGAAGTTGAAGTCGCTGCAAGGGGAACTCGCTGGACTCCAGCCCTCAGGAACCTCTGACGTAGCGCTGGACGGCCATGAGCGCGTCCTCAAAGGCAGCCCCACGCAACTTGTAGACCAGGCGCTGCCCTTGCCTGTTTTCACCCTCCGCTCCCGATTCCACCGCCTTGAGGGACTCCAGCTGGCGAAGATGCCAAGCGACAGTCTTGTACCCAGCGCCGACCGCCCGGCCGATATCACCCGAAGTACCCCCATCCGCGTTCTGAGCAAGGAACCGGAGGATTTCCAGCCTGAGGGGATTGATGCCGAGGAGGTTCATGACATCGGCCGCCCATGGGGGAGCGGGCTGGGAGGGCTGGACATAGCGGGGCATCCCTTCATTCTGTCTCATCAGTACTTGAAGGCTTCTTACTGACTAACTTAATGCGATAGTCTCACCACTAGGAAGTTTATTCTGATAGTGGGGTTGCGGGCGCAGATGCGGCAGTAAACGGGGGAGGAACAATGAAAAAGGAATCGAGCAGTGCGGCCGCAGCTGTAGCTGTGATGGCTTTCCTGTTCGCACCACTTCTTGTTGTTGTGCTGTTCCTAGGTGCAGGCGGGGCTAAGGCAGCGCAGTCCTGCGGCGTAAGTGGTGGCAGTGTCGCTGTGGGTAGCATCCCGACCACCGTGGGCGCGTTTTCCGGAAAACAGCTGGAGAACGCAGCAGCCATCATGAAAGCGGCAAAGGACCTGGGGCTTCCTGCGGCCGCGCAGATCCTTGGGGTACAGGCTGCTATCGGTGAATCTACGCTGCACGTAATCGACTACGGCGATGCTGCGGGCCCTGACTCACGGGGTTTGTTTCAGCAGCGGGCGAACGGTGCCTGGGGCAGCTACTCGGACCGGATGGACCCCTACATCAGTGCTACCAATTTCTTCAGGGCTCTGAGCCGCGTTCCTGGCTGGGACCAACTGGAACCCAGCACCGCGATCCACCGGGTGCAGCGCAACGCGGTGGAGAACCATTACGCACAGTTCCGCGCCCCTGCGGCCGAAGTAGTAAAGGCGCTGGGTGGTGAGGCCACCGCCGGGCTGGACGCGAGTGGCGCGTGCCCAAGCGCCGGGGGAGCGGTTTTGGGGGAGCTGTCGGGTAAGTGGGTTCATCCCCTGGCCGGTGCCAGCATGACCAGCGGCTACGGCCCCCGTGCCGCACCTGCCGGGACCGTCGGGGGAGTCTTGGCGAACTTCCACTACGGAATCGACTTCGCCACCCCGGGCAGGGCCGGCACCATCATCGCTGTGACGGACATGAAGATCGTCAAGATCCGCCACCTTGACGGGACGTTCGGCAGCGGCGTTACGGGCCAGACGACGGACGGGAAGCTCACCATCGGCTACTACCACATGGAAGCCGGGTCCTTGAAGGTCAAAGAAGGCGACGTTGTAGCCGCCGGGACCCCGCTGGGGACCGAGGGAGCCACCGGCAACGTGACCGGCCGCCATCTCCACATGGAATTCTTCCCGGGCGCGCTGCCCAACCCCATGGTGCCGATCAACCAGACCACCGACCCGGCCCCGATCCTCAAAGCACAGGGAGTGAGCTTCTAATGCGCATCACCATCATTGGCCTTGTCCTGGCCGCGACTGCCGTAGCCGTCTCAGGCTGCGCCGCCCCCACCTCAAACAACACCCCGGGGCCCGCGGTCACAGCCAGCAGCGCGACTGAGATCCACGACCACGACGAGGACCACGGCGTTCCCGCCGTGACCTGGGGGCCCTCCACCGATGCCGAGGTTAAGGCCCTTGCCGCTGACCTGATGCTCAAGTTTGCCCGTCCTGACGTGACGGAACGGGCATGGTTCGACACTCTCCAGCCTCACATGAGCGCCGAGTACCAGGAGTCCGCGCAGTACATCGACCCCGGCCGCATCCCCGTACGGGAGATCCACTCGCCCCCCGCCTTGGTCAGGGAGCAGGAGAACCCGATGTCCGTCATGGCCGAATTTCCCACCAACGATGGCCTCTGGGTGATGTCCCTGCACCGCTCCGGCCAGGACGAACCCTGGCTGATCACCAACATCGCACCCAAAGATTCCTAAGCAGCATCACCACTCCGAAAGAAAGAGGTAGGCCCATGGCCATCGAAAAATCGCTGATCCAGCCGGAACCGGTGATCAGCGCCATCATCAACGGTGACAACACCGGCATCCTGAAAATCAACGGCGAAGAACACCCCTACGAAGCCCCGGACCTAAACGACCTGCGCCAGGCGCTCATGAAGCGCGCAATCGGAGAAGCAGCCACCTTGAACCGCCCGGTCCGTGTGACCTCGATGGATGACGCAGGGGTTTCATACCTCGTTGTCTCACCGACCGGCGAGGTCGAGGAAGAGCAGCCCACAACCGTCCCGGAGGACGCCAGCACAATCATTGAGGCCATCCCGTCCACCCGTGCAGCCACAACCACCGTTGCAGCAGCTAAACCCGCTCCACCCCTCGTTAGAGAAGCCACCCCGGCTGCGCCCTCAGCAGTGGCCGGCGCGACCACCCGTAGGTCAATCAGAGAGGCCGAAAGTTTCCTCGCAGCACCGAGTACTGTTGAGCCGGCCACACAAGGTATCCGGGGAATGCTGAACAGCCTGGGACTTTCGATTGCTCCTTCTGAGGACGAACTGAGCGAGCGTGAAGATGTCCGGCTGGCATCCAAGCACTTCGCCGGCACCCGCACCATTGCCGTGGTGAACCAGAAGGGCGGGTCAAACAAAACGCCCACAGTAGCCGACCTCGCTGCCGTTTTCGGCCGTAACGGCGGAAGCGTCGTGGCCTGGGATAACAACCCCACCACCGGGACGCTGGGATGGCGCACCGAACAGGGCGATCACTCCCGCAGCGCCCTGGACGTCATCGCCAACGCTGAAGCCCTGCTCTCTCCCACGGCACAGTCCGCGGATATCAACGCTTTCGTCCACCACCAGAGCACCGACAAGTACGACGTGCTGCGCTCCGATTCAGATGTAGACGGCACCCACGAAGTAACCGCTGAAGAGGTCGACATCCTGCACCGGGTTGTCTCCAAGTACTACCGGCTGATCCTGATGGATTCAGGCAACAACCACCGCAGCGCCGAGTGGAACCGCATGATCGACCACGCAGACCAGTTGGTGGTTCCCACCACCAACGAAGAAGACCGGGTAGAGGCTGCCCTCCTGACGTTGCAGGGACTGGACCTGAAAAGCGAACGCTCCGCCGGGCTGGCCGCCAACGCCGTCGTTGTCGTCTCCGAACGGCAGGAAGGCGAAGCCAGGCTCTCCCAGGAAACGGCCGAGAAGTTCCGGCCCTACGTCCGCGACGTTGTCGTTGTCCCATTTGACCCGGCCCTCAAGTCCGGGCAAATCCGCTTCGGTGCTCTCAAACGCCCAACCCGCAGGGCGTGGTTGCGGGCGGCAGCTGCGGTGGCACGTGGGCTATGAACGTGACCGAAAAGACCGAGAGCGTCAGCCCCTGGGTGACGGCCGCGCAGAGCATCGCACCGGAAGTCCGGGCCTCCGCACCTGTTGAGGACCCGGCCCCGGCCGCTGAGGAACAGAGAACCGGTTTCGTAGCCGCGCATGGCGGTGCGGGAGCCACTGCTTGGGCCGCGATCCTGGACGGGGCAGACCACGGCCAGCAACTGCCCGCCGATGGAGCACCGGTCGTGCTTGTCGCCCGCGCCAGCCTGCACGGCATCGACGCGGCGAAGGCAGCTATCGCCGCCCACGGCCCGGCAGCGTTCAGCGCGGTCCTGATCGTCCCGGCTGTACCGGGACGGACTCCGCGGATGATTCAGAACGAGCTCAAAGTTTTAGCCGGTGCAGTGCCCCTGATCCCCGTCCCGTGGGTATCAGGGCTGCTGATCAAGCGCTCCGCGCTGGCTGATTTCACTGATGTACCGGCCAAGGACCTGGCAAAAGTCCGTGCCGCGCTTTCCACGACTAAAGGAGAAATGAAATGACCATCCTGACCACACTCACCGACGTAGCAACCAACGTCGTCACGGAAGCCAAGCCCCTGCCCCAGGAAGTCCAGGACGGCCTTGACACCGTGATCCTGTGGGCACAGATCATCGGCGGGTCCCTCGCGATTTTGGGCCTCATGATCCTCTTCATCGGTCTCTTCTTCGCCCACCAGCGCGGCCGCGGCGAAGAGTTCATGTCCAAAGCCGGCTGGTGGCTCACCGGCGCCATCGGACTAGGCACCTCCGGTGTGCTGGCAACACTCTTCGTCAGCTAAGGAACAGCCCATGAGCCAAGTACAAAAGCCTCAAACCCTCCGAGGCAAAACCGCATGGTGGGCCGCTATCGCCGTCGTCTTCATCGTCGCTGTCCTGGCGTTCCTCATCCTCGTAAAGCCAGCCCCGCAGAACGCACCGCAGGCACAGGAGAGCACCGCCCAACCGACGGAAGGCTGCAACGTCCCGGAAGGGGACACGTCCTCCAAGCCGGCCATGCCCAGTGACCTCCGCTGGGAAGCAAAGAACGGCTGGACATGGCCAGTCTCTGACACTTACGGCCCCACCCAGACAAAGGACGGCTTTCCTGTCTGTTTCGCCCACTCACCGCTGGGAGCGGCGCTCACCGCCGTGTCTATGAACGCGTCGGCGAACGTGATCAGTGCCCGGAAAACCGTGGAGCTCTACACGATGGAATCAAAGGGCAAGGATGTACTCCTGGGAAAGACTCCCGATGAACCTGCGGCCAGCAGTCCGGCTTCTTTCGCCGGGTTCGTTGTGGACAGCTTTAGCGAGGACGAAGCTGCCATCACGCTCGTAATAGAGACACCTATTAGTACCAGCGGTTACACGGGGCTCCCGCTCACATTCCGCTGGATTGACGGGGACTGGAAACTAAAAGTCGTTGACGACGGCTCGATGTTCGTAGGACAACCTCCCGTTCCGGTGAAGGGCAGCTTCGTGGAATGGGTTAGTTCGAATGGCTGACTGCACCATCTTTTCCGGACCTGCCTGTGCCGCCGCGAACGTCATCGGGGGCGTTCAGGACGCGACGCAGGGAGCAGTGAACAGTGCCGTGGATTCGGGTGCCAACAGCCTCGGTGAGGCGATGATGGGGGCCTGGGACTCCATCATGAAGGGCTTCCTCACCTCGTGGCTGGATGCGGGAATGATGGTCAGCCTCGAGGGCGAATCCATGGCATGGCTGACCGATCAGCTGCAGCTCCTCAGCATCTTCATGTCTACCGTCGGCATCATGGTCGCCTGCGTGTGGACGATGGTCCACGCCCGTGGAGACAAGGCCGTGAAGGCAGCCAAGTCCCTTCTCATGGTTTTTCTCGTGACCACCGCAGGAACAACTCTGATGCAGGTCGCCATCCCGGCCGGTGACGCTTTCTCGAAGTACATCCTCGATGAAGCAGGTGTCACCGTTCAGGGCTATGAGCAGCTGGGACCTGCCGCAGGGGCGGTGAGCCAGATAGGGCCCGGGCTGGCGATCGTGGCCGGGATCTTCGGCGTCGTCGCCACCTTGCTGCAGTGGGTCATCATGATTGTGCGCGCCACGGTGCTGCCCTTACTGGTCGCTATTTGGCCTGTCGCTGCTGCTGCAGCCATGATCCGCGGTGCCGAGCAAAGCTTCTCCAAAGTCACGATGTGGCTTGTCGCGTTCCTGCTCTACAAACCAATTGCGGCGATCATCTACGCCTTTGCGTGGAAGTTGAAGTCCGGTGGTGACGGCATTGGAGGGGTCATCAACGGAATGTTGCTGCTGGTCCTGGCAGTTGCTGCTCTGCCCGCGCTGATGAAGCTGCTGAGCCCCGCCACCGCTGCGATGGGCTCCGCTGCGGGTGGATCCATGGCGCTGGGGGCAGGCGCCGCGGTCGTGACCGCTGGTGTTGCTGCCGGCGCTGCCGTCGCCACCGGTGGTGCCAGCGCAGGTGCCAAGGGCGCCGCAGGCTTCGCTGGAACAGCCGGCCCCTCTGGTGGAGCCGTCACCGCCCAAGGAATGACGTCCATGGCTGCTCCTGCCAGCTCCAGCGGTATGGCACCGGGTGGCGCCCCTGCAGGGCCCTCCGGCAACTCTGCTCCTTCAAACTCTGGTGGATCAGTCGCCCCGGGTGGCTCCGGCGGCAGCAGTGGGGGCGCCGGTTCCGCGGGAGCCTCCACGGGCGGCTCTTCAGCGGGTGGGGCGGTCGCTAAGGGAGCCTCCGGCGGTAACGGTGGGTTGCAGGCTGCGACCCAGTCCTTGGGCGGTTCCATCGCGCAGGGAACACAGAACACTGACGGAAAGGATGTGCTTGGATCATGAGCGAGAATGCTGCACAGGAAAAATTCGGCAATTGGCTCAAGCCCGCTTCTCCGGGGCTGTTCGGTCTGCCGCTGGGCGGGATAGTCATCTCGTGCGCGGGCCTTTTCTTTGGTCTCTTGAGCCTGATGCGGGGCCTGCTTCTTTTGGCTCTTGTTGTCCTTGTGGGCACGGCATTGGTGGTCCTGCTCGGTGTCGTGCGGTTCGGTGGCCGCACTGTTATCGGCAAGGCCACTGATGCCCTGTCGTTGGCTTCGCGGAAGTCCACCGGTTCGGCGTTCTACGTCACCGGGGCCTTGTCCACGCTTCCACCGGAAGATGCGGAGCGCCTGCCTGGTGCACTGCTGGACGTAGAGACGATTTCCGGCACTGATGGCCTTGGACGTGCGTACTCGCTGCTGCACCATAAGGCGGTCCGGCAGCTGGCGGCCGTCTTCGGCTGCTCCCCGGACGGGGCGGCCATGCAGGAACAATCTGTCGTCAACGCCCAGGTCGCCAACTTCGGGGCCTGGGTCTCTTCACTGAGCGTCGAAGATGGCCTCACCGGAGCGACGATCGTTGTTGATTCGGCCTCCGAGTCCTCCGCGGCGACGTGCGCTGCCATCCGCGACGATGTCGCACCGAACGCCCCGGCCTTCGCCAAGGAAGTTCTTGACCATGCTGTTGGAACCCTGCCTGCCCGCTCGGCGGTAATGAACGTGTACGCCACGATGGTTTGGGACGCTCCCGCGCTGGGGGCAACGGATAAGGACGTGTCCTCCGCTGTTGCCGAGGTCGCCGCCCGCCTTCCCGGCCAGACCCAGATGCTCGCGGCCGCCGGTGCCGGGTCACCGACTCCCCTCGTGGAAGAGGACCTGGCCCATGTCGCGCAGCTGTCCTATCAGCCGATGCGGGATCAGGAAATGGCATTGGACGCCCTGCACGGCCGCCGCGCTGTCCAGGACTGGGAACACGCCGGGCCCGGCTTCTTCGATGACTCCCAGGGCCGGGTGGTGTTCCACGACGGCGTTGCGTCCATGACCCTGATGATGACCGTCCCTCCAGGAGCGCACATCACGTCTCGCAGCTTCGACCGGGTGTTCGGTCCGAACGCGAAGTTCCTCCGCAAACGCGTCGCATTGTTCTACCGGCCGGTGGATCCCGGCACGGGAGCCAAGACAGTGGACCGCCTGGTGAAAACCGCGGATTGGAAGATGAGCACCCGCAAGGGCCGGCCAACGTCCTTTGACCGGGCCACCAAGGCGGTCGCGGAAAAGACAGAAGAAGAGCTGGCACAGGGCGCGCGGCTGTCCCTGTTCTCGATGATGGTCACCGTCACGTTCGCACCCGATGAGAAGTCGTACCGGGACGCCCTGAACCAGGTGAAGTCGATCATGAACCAGCTCATCATGCCCTACCGCTTCGTGGAGCACGCCGGGTCCGCGGCGTTCCACACCACGTTGCCGTTCGGGATCCTCCCGTGGAAGTACAGCAGCACCCCGCTCTGGATGGAAGGCGTCCTCTAGATGAAAGACAGCACCTCAGGCAAGTCCGGCAACGGCAAGGCAATCATGGCCAAACGACTCCTCGCAGAAAAGATGCGGCACATCAAAACCTCCAAAGGGTTTACCGGCTTTGGCGGCGGGCGCTGGGGCAAAATGCCCCAGCCGCCACAGTGGTACTCCTCCTCAACGCAGCTCTGCGGCATCTACCCCTTCTCGGCCGGCACCTCCCGGCCCAACACCGGCACCCCGCTGGGCCGGGACATGAACGTCGAGACCGCCGTGTGCGGGGACATGAAGACCTGGTACGACGCGGGCCTGATTTCCTCGTCCTCGATGATGCTCTTTGGCCTGAACGGCAACGGCAAGTCCTCGGTCGCGCAGCGGTTCATCTACTCCATGGCTGCCCGCGGAATCGTCCCGATGGTCTTTGACCCGCTCAAGGACGAGTACGGGGAAATGGTCGAAGCCCTCGGCGGCAGGGTCCTGCGCGTGGGGCCCCGCGGCAGGGACAAGATCAACCTGCTACACCTCGGCGCCCTGGGGGAGGCCGCCGCCATGATCGGCGGCACCACCGGTGAGGACATGCGCCGCCAGGCGGTCAGCCAGGCCGTGGACATGGTCGCCCTCGTCGTGCAGATCAACCGGGGCAGCCCGCTCTCGGACAGCGAGGACGCGGTCCTGGCCCTGATGGTCCGCTCGGTCATCTCCCGCGTCCGCCGCCCCTCCATGCATGACCTGGTGGACGCGTTCCTTGCCCCGCCCCCGGAAGTCCTCTCCGCCGTGGCCTGCAACGACGCCGCCCAGTTCCTGGGCGAATACCGGGCCCTGCACCTGTCCGTGCTGGCCCTGCTCTCCGGCGAAATGGGTGCGCTTATTGGCGGCAGCGAATCCATGTCCATCCCAGTGGGCAACCCCGGAGGGTTCTGCTTCGACACCTCCTCCATCCCGGCGTCGAACACCAAACTGCTCTCCGCCGCGATGCTGGCAACCTGGAACATCGGCTTCTCCGCCATCGACGCCCACTGGGAACTGTCCCGGCACGACCCGAGCGTGCACTGGGGCGGCTACCTCGCCGTCCAGGACGAGTTCTGGTACCCGATGCGCGCCTGTGAAGGCATCATCGACCGGGCAGACCGGATCGGACGGACCAACCGCGGCCTCGGTGTCAGCGAACTGAAAATCACCCACAGCCCCAAAGACTTCCTCTCCCTCCCCAACGCCAAAGACAGGGAAACCGCCAAGGGCTTCGCCCAGCGCTGCGGCGTCTTGGGCCTAATGGCCCTGTCCCTGGATGACCTGCACGCCCTCTCCGCGGTCCAGCCGCTCAACGGCAAAGAGATCGCCACCGTCGCCGGGTTCAACACGCCCCCGGACTGGAAACCGAACATGAACGCCGATGGCACCCCCGCCCCGCCACCCGGGGCAGGGAAAATCCTGCTCAAAATCCCCGGCCGGGTAGGCCTGCCAGTGCAGATGACCCTCACCGCCATCGAGAAGGCCAAACACATCACGGACGAGCGCAGCAACCGCGTCGCCTTCGCCCACGAAATGGAGACTGTCTAATGGGAGCCCCTAACAAGAAGGCCTCAAGCCTCAGCGGCGAAACCATCGCCCTCTGGGTCGTCCTCGCCGTCATCCTGGTCGGGGCCGGCGCAACCTCCGGAGCTGTCCACCTCGGCTCGATCATCGCTGGAGATGGCCAGCAGCTGCCCAAGAACCCGGCAGAGCTCCTGGTGGGCCTGATCAAAGGCACTGCCACGTGGCCGGCCCCGGCCACGTGGGTTTTAGTCGGCTTCGGCCTCCTCCTGGTGGCTCTGGCTGTCCTGATCACCCGTGCAGTTCGGAAAGGCGCGTCCAAGCGCTCCCGCGTTGATGCTGCCGCCCGGTACATGGCAACTCCCAAAGACCTGAAGGCACAGACCCTGCGCGGCGCCACGGAGAAGGCCAAAAGCTTGGGCGTGGAGGGTTCACCGGGCATCCCGGTGGGTAAGACCGTGATCGGGAAGCAGATGGTCTTCGGGTCCTGGGAAGACATGCACATCGACATCTGGGGACCCAGGACGGGTAAAACTACTTCCCGTGCGATCCCCGCAATCCTCTCCGCGCCCGGCGCGGCCCTGGTCACCTCCAACAAGCGCGACATCGTTGACGGCACCCGCGACGTCCGCGCCGCTGAGGGCCCCGTGTGGGTCTTTGACCCGCAGGCCGTCGCCCTGGAAGAACCCACCTGGTGGTGGAACCCGCTGTCCTACGTCACCGACGAAGTGCGTGCCGCCCGCCTCGCTGACCACTTCGCCTCCGGCTCACGCGGGCCGGGAGCCCAAACCGACGCGTACTTCGACCCTGCCGGGCAGGACCTGCTGGCCGGGCTCCTTCTCGCGGCCGCCCTGGCGGATCTTCCCATCACCCAGGTGCACACCTGGCTGACCGATCCCACCGACGACGCAGCGGTGCCGATCCTGATGGAGGCAGGTTTCACCCAGACCGGCAATGCCGTCCAGGGCGTGATCAATCTCCACGACAAACAACGCGGCGGCATCTACGGCACCGCCCTGCAGATGGCCTCCTGCCTGACCAACCGGCAAGTCTCCCGCTGGGTCACCCCGCAGGGCCCGGCAGATAACAGGCCGCAGTTCGACCCAGCCGCCTTCGTCCGCTCCAAGGGAACGCTGTACAGCCTCTCCAAAGAAGGCAAAGGCACTGCCGGCCCCCTGGTGACCGCCCTGACGGTGGCGACCGTGGAAGCGGCCGAAGAACTCGCCGTCCACTCACGGGGCGGCCGCCTCGAAACACCCATGATCGGCGTCCTCGATGAAGCAGCCAACGTCTGCCGTTGGCGCGAGCTCCCGAATCTTTACAGCCACTACGGCTCCCGCGGCATCGTCCTAATGACCATCCTCCAGTCCTGGTCCCAAGGGGTGGAAGTCTGGGGTCGGGAAGGCATGCGCAAACTCTGGTCCGCCTCCAACATCAAGGTCTACGGCGGCGGAGTCGCCGAAGCCGAATTCCTCAACGAGGTCTCCCAGCTCGTGGGGGAGTACCGGTACTCCAACATGACGAAAAGCCGATCCAAACAAGGGGTCTCCTACAACTACGACAACGACCGTAAGGAACGCACCCTGGACGTTTCCGACCTCGCATCGTTCCCCCGCGGCCGCGCCATCATGTTCGCTTCCGGCGCCCCCGCCGCGCTGCTCGAAACAGTGCCCTGGATGGGCGGCAAACACGACGCCGAAATCCGGGCCTCCATCGCAGCCCACGACCCCTCCAATAAGACAACGACTAAGACAGCCGACGCGGAACCGGTGAATCCCTGGGTGACGGCTGCAGCATCCAGCAGGGCCGCAATCGATGAGTGACATGGGCGAATGGGACGACGAGCCCGAAGTATCCGACCCACCTTCAGGGCCACTGAAAGCAGAAGAGCAGGAAGCAGAAGAAACAGCTGAACCGGAACTGTTCTACAAGGACCTGATCACCTTCGTCCAGGAACACCTGTCCCCGTCCTACCGGAGGAGCCTCAGCGGAACCGACCGAACCTGGTGCCCCTCGTGGTGGAAACACGAAGAAGCCATTAGTCGGCTGGAAGCCTTATGGCGGTCCTGGGAATTCCTCCGTCTCGACGGATCAACCGGAATGAGCATCTGGTGGCGGGACCACGCGGACCATCACATGGGCGTCCTGCTCTCTGCCGATGGGCCATTCAAAGGCTGCAAACCCGTTGCCGGCGGCCATGCAGCGAACAAACTCAAAGCCCTCCCGTGCGACCCTCCTCCTGAGGGTTTGTTCTAGACCGACAGATCACCGTAAGTGACACCCGAGACTTGCCAGACTCTGGCAATCGGGTTTGATTCGCTTACGGGCATTCGAAGCGTGGGTATCGTTATCGAAGTCATAGAAGGCACCGGTAGCAACTCTTCTGCCGGTGAGGGTCACCGAAAAGTGATACGGGGAGAAGTGAAGCTCACTGAAGTTTTGTTGTCGTACGCAAATTGGAACGCCCGTACTGCTTGGAACCAGTTTCAAGACCCAGATCTAAACAAGAGGCTAAATGCCGCCGCGTGTGCAGGAATGGCAACCGAACTACTGCTGAAGTACCTTTTGGCTCGCCAGTCTCCTGGTCTGTTGGCTGAGCTCACCCCAGGTGAGAAGGGCGGCGCCCTGACTGCCCGACTAACTTTCTCATCAGAGGACTATTCGAAGGATCTGGCTGACGTTCGATCCTGCACCGCGGAAGACGCTTTCTATATTCATACGAAGATTGATGAGATACCGACAGTCCTCGCCCTAGACGAGTTCAAAACCTTAATGAAGGTCCGGAATGCCGCATGCCACTTGGCAGCCGAGTCCCGGCTTAGTGACATTGCAGAGGCAATGTATTCACTTACTTCTATGTATGACAGGGCCAAGAACGCCATATCAGGTCTTGAGTGGCCCTTCATGGGGGTGGACCATTTCGTAGAAGTGTTTCAGTATCAGTATCGCCAGTCCTCCGCGGAACTGATCAAGGGCAAGATTAAGGAGCATAAGGAAGCTTCCCAAACGGGGTCGGTTGCCGATTCCGCACCTGATGATGCCAACGAGTTCCTTGGCCTTTGGTCCGCCACTATCTTCGACGAGGACTACTCCTTCACGCATCCGCAGAAGACTCCGTGGAAGTGTCCGTCCTGCAAATCGCAGAACGGCGCACTCTTGTGCGAGATAGAGAACACAACCTTTTATGAGCCTGCTGAGCCAGACCGGGAGCCTAAGGCCTGGGCTCAGGGGGAAGTGTGGACCCCCATGGCTTTTGGTTGTATTAACTGCGGGCTTTGCCTCACTCCGCGCGAGCTGAGGACGCTGGAGTTAGCCGGTGATGGATGGGCGGTAAACGCCTCGGATCCCATCCCCAAGCGAAAAGGGGACTTTGAAGAGATACCCGAGGAGTTTCAGGTGACTGCACGAGGTGCGGATCCTGACCCTGGCTTCTCAGAGCCGTGAGCAGATCGTTGCTAGAACAGCCGTAGCTGACCTTCAGCTATTGGGGCCCAGTGGGCTGGCCGGTTTCGGGCGGCCCAGGCGCATTCGATGGAGCAAAATTTCCGTTCTCTGCTCCCTTTGTGGTCCGGCACTTCAAATGCCTTAGCGCATTGTGGGTTCAGGCATGTCTTGGGCAGCCGCCGCATGCGCCTTGCCTCGGTACTACACGCCTTCGAACAGTACTTTTTCCTCGCTACCAGATGTGCCCTGATGAGTGATGACGTCTTGCACTGTGGGCAGGTCCATTCGACACGGGGCTTACGAGACGCATGCTCGTCCCTCCCCGCACGGGGATTTGGGTGCCGAAAGTTAGCTGCTAGCTGTGCCTTGGTTAGTGGCCAGCGGCCACCTTTTGACGAGTTGCAGGATTGGCAGATCGGTCTCAAATTGGCCAAGCAATGGGACCCACCTTTGGAGATGGGCTTCACATGGTCCGTCTGCGTTGCCCCCTCGATGCCGCACATCCAGCAGCGTCCACCCCAGAGTGCGAAGCGCGCTAGCTGCTGGACTGTAGTGAACTCAACAACGATGCCGCCCGGCGCTGCCTGGTAGCTATAGCGCCGAAGGCGGTAACTGTCCTTATTTTGCTCGTAGTATCCGCGGGCGCAGTCCTTACAAATCCCGGACAGACCATTCCGGTTGCTCTGCTGTTGGGTGAAGTGGTCGGCCGATAGCATTTGTTTGCATCTGCCGCATACAGCAAAGCGCGTCCCGGTTAGGGCGGCAAGCTCGTCAAGTTTCGAAATTACGGCGCAGTCGTCCGAGCAGTACCTGTCACCCGCCGCTTGCCTGGCCGCGGGACGGATTTTGGAACATACAGCGCACCCCAAAGCCGCAAACATGCAGGCCCGGCTGCAAAAACGCTGAAACTTCGCCCGGTTGGCTTTGAGGCTGGACGTCTTTCTGCAGTGCTCACAGATGACTTCCCTCCGGCCGGCAGCACTACGACAGGGAACGGAACAAAATCTCTGCTTCGCGATTGAGGCTGTCACGCTGAAGCTCTTGCCGCAGTGTTCGCAGCTGGAATCGTGCCGGGTCGACGCTGCGCGGCGGCATGTCATGGAACAGAACCGTGCCTTGCGTTGCTGGGCGATGGTGGTCCCATTTGTGGGAATAGTCTGCCCACAAATCTCGCAGCTGTTGCCAGCGAAAACCCTGGTTCGTGGCATGCCGTATTTCCTGTCCCCCAAGTGCCGGCGCACTCCGCCCTGCACAGTGTGTTCGTTGGACGTCAGGATAGCCGTGAGCCACGACAAAAAGTCGAACGGCGCATTTTCTGAGCGGATATAAAGCCACTGGACCACGAAAATCATTGCAAAAAATATGCCTAGAAATCGTAGGCTGTCCCGATGACGACGCATCCGACGGCATTAGCCGCATGGGTTCAATCCCACCCACGAAACCATACGATCGATGGCCACGGCTTCAAGTTGAATATTGGCAAATGGAACGGAATGGCCGCACAGTTGCCAGGTACCCCCTTGTTGGGTGAAGACGGCGGCACGGAAATCGGTCTGATTAGCCGTGGCGGTCTTTTCGGCCTCGCTGCTGCCGCACGAGAAGACGAGAGCGGCGTGGCAGCGCTCCATCTTTTTTGGCAGTCACTGGCGTGGGGCACAGGAACTAATCACCGAAACACTCCGGGGCGAATCGCATCGATCAACGCCGCCCCAATCCGTGCGGCGTCGCTTCTACGCAACGCCGCCCAGCTGGCTGTACATGATCCGAAGGCTGCTTTTCTGCTGCTGCAACCAGGAAGGTACCCGGCCCTGAAGTCATGGGGTCCAAACTTCTTCACCAAGTACCTGTATTTTGCTGGGGCGGGCGCCGTCGGGCACCCGAGTCTCATCGTCGATGCGCGTGTGCTAGCCACGCTTTTCAAGGAGACAGGTAAGCCGGTGTTCCAACCGCGATCCACGAACTACCCGGTGGGCACATATCTTGCGGCCATTGAAGTGATGAAGGCATGGGCCGCTGAACTGTCCTCAGCCGAGCGCACCGTGGGTGCTGACGAGGTAGAACGGTGGGCGTTCGGTGCAGGAGAGGGATGGCGGAAACGCCAGGCACCTTAGAGTGTTTCGGGAACGACCAGATGCGCAGACATGCGTGCATGCTCCTAGCGTGTGAGATCCTTCTGGGCCTGTTTGGCAGCCCCAGGAGTGCCGCGGGTCTTTCGAGCCTTTGGCGCGTTCCCCTGCTTCGATGTCACCGCTGCCCCCGGCGGTGTTGCTTGGTTCCGGTCGGCGATTAGGCGGGCCTGCACGGCTTCCCTGTCTCCGATGTGGTCGAGGCTGTTTGCGAGGGCTTCCCGGCGTTCTGCTGAATCGTATGTCGCAACGGCTTCGCCCGTCAGCTGTTCGGGCTGGGCATTGTCGGCGTCGACGCTTTCCCGGTGGGCTTTGTCGGCGCGTTCGGCTTCTGCTAAAAGCTGGCCGGCTTGGGCGTTCTCCCCGGCTGCTGCTGTGCGTTCTTCCTGGGCCTGAGTCTTTGCATGTGCAGCTTCATTCAGTTCAGCCGCACCGTCCGCACCGTTTCCCAAGCCGTCGACGTCGATCCCGTAGCGTTGCTGTACCTGCTCGCGGATAGTGTCGGCGGCTGAGCGCGCCATGGGGTCGTGGCCCTTCCATGCTGTGGCGGTTTGGTGGACGCGCACGATGTCTTCTGCTTTGGCGGTGTCCCACCAGCGGGCATCCAGGGCGGGTGCGAGCTGCGCGCGTGCGGCTGCGCGTTCGCCCTCGAGACGGGCCATCAGTTCGCGCCCCTTTTGGTCCTCGGCTGCTGCGGCTTCACGCGCTGATTTTTCTCGTGCGCGTGCCAGTTCTTCACCGATTCGTCCCGCGGCCGTCAGGCCTGTGCGGAACATCGTTTCTACTACTTCGTCCAGTCCGTCTGATTCGCTCATGAGTTGCCTTCCTGGTGCTATCGCTCGATGTCCGGGCGGTCGTTTCCGGTCCGGGTCGTTGTGGGCGTTCTTGGGCGTTCGTATTTGGGTGGCAGGACAGAGCCTGGCTTATTGATTGGTGCCAGTCCTTCGCGTGCACGGCGTACCGTTTCGGCCAACTCGGCGTCCACTACCGCCACAGGGGTAACGTTCGCTGCTTCCTGCTGTACCGCGGGCGCAGGAGGCGCTGCCGGCACGGGTGGTAGTGCGTTGGCTACCATCACCAGTTGTGTGCGGACCATGGCATTGATCTGACGTGAGCGGCGCAGGTCGTTGTTCGCCTGGTGCATGTCATGGATGGCTTTAGAGACGTTGAGCAGTTGCCGCAGCATGATTGCCTGGGCGGCCGTTCCGGATCCAGCTGTGGCCGTCATCAGCAGCAGGGAAGCTCCGCGGGCTGACGGTCCGACGGTCCTCACCGGTTTGACCGGGTACCGGCGCAGCTGGGCTGTCTTGGACAGTTCCGTCGCGGCCGCGGCCAGCGGACCAGGGACGGTTTCGGTGGCTGTTGACCAGGCCGCGAAAGCGCCAGCCGTCTCCCGCGCGACGTGAGCCCAGGCGGCGTGATCGTCCACTGGTACGGAGCGCAAGGTTTCGCGCAACTGGGCGACCTCGTTGCTGTACCGCTCCCACTGTTGGGGGTCCGGTTCGTAAGCTTCACGACCGATAATGACAGGGCGCCGTCCGCGCGCTGCAGCTCCCCATTCGGCTACGGCCTCGCCTGCTGACTGAGGGGTGTCCTGCCACTCGCGGCGGAGCTTAGGTAGCGCCAGGTCCTTGGCCAGATGACCGCCGCCAAACCACACGGGCCGGCCACCTTTCGGGGGACGTTCGGCCACGCTGTAACCCACCACAACATCATCACGTCCCGACGCGTAGCGCGGACGGACCAGCGCTCCCGTTCGACGGACACGGCGCACAAACTCTGCTTCGTCCTTGGCGGACGTGGCACAGGCACGGACCTTGCGTTCAAGTGAGCGCCGTTCGGGTTCCGGTGCGCCACGTCGTTCGGACGCTTCGCGTTCTCCTGGACGAAGTCCTCGCGTGGAGTGCGTGGGGGACAGTTCTTCCAGGCCGTACTTCTTTTCCAGTTCACGTGCCACTTTTTGGGCCCTGGGGAAGTCTTTCCAGCTGTCCCATTTGGTGCCGTCTTCGCGGACCATGGATGCTGCGATGTGAATGTGGTCGTTTCCGGCTTTGCTGTGGCCGTGGCGTATCGCTACCCACTGGACCGGTGCACGTCCGCTGGCTTCGGTGAATCCCATTTCGTCCATGAAGTCCTGGGCGATCTCTCCCCACTTCTGGTCCGTCAAATCTCCCTCTTCCGCACGCAGGGAAAGTGAGCAGTGCCAGACGTGGCCGCCAGTGACTTCAATTCCGAGGACGTCCTTTGCCTGGTCGAGTTCGCGGGCGATGGCCTGCGCTGCGGAGGCGTTGAGTTCGTCGTCGTTGTGCCACGCCATGATCGACGGTGAGCCGGCAACGAGATGCGGGTCGGTGTGTTCGTTGGCGCGCCCTGGACCGGCAAGGTATGCGATGAGGCCCTGCATGCGGGTGCCCTTGGTGATGTTGGGAATCATCAGCGCACCAACGAATCGAGCATGCCATTGATGCGGTCAGTGATGGCCCGGACGCGCGTGAGAACGACGCGTACAGCTTCGGGAAATTCGTCGGTCGCATTGGCGTGCTTGGCGAGCTGGTTGACGTTGTTCGACAGGGCAGCGAGGTAGCGGCGGGCGGCCATCAACTCCACCGCCATGGCACGTCGCTCTGCGAGGGATTCGGAGTTCTCGGAGTACAACGCTGCGCTGACCAGAATCTCCGACGGGCTGCGTCCGGTGCGTTCTTCCAGGACAGCAAGCTGAGCGCGTTCCCTTTGCGACATGGAAACCCGAACGTATTGGGTGTCCCCGTCGATGTTGGCGCGGCGGCGGCGTGTGAAACGACGGACTGGCTTCTGCTCTTCGCCCATCCGTTGCCCCTCCCCCAAATGCCCAGCGCAGCGCCCCGGAATCTCCGGGCCGCCACTCCAGTGTCGCCGAACCACGACCGAAGGCCGTGGATCGACACGCGGTTATGGCACATAACCACATAGCTTGCTCCGGCAGGTTGCTTTGGCTGGTTTTCGGCACCCGTGTGCCGACACAGCTTTAACCTCCACCAGCCACCGGCCCTGGGCGGTTACGCTCGTGGCATGGACATCAACGCAATTGCCGCCCAAGCGGCAGCCAAAATCGACGCCGCCCGTGACCGGAAAGTAGACGCCGTCAGGACCGTTGCTGCCAGCGGCGTTGAACTGCGCGAGGCAGCCGAACTGCTCGCCGCCGCTGAACAGAAGTACGCAAAGGACTATGCCGCCGCGCTCCGCTCGGACTGGACCGAAACGGACCTTCGAGGGTTCGGCATCGATGCTCCGGCCCGTAAGGCCGGCGGCCGCCCGCGCGGGACCATCAAGCCCCGCCGCTCAACGTCTGCCCAGGCAGAAACCGCAGGGGCAGAAAGCGTCTCGGTCGGGTAGCTTGCCCCTCGCCCACCTGTGCACGGCAAAAGCCCAATCGCTCCGCTGCTTTTCCCGCACACACCTGGACGACGGGACCCATCGGACCACCTGCACACAACCACCACGTCACCACCCGGTGCGCACGTCCGCCATGGGTGAGCGGTGGCTGTGCACAGCCTCTATAGCGTGCCATGCAGGGACAGGGAAGGTGCCTGCTAAGGTTCGCGAATGCGTGGCCTCGGATCACCAAGAAAACGCGTGACCTGCTTTGCGGGTTAAACAAGGAACGACCGGCCTGTGGGCCGGTCGTTCTTTGTCCTTCGGCAAAAGGAAAACTAGGTTCAGCGTAGCTGAAATTTTCGTCAGGTGTGTGGGAGCGGGTAAGGTGCGTCGTTGTTCCTGGCAGCGCGGCACCTGGTGAATGCTCGGCTGGTGGCGCTGAACGGCGGTCCGTCGTTGGTGAGTGGCTACTGTGGTTCGCACGCGGCGGCGGACCGCCCCACTTTTGTGAGGTGTCCGGCATGTTCGTGGTGAGTGCCCGGAGGGCCTTGCCGGGCGGGTTCGACAGGATACCGCCCGGCAAAGCGTGCGCCAGTTTAGGCGGCGGCAACCTCGCTGGCCTTGCCGCTGTCGAGAATCAGCAGTTCAACGGTCGAGGGCGTGTAACCCCAAAGGACCAACTGATTCAGGTAGTCACGATGGGTTTGAGACGGGGACCGCCATGAGTCCTTGGCAATGGTCCTCTCATATCCTGCGCACACCAGTGCGATCAGGGAGAACTCGGGCCGGGTCGCAGATTTTGCCACGTGATCACGCAGCGGGTTCCAACCCCATTTCTTGGACCCTTCGACCTTCGCACCAACCATGTCAGCGGCCACCTCCCCCTCGTACCCGCTGGCCGTTTCAGAGTGGTGGGTGATCGCGTGGACGGTGAAGTACTGCCAGCCCTTGGGTGCCTGTTTCTTCGACAACAGGGTTTTGACGAACCCTCGGCGTACCGTCGTAGCCGAAACCATGGCTCGGTTGTTCTCTATCAGGGTCTTCCGCTCAGCCTTCTGCTCCTCGGTCATCGGACCTTTCTGCACATTGCTGCCACCGTCGTAGCGTTCGTACTTCGGTGTAAAACCAAGATCCTTCCAGCCCGTGATGGCTGGCTTGGCATGGTGCTGGCCCCGGTAGTCAGTGCTGACCACATAGGCGTTCGCGTCCTCGTCGGTGGCCGGTTCACCGTCCGCCCTGTTGGCCGCTGAGACATACAGGTTTTCCTCATCCGCGTAGTGTCCAGCGTCCTCAACGATGGCCTTGCCCTGGGCTTCCAATTCCTCAATCAGCGCGGCGCGTGCGGCGGCGCTTTCGCGGCGGTCACGCAGCAGCTGCGCGACGTGGTGCAGCTGGTCGGGTTCGTCCATGATGACCGATTCCAACTCAAGGGTGGCCTCTTCGTCCAACTCAAATTCAGCCATGATTAGCGCTTCCTCGATGCTCCAGCCTTTGCCCAGGGCGGCGGCTCCGGCCTCGGATGCTTTGGCCTTCAAAGCACCCTCCACGGTGGTCTTGGTCCGGCCGGTCTTATTCGCGATCGCTGCCGCTGAAACACCGATCAGTGAGAGCTGGTGATAGGCGTCTGCTTCGTCCGCTTCGGTCAGTTCGGCGCGCTGAATGTTCTCCACCACCTGCGTCACGATCCGCTCGGCTTCCTCGGGTGAGTCGATGATCATCACCGGGATTTCCGGGCGCTTGGCTTCGACAGCGGCGCGGGTGCGGCGCTGGCCCATCAGGACGTGCACGGTGCCGTCGTCCTTCCGGTGGGCGATCACCGGTTCCATCACGCCATGTTCCTTGATGCTGGCAACAAAGTCAGCGGTCAACGCGGCGTCCTTGCGGACGTTGATATCAACGGTGAGCGTGGCGGGGTCGAGCATTTCGAGCGTGGGTGTTGCGTTCATGTGGTGGTGCTCCTTTTTTGCCGAAAGGGTTGGTGGGTGGGGCGGCCAATGGTGACCGGCCAGCTTCCCCGCTCCCCCAGTTGTTTTTTGTTGCTGGCACGAAGTGCTCTACGGGGCCGACGGAGGCGTCTCCTCCCGCCAGGGCAAGGTGCCGGGAATCTTCGTAAGGGAATAAGCGACGCAGGAGCGCCGTCGAAGAATCCCGGTGCCGCAGGGCCCTGAGGAACGAAGGGTCAGGAGCTTGAGCCGGAGCGGAACCGTATGATCCGCAGGACAGCCACAAAAAACGCTTCTAAACAACAGGTGATGACGGGCAGGAGCTCTGCGACGACCGGCAACACCCAACAGTCGGCCGCGCCAGCGGACGCCCAAACGGAGCGAGCCCTGCGAGCTGCATTCGTTCGTCCCCACGGATCCTTCCCAACGTCCGCCCCTGCTCGGGCTTGCCGCACGCACCAGGTGACCGCACGGGTTCGTTGGCGGAAATGGCGGTCCGCCGCCGGCAACCACCCACCCAAAGCCGGCCACTAGCGGCGGACCGCCCGCGCACCCTGGGCGAGTGGTCGATCCTTCATTAGCGGGATGCTCACTCACTCATTTGAGTCAGTGAGCATCCCGCCTGTGCTTAGGGCGTTGTTTCGCGCAGGCCGAAGAGTTGCTGTGCGAGGTCGATCAGGTGCTCGGGTACATCGCCCTCGTCCCCGTCGGGTGTCTCGCCCAGGACCACGACGTTCCCGCAATACACGTCAAACAGGGCCCCGGTGGCTTCAAGGACCAGCAGCGCGGCGCGGCGGTTGGGGTCAAGGCCTCGAATTTTGCCTTCCTCGTTCAGGTAGAAATGCCAGTCGTCGCCGCTGACGGCTTCGATGTTGCCTTCAACGAGGGTCTGCAGGTTGTCCAGACCGGCGTCGATGGATTCCATGCGGGCCGGTTCGTTCAGGTCCGCGGGGATGATTAGGGCGGTGCAGGTGCTCATCGGTAGTTCGTCCTCTCAGGTGATGGTGTTTTTTGGGGGTGCGGTGCCCCGCCGCTGTGGGCGGGGCACCGGCTGGTGGCGATGGTTAGGCCGCTTCCTGGAACATGGAGGGCATCCGGTAGCGGCTAGGCAGTTCGGCAGCGGCTTCGGGCAGGTCCTCCGGGCCTTGGGCCTGACCGTTCTTCCAGTGGAAGAACGCCTGCTCGGTGATGGCATCCCAGAACCTCGCCTTGGTCCGGTAGAACGTCGTTCGAACGTCGCCCTCGCAGTAGGTGGCCATGCCGAACAGGTTGCCGATCTCATCGGCGGTGCGAATCCCCGCGACCATGACGTAAGGCCACTGGCCCAAATCCCAACCGTCACAACCCCAGCTGGGGATCACAGCCCAGCCGTGCTCGCTGATGAGGTCCATCCAGTCGTAGCCGTCGTTCATGTGGTAATCGCCCAGTGCTGGCACGTTGTCGATGGTTTCGCCGGTGTCAGCGGTGGTCACGGTCTTGATCGTGATTGCGTTCATGTGGTGGTGCTCCTTTTTTGCCGAAAGGGTTGGTGGGTGGGGCGGCCAATGGTGACCGGCCAGCTTCCCCGCTCCCCCAGTTGTTTTTTGTTGCTGGCACGAAGTGCTCTACGGGGCCGACGGAGGCGTCTCCTCCCGCCAGGGCAAGGTGCCGGGAATCTTCGTAAGGGAATAAGCGACGCAGGAGCGCCGTCGAAGAATCCCGGTGCCGCAGGGCCCTGAGGAACGAAGGGTCAGGAGCTTGAGCCGGAGCGGAACCGTATGATCCGCAGGACAGCCACAAAAAACGCTTCTAAACAACAGGTGATGACGGGCAGGAGCTCTGCGACGACCGGCAACACCCAACAGTCGGCCGCGCCAGCGGACGCCCCTCAACTGGTTGAAGCGCCAGCGGAAACCAGGCTTGGCGAGCGTAAAATGAGACTGTCCTCCGTCATCGGCCACTCCCCCCAGTTGGCCGGTGGCGGCGGGCCTAAGAATCAACCGCGACCCCATTGTGGGATGCTCGAAGGCGTAAGCAGCAGGATGTTTGCAAAGCAGCGGGCGCGCATTCCCTGGAATGCGCGCCCTCTCTTTTCTTGCCGGGGATCCTGCCCGCATTGGTAGCGTAGGAGCGATCTCGCCAGGTGCAGCGGAACTCGGGGGAGTTCTCCTCCTGGCGGGACATCTACTTCAGAGGGGCAAGGGCTATGTGGCTGCGAAGCTTTTTTAAGAGACGCCCGGCGATAGCCGACGGCATGGCAGGTTCAACAGCCGTCATTGATCCGGCAGTGCCGGAGCCGCTGACGCCGGCGCAGCTGGCGGAACTACAGGAGGCCTGGGCCGACCTCGCCGTAGCGGCTAAGGACTCGGCCGTGAAAAGCTTTCATGCCTGCACCCGGAACGGCAAGCCCTGGCAGGAAGACCCAGCGAGCGTGCGGAGCATGGCCGCCATGCTCCGCAGCTTTCCGGCAGAGGCCTCCTCGGCAGACACAAAGCCGGCGGGTTAGGACCGGGCCAGCCCTGTCGGGCCCCCGGCCTGCGGGCAGTTTAGGTGCGGAGAACAAACCCAGCCAGATGCAGGGCAAACAACGCTCTACAGTCCGGAGCGCAGCGCAGGACCGGTTCCTGGGTGGAGCGCAGCGGAACCCAGGGCTTGCGGGAACGGTTATGCCCACTGGCGGGCAGGCGGAGCCCTCCGCACAGCTCAGGCTGGGCGGTTTCCAACCATCGTCGCAACAGGCTCTTATGAAGGTAACTGAATGCGCGCTCAGGGCCTGCACGCCTTACCGTGGCACCCTGAAAAGCAGTTCATAAGGCTCAACCCGGGGCACGGCCAAGGGGGGGCGGTCAGTGCCGAGTGCGGCCTGTTTTGGAGTGTCGCGTTTGAGCTACCTTCACCGGGCATTTTTACGGGCGGGGTATACGCAGTACCTTGAACGGCCGCAGTGTAAAACCGCAGGTCAGAGAACTACTGTCGCGGTGAGGGACCCTCAAATGGGACAGTAAAGGCCTATCAGCAGCTGGCTTTCAAACGGCGCGTAGGATTGGCCCACCACAGGGTGAAGGTCACCTCAAGCAGCCCCTCACCATGTTGAGAGAAGGACAGTGACCAAGGAGGTCGACATGGCGGGCGAACCAGGCTTCCCAAAGCTTTTGCTTCTCTGTATTTCTGGGCTAGTAGCGGGCATTTTTATCTCTTTTGGCCTTCGCGCGCTCTTTCCAGAAGCGGAGATCCTTTATATAACGGCTGGAGCGGCAGTCACCATCCTGATTTCAGTGCCGCCGCTGATCACTTATTTCCAAAAGCGGATGTGACTTATTGCCCCATTGGAGGTTCCTCAAACGCGGCGGAGAAGCATTGCGGTCGTAAGGTGCGTAGAAGCGTCGCGGCCAGCCACCGTCTAATGGGACATTTGCGGGACCGGCCCCTTACGGGCCCTTGGCCTGGCCTTAGGATCCCGACTAGCCTTCTCGCCTAAACGACGGGGTAATAGGATTTGCCCATCACCGAATCGGGGGAGATCCATGGGTAATGACTCGAACACTTTCACGATCGACTTGCCCGAGATGCGAAAATACAAAACGCTGGACGTTTCGTGGCGATTACTCTTTCTAGTCTTCTGGATCCTGTCGCTCGTTTTATCATTCGGAAACATCGAGGTTCCCCGAGAGATCAGCTTCGCCATCATGGGGGTAGCCCTCGTCCTCACCGCTGGGTTCGCGTTCTATGCATCCCGTAAGCAGAAACTGCTTCGGCCTCTTATCAACCGCAGATTTGGAGAAGAATTCAGCACCAAGACGGGGCACGCTTACCCCGAGAACATCGACATCTTGGCAGTCAAACAAACCATAGCCGTCAGGAAAGATGACGGTTCTGTCCTCCTGTGGGGAGTGAACCGCTCGATTGGCAGTGTCATAGTCACTCCCGTTACACAAACATGAGGAGCAAAGAGCCCTCTTGAAGCAGCGCGGACAGAGCCACGAAAGCTGACACCCAGCAGGCCAGCTGGCCGGCCCCGTCGTCCCACTGAGGGTTGGGTACTAGGACGCTCAACCTGCAAGGCCCAGGGATGGGACCTTGGCGCTAAGGGCATCACAGGAAGCCTCTGCCTCAGTTGCGTATCCCCAAACTTGAAATGGAAGCACCATCCGGAAGATCGCGGGTGGCGACGATGAGTTGTCCTGTGATTGACCAGTAAACGTCAATGTCGGTTAGTTCCAAATTTGATTCGTCGTCGCTGCCTCCGAGGAACAGGGGCGTTTTGTAGCCGATGCATTGATTGAATTTTGGCTCCTGTCCTCCCGATGCACGCCAGTTTCGGAAGAAGTCCGGTAGAAGACAGGAGTCCCTGTAGCGGGAAAGCCCGTAGTCGTGGAAGTCAGAAAAAGCGACGGGTACCTCTAATGCTTCTCCGGTTCCTGGTTCCAGGAGCACTACCTCAGGGTTCTCTGGACTTCCTCGATGAAAGTCGAGGGCAAACTGGCGTCCCAGCCAGTCAAAACCAAAGCATACCCAGGCGGTCTTGAGAGCGGGGAATGCGTACGCAGCGGCTTCCGAAGCTTCTCGGGAGGATGCGGCGCTATGGACTCGGTAAAGACCGCCATCGAAAGTAGTTCCACCATATTCCTCAAAAAGATCTTGGAGGATTGGAACCGCATCTTCAGTCGTATGTCTTGAGGGGGCGCACTCCATGGACGATGGCGTAAAGCTGTTGGCAAAAGTTTCAAACATCCTGATCAGCATTCCTACGAAATGGATATTGGGCCAAGTCTAGGCCTCGGCGTTCAGTGCCACGGCCGCAAGGTGTGATCAGAAAATTGATATGAATAGCCACTAGAACCAGCGCCAGCACCAAACTGTCCCGTAGAGGGTTCGGCTAACGGTGCGTTCGGTGACGGATGCCCAAACGGCACCGAGTCGTTTCGCGGACTGACTGTGATGCAAGAATCGCAATATGGATCAGGATGAGCGGCACAGGGAAGAATTGATGATCCTCGAAGCTTTGATGCAGGCGATGGATCGGCGTGACGAGGTCTTTCAAGTGATTGAGGATTCAGGGGACGTGGACGAAGCAATTCGTCGGGTGGGTCAACTGTTGGGCGTGGGAGCGGTCGGCAGCCGGGCAGTCCTAGATATGCAGGCTCGAAGTTTCACCCGACGCCAGCGCCAGCGCAGCGCTTCTCGTGCAGAAGAACTCAGGTCGATGTTGCCCGACGGGCGCTGACCTAGTTGGGAGCGAGCAGCAAAAGGTCGATCGTCATGGCATCGCTCCGCATCTCTCCGCGCCATGAAGTCAAAGCAGCTATTCCGCCGCGAGAGCGATTCTAAGAGTTGCGTCTTCCTGTGGTTCAACTGGCCAGTCACACCCCTGACGCCGGTCATAGGGCGTTGGGAGAGACTATCCCGTTGAGGGTTCGGCTAACGGTGCGTTCGGTGACGGATGCCCAAACGGCACCGAGTCGTTTCGCGGACTGACTGTGATGCAAGAATCGCAATATGGATC